>JAZTXM010000005.1:0-103562 GCA_045636425.1 Clostridia bacterium | reverse complement strand
TAAAAAGCATATGCTCAATAAAGTGGCTTATTCCGTTTTCTTTTGCAGTCTCGTACATACTTCCGCTTTTGACAAAAATACCGATACTCACGGTGTTAGTATGCGGCATCTTTTCATAAACGAGCCGCATACCGTTTTTCAAACAATGAATTTTATACATAATTTCCCCGTTAATATAAAATAACGGAGTGCCCCCCCGGGACACTCCGTTTAATTATTATTATTACTCTTCTGTCTTCTCGCCTTCGCCAACAAGGAGAGCATCTTTTCTTGAGAAGTTGTAGCGTCCCATACGGTCAACCTCTACAAGCATAACGTTGATTCGGTCACCCACATTTACCACATCGGTAACCTTTTCCACGCGATTGGTGTCTAACTTGCTGATATGAACAAGACCTTCCTTGCCGGGGAGATATTCAACAAATGCACCGAAGTCCATAATCTTGGTAACGGTGGCACTGAAAATATCACCGATTTCAATATCGCCTGCAATACCGCGTACAATGCGAAGTGCCTTTTGGGCCGCTTCGCTGTCTGTTGTTGCAAAGAATACTGTTCCGTCTTCTTCAATATCGATTTTAACGCCTGTTTCAGCAACAATTCTCTGAATTACTTTACCGCCGCTGCCGATAACCTCACGAATCTTTTCGGGGTCGATTGTTGTAGAGATAATCTTGGGAGCATACTTTGAAAGCTCACAGCGAGGCTCAGCTATGCAGGGAAGCATACACTCGTCAAGAATCTTGATACGTGCAGCCCTTGTCTTTTCAAGAGCTTCACGGATGATTTCGGGCTTAAGACCGTCAATCTTAATATCCACCTGGATAGCTGTGATACCATCCTTTGTACCTGCTACCTTAAAGTCCATATCGCCGAAGAAGTCTTCAAGACCCTGAATGTCAACCATTGTGATGTAGCGGTCGCCCTCGGTTACAAGACCGCAGGAGATACCTGCAACGGGTGCTTTAATGGGAACGCCTGCATCCATAAGTGCAAGTGTGCTTCCGCAGATACTACCCTGAGAAGTAGAACCGTTGGAAGAAAGAACCTCGGATACAAGACGGAGTGTGTAGGGGAATTCCTCTGTTGAGGGAATAACGGGAACAAGTGCCTTCTCGGCAAGTGCACCGTGACCGATTTCTCTTCTTCCGGGGCCGCGGCTTGCTCTTGTTTCGCCAACGGAGTAGGAGGGGAAATTGTAGTGGTGCATATATCTCTTTGTTTCCTCGTCATCAATGCCGTCAAGAAGCTGTTCCTCGGAAACCATACCGAGAGTACAGGTTGTAAGAACCTGTGTCTGTCCGCGTGTAAACATACCGCTTCCGTGTGTACGGGGAAGAATTCCAACCTCGGATGCAAGGGGGCGGATGTCATCAAGACCACGTCCGTCAACACGCTTTCCATCGTCGAGAATCCAGCGGCGAACAACATATTTCTGGAGCTTGTACAAAGCTTCGTCAATTACGCCTTCCATTTCAGGGAATCTATCAGCAAGCGCTTCATAAACAAAGCTGTAAACTTCTTTAAGGTTTTCTTCACGGATATTCTTATCATCTGTATCAAGAGCCGCTCTTACCTTTTCGATAGCAATTTCCTTAACTGCCTCGTAAACGTCCTCGGGAACCTCCATATGCTCATAATCGAACTTGGGCTTTCCGATTTCTTTCTGAATACCCTCGATAAATTCGCACATTTTAGCGATTTCAGCGTGTGCTGCCATGATACCCTCAAACATTAAATCCTCGGGCACCTGGTTTGCACCTGCCTCAATCATGTTAACCTTTTCCTTTGTACCTGCGATTGTGAGGAACATCTCGCTCTTTTCACGCTGTTCTTTTGTAGGATTAACCACAACCTTGCCGTCAACAAGACCAACGGTTGCACCTGCGATAGGACCTGCAAAGGGTACGGAAGAAATAGAAATCGCGATAGAAGCACCGATCATAGCCGTTACAACGGGATCGTTATCAGGCTCAACGCTCATAACTGTGGTAACAACTGCAACGTCGTTACGAAGGTCCTTGGGGAAAAGAGGACGAATGGGACGGTCGATACATCTTGAAGCAAGGATTGCTTTCTCAGTGGGACGACCCTCTCTCTTTAAGAAGCTGCCGGGGATTTTACCAACGGCATAAAGCTTCTCCTCGTAATCTACTGCCAGAGGGAAGAAATCAACACCCTCTCTGGGCTTTGCTGAAGCTGTAGCAGTTGCGTGAACAACAGTTTCGCCGTAGCGAACAAGACAGCTTCCGCCTGCAAGCTGTGCCATTTTACCTGTTTCAACAACAAGGGGTCTGCCGCAGAACTCTGTTTCAAAAGTCTTAAACATAACTATACCTCCAAATAAAATATATTTTGTTCGAAAGGGTAGTCGTTTATCACTTACTAAAAAGAACAAGCTTGTCCTTATTCCCTTTAGTAAGTGGTAAACACCTAAGCGTAACCGCCCTTTCGATTACCTGCGGGAAAATTTTTTGACTTTAATATGTCGGAGAAACCCAAGCCTCTCCGACATATACCAATCAAATTATTTTGAGATTACTTTCTCAGACCGAGCTTTTCAACGATTGCACGGTAACGGTTGATGTCAACCTTTGTAAGGTAGTTGAGAAGACCTCTTCTCTGACCAACCATCTTGAGAAGACCGCGTCTTGAGTGATGGTCCTTCTTGTAAACCTTGAGATGCTCGTTGAGGTGATTGATTCTCTCTGTGAGAATAGCAATCTGAACCTCGGGAGAACCTGTGTCACCCTCGTGAAGCTTGTACTGATCGATAATGCTCTGCTTTGTTTCCTTTAACATAATAAAGAAACCTCCTAAATAATATTTTCGGCAAAAACTCCGAGTTCCAAGATAAGGGTTGGAGAAACCTCAAACCATAGCAACCGGATAATATGCCGTCTATCATCTTAACACAAGAGGATTATTTTGTCAATACAAAATTCTAAAAATAATCCTTTACAAAAGTTTTATTCTTTTGCGACCAAAAGTGAAATTTGGGTTAACCTTTTTAAATGTCAAATTTTCTTACTTTCTCAATTGATTCAGCGGTATCTGCCTTTCCGAAAGGGGAAGCATAGTATATCCTTCCTCTTTTAAGCACTCCAGTATTTGAGGCAAAAGCCTTGCAGTGCTTTTTCTGTCGTGCAGTAAAATTACGGCGTCGCCCTTGCATTTTTTAAGGTCACGGCGAAGGTTTGCCATTACCCTTTCGGGAATGATTTGCCCCACGCTGTCACGGGGATCCACATTCCAGTCCCATATTTTGTAGCCGTGGTTTTCCAAAATTTTTGCCTGATTCTTTGTGAGGCGGTACGCAGACCCGAAAGGAACCCTTACAAGCTTGCTCCTTTTTCCTAAGACATTTTCCAGAGCCTTGTTGGCTTTCTCCATTTCCTCAAGCGGAGAATTCGGGGTATAATAAATTGCCTCGCTGTGGCTTACTCCGTGAAGCCCGATTGCATTTTTTGCGTGGTGTATTTTCTTTATAAAGTCGGGGTAGCGGACAATTCTTTCCTCAAGCACAAAAAAAGTAGCCCTGGCACCATATTGCTCCAGAGTTTCGACTATCTCGGGCGTATTTAATGTGGGCCCGTCATCAAAGGTTATATAGGCGTATTTTTGTTCCTCTTTTGCAAAGACATGATGCAGAAACAAAAACAGCGGTAGCATTAGTGCCGCCGCCATTAAGATATATTTAACAGGCTTATTTTTCAATTGAATCACCTCTTTACTACATACTATGGAGGCTTTGCCTTTTTTATGCCTCAATAGAAATTGCATGCGAAATTGAGGGTATACTTTCCCCCTGCATGGTAGAGGTGGGGCTCATGAGTGCCCCCGTAGCGGCAAAAAGAACTTTCTTTAAGTTTCCTTTCTGCATTTCGGGCAGAATATATCCGCAAAGTACACTGGCGGCACATCCGCATCCGCTTCCGCCTGCATGGGTGTCCTGAAGATTGGGGTCAAAAATCATTGCACCGCAGTCATCGTATTTATCTCCCGCATCAATTCCCTCTTTTAAAAAAAGCTCCTTGGCAATGCTTTTTCCTATAATCCCCAAATCCCCCGATAAAATCAGGTCATAATAAGAAATGTCCCTTTTAAGTGCATTAAGATGCCTCTTTATTGTATCCACGAATGCCGGCGCCATAGCCGCACCCATATTGCCAACGTCGGTAACACCCAAATCTATGATTCTGCCGCAAGTTACCGCTTCTATTGAGGGGCCGCCCTCTGCGTCGGAAACAACCACACTTCCGCTGCCCGTGACCGTCCACTGTGCGTTGGGGGTACGCTGACCGCCGTATTCAAGAGGGGTTCTGAACTGCTTTTCCGCACTGCAAAAATGGCTGCTGGTGGCACAGAGTATGTTTTTTGCACCGCCTCCCGAAATAATGAGGCTTGCCAGTACAAGGCTTTCCGCCATGGTTGAACATGCGCCGTACACACCGAAAAAAGGAATTTTAAGCCCTCTTAAGGCATAGCCCGAGGAAATACATTGGTTAAGCAAATCTCCCGAAATTGCAAAATCCATATCTTCAGGAGTGAAGCTTCCCTTTTCAAGGGTGTGCATCACACTTCTGCGTAAATTTTCGCTTTCCGCCTTCTCCCAGGAAGGCTTTCCGAAATATGCATCGGTTTCTATCTCATCAAAATATTTTCCCAGAGGGCCGTCTCCCTCTTTTTTTCCCACTACTGCCGCATATGACAAAATTGAAGGTTTTTCATCAAAAATTACTGTTCCGTTTCCTGCATTGTGCATTTTATTCATCCTTTCATTTAAGAAAAAGCAAATATATCAGCCCTGCTATTACGGAGGAGGTTGTTCCATAGACAATAACAGGTCCTGCCACCGTGAATATTTTTGCCGCCGCACCGGGTACAAAGCCCTCCGCCTTGAATTCCATGGCAGGGGAGGTGACGGAGTTTGAAAAGCCTGTTATGGGAACAAGCGTGCCTGCTCCCGCAAATTTTCCGATTTGGTCAAAAACGCCTATGGCGGTGAGCATGGAGGCAATAAAAATCAGAGTTATTCCCGTCGCCGTTCCCGTCATTTCCTTATTAAGCCCCTGCGCAGAGTAGAAATTGCGGAAAAACTGCCCTATGGTGCATATAAGTCCTCCCACCCAAAACGCCCTTAAGGTATCTTTTACGATCGGAGATTTTCCGCTGTGCCTTTTTACAATTTTTGCGTACTCTTTTTTTGACAGCATATTTATTTAACGCCTCCTTATATAAAAGTTACGGCATATGTTGCTCCCGTTCCGCTATCTGCAACAACAACCCTTAAAATGCACAATACCGCAAACGCCAGTGCTATAAGAAAATATTTATATTTAAACATAGCAATCAATCCTTTCAACGTTATTTTAACCAATAAAAAAAGAAATTCTTCTCTTTCAAAGAATTTCTTTTTGGAAATTATTTCTTTTTAAATTTTTTACCGATGAATGGAATTGCCGAAAGCTCCTCTCTGCTAAATACACCAAGTATTCCGATAATAACAAAATATATTCCTCCGGCAATGCAGATTGCGCCCAATGTGGCTATGCTGTTTCCGGCAAAGTTCAAAATCAGCTTATGTGCAAAAATCGCACATCCGCCCATTATAACCGCAGAAATAAAGGGCTTAAGGAAATACTTCCCGAAAGAGAGCTTCATGGGGAGATTTTTCTTGAGCACAAAGAAGCTTATCATAAATGCCGTCGCCTGACATGCAATGCTTCCTATAGGTGCACCGTAAATATTAATATTCGGGATAGGGATAAGAATCAGATTAAGGATAACCTTTATAATACCGCCGCACAAGACGCTCAGGGCTGGGACAAATATTTTTCCCATACCTTGAAGTGAGCCATAGATAGTCTGACTCATTGCGGAGAAAAACACAGTGGGGGCAACCAGCGAAAACAAGAGTGCGCCGTCACTGGCATTGGGATA
This sequence comes from Clostridia bacterium, assembly GCA_045636425.1. Classification (GTDB taxonomy): domain Bacteria; phylum Bacillota; class Clostridia; order UMGS1883; family UMGS1883; genus UMGS1883. Next base: position 97,619 of record JAZTXM010000005.1, on the reverse strand, counting down.
TATCATATGAAGAATCGGTCCTGAAAGCACCATATAACCTATTGCACAGGGAAGTGCAACAACCGTTGATATAAGCAGGGAAAATGATATTTTCTGCCTTGCCGTATCAAAATCCTTTACCGCCAATGCACCTGCTACCGTGGGAACAAGCACTGTGGAAAAGGCGGTGTTAAGAGCTAACGGAAGATTTACCAAAACATCGGTCTTGCTTAAAATTCCGCTGAGCCTTACAGCTTCTTTTTCAAGCTCTATGCCGCTCATACTGCCTGCAAGGGCTATTTTAACACCTCGCACCACCGTTATAATATCCACAATTCTGTTAAGGGACGCCACTATTGCACCCAATGAAATGGGAACTGATACCCACAGAATCATTTTCGCTATTTTAGCTCCGCTTCCCCTAAGCTTGATTTCGGGAGCTTTAAGGGTTTTCTCCCTAATATCCTTTCTGTTTGCACCATAGAATATAAAAAGGTATACACAGCTTAAAAGAGTAGAAATTGTTGTGGCAAGGGTTGCACCTGCCGCCATATATTCGGGGGAACTTCCAACCATGGCAAGCACAATAAGGATGGTGGAAACACATTTTAAAAACTGCTCTATAACCTGGCTGGTGTTGGTAGCTTTCATATTATGCTGACCTGCAAAAAATCCCCTTATAACACTGGAAACCGACACAAAAAGGATTGCAGGTGACAAAACTCTGATTGTATGCACCGCAGGGGGGGCATCAAGAATTGATGTGGCTATAAACTGTGCCCCGAAAAACATTACCAATGAGAAAAATGTGCCCACACAGGCAAAAAGCACAAGTGCCACACGCAAAATTCGCATTGCACCCTTAAAATCGTCAAGTGCACACCGCTCGGACACAAGCTTTGAAATAGCATTGGGTATACCGATGGAGCTTATCGCCAGAAGAAGGGTATATATCTGGAACCCGAAATTATAATATCCGTTACCCATATCGCCGAAGCCGTCAATATTGGTAATAACCATTCTGTAGACAAAGCCCAGAAGTTTAACGGCAATTTGAGCAAATACAATCATTATTACGTTCATTAAAAATGAGGGGGTTTTTTTATTTTTAACCATAAAAACAAACCTTTCTCAATCAGCTTATCTTACCACATCTTCGGTGAAGTTGTACACTGCACGCTCGCCGCCGATAAGACGGGGGCGTGTTTTTGCACAGATAATGGGTGCTTCGCCGATTTTCTTTACAGAAAGACGAACGGGGACACACACTCTTTTAAGGTGCATACCGATGAGCGTACCGCCTATATCAATGCCTGCGTGACCTTTTATTTCTTCAATCACTACAGGGTTTTCAAAGGCCTTGTATGCCGCTGTGGCAAAGGAGCCTCCCGCCTTGGGCACAGGCACTACGCACACTTCTTCAAGATTATATTTTTCCGCACATTCACGCTCTGTAACAAGGCTTCTGTTAAGATGCTCACAGCACTGTGCGGCAAGAAATATTCCCTTTTCTTTTAAAACGGAGTAAAAGCCTTCAAACACGGCTTTTCCCACTTCTTCACTGCTGTGGGTGCCAATCTTTTCACCGCTTACCTCGCTGGAGGAACATCCAACGACGAAAATATCGCCTTTTTTAAGACCTGCCGCCTCGCAAAGCTCCGCCGCCGCCTGTGATGCTTCGGATTTGATTTTATTTAACATATATATTCAGACCTTTCGTTTTATTTACACTGACATATATTATACACCTAAAAATACAAAAAGGCAATAATTATGTTTTTTGTTCATATAATTACTTGAGGTGATTTACATGCAAAACAATGAGCCAATGTGTTATATAACCTACGCCGTGCCGGCAAAACTGATGCCGCGGCTTTCTTTAGGGGATTTTTCTGCTCCCATGGCGGTGGAAAGCAAAGAAAAGGAGGAGGAAGCCCCCGAGCTTTATCCTCCGGGATTTATGCCCGATTGGTTTCTTCGCGGAAGCTTTCCCGAAGATGATTTTGAGGACTAAAAAGAAATTGCGGCAAAATATAAAGATTTTGCCGCAATTTCTTTTTAGCCTTTATTTTTTTCAATAAATTCTGACATAATGCGTGCCGCACTCACCACGAAGCCAAGACACGGACGCTCTTGGTAAAATTCGGGATTTCTCGGAGTGGGTGTGGGTGCCTGCGCACCGTCTACACCCAATAGCTCACGGCAAATAATTGTACCGTACTCATCCTTAAACTGCACCGCCATTTCCTGCACGCGTGAGTAGAGCAGCATCTTTGCCTCATCATCTTTTGCATCATCATATCCATAAAGTGTACCCAGTACCATAAACATACCGCTGACTGCTCCGCACACTTCTCTGAGCCGACCCATACCGCCTCCAAGGGCAGAGGACATATTAAGCGCGGTTTTTTCATCTATCCCCATTTCCTCGTGAAATGCGGCAAATACTGCCTGTGCACAGTTGTACCCTTCGGTAAAATATTTATGTGCAAGCTGTTCATGTTTGTTCATGTTAATCCTCCTCAGTTTAAAAACTATTTTCTAAATTTATTTATCCAATTTAAAATTTCATCATATTTCATTTCGCCCGAAGCAACAGACAAACCGAAATTAACAACATCCGCATTTGTGCAGTTCATTTTTATGCCTTCTGCTTCCAGAAATGTCAGCATAACATATACACCTATTCTCTTATTCCCATCAACAAAGGCATGATTGGATATTAAAGAAAATCCAAGGCTTGCCGCCTTTTCCTCTTTGCTCTTATAAAGCTCTTCTCCGCCAAATGTTGCATACGCATTATTAAGAGCGCTTTCTAATAGCCCGATGTCTCTGACGCCAACACTTCCGCCTGTTTCTTCTGCTATCAGCTGGTGAAGCAAAAGCACCTTTTCCTTACTTAATTTAATCATTTTGCCAGCTCCTCAAAGGCAGGCTTGAATCTGGTCATAATTCTTTTTGCCGCCACATCAATTTTTTCGTCATCAGTAATATCAAAGTATGAATTTGAGTCTACATCAATGAGCAAAAATTTCGGCTTGTTGTTTTTAAATATAACCGCCTGTCCGTTATTCTCTGCCACCCTGGCAACCTTTGAAAAATTCTGATTTGCCTCTGTCATGGTAGTAATTGTTTCTGTATTTATATTCATAGCTTCCTCCTATTATTTATACAATAAATATATCCTACAATTTATATTATATACAAATTGTAGGATATTGTCAACATACTATTTTATTCTTTTCTTCTTAGTTATCGGCTATAACACCTGCTTTTTTTGCACCCTCATATATAACATAAACTCCTGCGACAAGCAGTATTAAGCCGAAAACATCCCCGAATGTATGTAAAAACGCATCAAAAACGCTATGTCCTTGCTCCGCTACCATTTTCGCAAGTTCTTCTATAGTTTCCAATAACAGAGCTATACCTTTCGCCATAACGAATGCCCCAACGCACCCTATGATTAGTCCCCGAAAATAGCTTTTATTGCTTGATTTCATCTTCTCTACCTTCTTTCAATAAAAAAGTGCGTAGCCGTAAGACTACGCACTGAAAAAGTGTTCTCTTACTGCTGCAACACAACCTCTAGAATAAAGAACATCACGAGGAAAAGAGAAACACTTTTTACCAAAACAAGCATTCCTCGTAACATTCTTTTTATTCGGTTGTGTTGCAATTCTATCTTACCACAATTTGCTAAGATATACAACTATTTTTTTAAAGGCAAAGTGAAATCAAAAAAGGAATCCGATTTTGAACAGGTCCAGTAAAAATGGACAATAGAAAAAAGAGGACCCCTATGGTAGAATATAATAAACTACCATAGGGGGATTTTTTATGCCAAGGGAATATCGAAATATGAAGGAATACGAAAAAGAAATCATAGAAATGTATGAAAAAGGTTTAACTAAGAAAGAAATTGGAGAAAAATTTGGATTGAAGTACAAGCAGATTGATAATTGTGTTTACAGATATCATATGGCTCAGAAAAAACTTGCCTCTGGAATAACCATAAAACCCAAAGGAAGGCCGAGAATAGATGGTGAATTGCTACCACCATCTATTCAGCAATTAAGCAAGTTGTCACAACTACAATATGAAATATCAAGAAAAGAAACACAGATTAAAAGATTGGAAATGGAAAATGCATTAATGCGGGATTTTCTCTCGCTCACAGAAAGGAAGTGAGAACAAGTGTAAAATACATGGTTATCTATCGTCATAAAGAAAAGTATTCAATTAGTGAAATGTGTAGATTTTTTAATGTTTCAAGAAGCGGATACTACGCCTATGTATCACGAATGGATATACCTGCAAAAGACTTGCCTTTGGCGGAAAAGATAATGAACTGTCAAGAAAAAAGTGGTAAAACTTATGGGTATCGTAGAGTGCATATATGGCTTGAAAGACAAGGAATACATCATAATCCGAAAACAATCCTCCGTGTAATGCAGAAATACAATCTGTTATCCGTTGTTAGAAGAAAGAAATATCGTAATTATGGAGAATATTTGCATCGTTATCCAAATTTGCTAAACAGAGATTTTAAAGCCGAAAGACCAAATCAAAAATGGGTTACAGATATTTCATACATCAAAACCGGTCAAGGAACATTGTATTTATCTATCATTCGAGATTTGTTTGACAACAGTATTGTTGCTTTCAAAACCGGTACAGAACAAAACATTAATCTTGTACTTTCTACAATCAGAGAAGCAAAAAAAAGAGAAAAGGTCACCGCAGAGCTGCAACTCCACAGTGACCAAGGCTTTCAGTATACTTCACATGCGTACTTTAAGCTAACTAAATCATACAACATTACGCCATCAATGTCAAGGAAAGGAAATCCATATGATAACGCTTTAGCCGAAAATTTCTTTTCAATCCTTAAAACAGAGTGTATTCATCGAACTAAACTTAAAAGCTATGAGGATGCTCGTTTGCTCATAGGAGAATATATACATTTTTACAACAACGAAAGAATACAGTTAAAAACAAAACTGACTCCGCTTGAAAAACGAAGTCAGTATGTTGCTTGAAAATTAATATTTAAACTACCATAGTTCCTTTTTTGTGATGTCTGTACAAATTGGGGCAGTTCATTTTGGATTCCTTTTTGTGATATGCAAACTCTGTTTTTAGCAAACGCCGTAAGCGAGCATAGCTTCCATAACCTTCTTGAAGCCTGCGATATTAGCACCTGCTACAAGGTCATAACCAAGGCCGTATTCCATAGCGGCTTCTTCACTAACCTTATGGATGTTTGCCATGATGCCCTTAAGCTTTTCGTCAACTTCTTCAGCACTCCAGCTGTAACGCATAGAGTTCTGAGCCATTTCAAGTGCAGATACTGCAACGCCGCCTGCGTTTACAGCCTTTGAAGGACCTACGATAAGGCCGCTTTCCTTAAGAAGTGCAACAGCCTCGTTTGTTGTGGGCATGTTTGCAACCTCGATATAGTACTTTGTACCGTTTGCAATAATCTTCTTAGCTTCTTCGATACCGATTTCGTTCTGAGTAGCACAGGGCATGCAGATATCTGCCTTAACACCCCAGGGCTTCTCGCCGGGGAAGAACTGACAGCCGAACTTGTCAGCATAATCCTGAGCTTTATCTCTGCCGGAAGCTCTCATTTCAAGCATGTAATCAATCTTTTCCTGAGTTGTTACACCGTTGGGATCATATACATAGCCGTCGGGACCGGAAATTGTGATAACCTTACCGCCGAGCTGAGCTACCTTTGCCGCAACACCCCAGGCAACGTTACCGAAGCCTGAAATTGCAACTGTCTTTCCTTCGATTGTTTCGCCGAAATGCTTAAGCACCTCACAAGCGTAGTATGTAGCACCGTAGCCTGTAGCTTCGGGACGGATAAGAGAACCGCCGTAGGAAAGGCCCTTACCTGTAAGAACGCCGTTTTCCCAGCAACCCTTAATTCTCTTGTACTGACCGTAAAGGTAGCCGATTTCTCTTGCACCAACGCCGATGTCACCTGCGGGAACGTCAACGTCGGGACCGATATGACGATAAAGCTCTGTCATAAAGCTCTGGCAGAAACGCATGATTTCTCCGTCAGACTTACCTCTGGGGTCGAAGTCACTACCGCCCTTACCGCCACCGATGGGAAGACCTGTAAGGCTGTTCTTAAATGTCTGCTCGAAAGCAAGGAACTTCATAATAGAAAGGTTAACGGAGGGATGGAAACGAAGTCCGCCCTTGAAAGGTCCGATTGCACCGTTAAACTGAACGCGGAAACCGCGGTTAACCTGAACATTGCCGTTGTCATCAACCCAGGGAACACGGAAAAGAATCTGTCTTTCGGGCTCAACAAGTCTCTCGAAAAGACCTGTCTGGGCAAGCTCGGGGCGTTTTTCAAGAACGTGCTCAAGGCTTTCCAAAACCTCTGTAACTGTCTGAATAAATTCAGGTTCATTAGCGTCCTTTTTCTTTACATTTTCAAGGACACTGAGTAAGTATTCGTTTTTCATAACAAAAAAACCTCCATTTTCTACAAAAATCTACATTAAAACCATTATAACACTGCAAAAAAATGATGTCAACATATTTTTATTGATTGAAATGGTGTATTATTCACGATTTTTGCGTTTTTGTCTATCGTATCTCTACCACCGTCACACCGGCTTCACCCTCGCCGTACTTGCCCGGGCGGAAGCTTCTTGCGTGGGGGTGATGACGAAGCATATCGCCTATTGCACTCCGAAGTGCTCCTGTTCCCTTTCCGTGGATAATGGTAACGGATTCAAGGTGTGCCAGGGCGGCATCGTCTAAATATTTATCTACTAACAAAAGGGCATCCTCCACAGTTTCTCCCCGAAGGTCAAGCTCCATTTTAACCTCGCTGTACGCTCTGCTCTCCGATGAAATATAGCTTTGGGGACTGTTTTTCCGCTTTTCTTCTTTGCCGGGAGCAAGCGCACTTACATTGGTCTTTATTTTCAAAATGCCTACCTGCACCGTAAGGTCACCCTTTTTGTCGGGTAGGGTGAGGACATTACCCGTAGAGTTCATTGTAGTAACCTCTACCACCTGACCGAGGGTAATCTTCTTGGGATCCAGCTTTTTGCCGGATTTATTGCGGAATACATCCTCGGAAAGCTTTCCCTCCGCCTTATCAAGACCACGTTTAAGCTCACGCCGACCTTCCTCAATGGCACTGCGGTTTGCACTTGCCGATTCATCAAACAGCTTTTGCATCTTTTTAACGATCGCATCTGCCTCGCTCTTTGCCTGTTCATAAATTTTCTTGGCATCACGGCGTGCATCATTTAAGATTTTTTCACGCTGTGCCTTTATGCTTTTTCGCTCCTTTTCTGCTTCCTGCTTCTGCATAAGTGATTGTGCCTTTGCCTCGCTTGCTTTATCAAGCTCTATCTGTGCCTGCGTTCTATGCTGTTCAAGAGAGGTAATAACATCCTCAAAACGGGTGTTTTCGCCGTCTATAAGCTCTCTGGCGTGGTCAATTATATCTTCTGAAAGCCCTAATCTTTTTGAAATTGCAAAGGCGTTACTCTTTCCTGGAACGCCGATTAAAAGCCTGTACGTGGGTCGAAGAGATGCCACGTCAAATTCACAGGCAGCGTTTTGTACACGGTCTGTGGAAAGAGCGTATAGCTTGATTTCGCTATAGTGGGTCGTTGCCGCTACCTTTGCCCCAAGAGAGCGTGCCCGCTCTAAGATTGCAACGGCAAGTGCCGCACCCTCCGTGGGGTCTGTTCCCGAGCAAAGCTCATCAAAAAGAATCAGCGAATTATAGCTTGCATTATCGAGAATCTTGATAATGTTTGTCATATGTGCAGAAAAAGTACTTAAGGACTGCTCAATCGACTGCTCGTCACCAATATCGGCAAACACACTTTCAAACACCGCAATCCGGCTTCCGCCTGACGCAGGGATGCAAAGCCCCGACTGTGCCATAAGGGTAAACAGACCCAAAGTTTTTATAGATACAGTCTTACCGCCCGTGTTGGGGCCTGTAATTACAAGGGTGTCAAAATCCTTTCCCAGATATATATCCGTCGGAACTACCTTTTTTTCATCAATCAGGGGATGCCTGCCCTTTTTAATATCTATAATTCCGTCAGTATTAAGCTCGGGAACGGAGGCGTTCATTTTACGTGACAGCTTGCCCTTGGCAAAGGTGAAATCAAGCTCAATTATCGCGTTGTAATTTTGTATAAGCGGCTCTGAAAACTCTGCCACTCTTTCCGAAAGCTCCTTTAAAATACGCTCGATTTCATCTTTTTCCTCGCTTTTAAGCTCCCGGAGCTTATTATTTATTTCCACTGCCGCCATAGGTTCTACAAAAAGAGTTGCACCGCTTGCAGAACTGTCGTGAACAACGCCGGGCACCTGCCCCTTGTGTTCGCTCTTAACAGGGATTACATAGCGGTCTCCCCTCATTGACACAATAGGCTCCTGCAAAAGATTTGAGTAGGAGGGGGAGTGTACCATATTATTAAGCACTTCACGGATTTTGGAATGAAGGGAACGCATTTTTCTGCGTATGGAAAGAAGCTCGCTTGATGCATCGTCCGCCATTTCTTCTTCGCTCATTATAGCGGAAAAGATTGCGTTTTCCAGCTTCCTGTTTTCGCTGACAGATGAGAAAAGCTCCCAAAGGGCAGGATAATTTTCCTCAAATCCGTCCTCGTCACAGTAGCTTACAAGTCCGCGGGACATCCTAAGAACATGCCCTACCCCCAGAAGCTCTCCCATAGAAAGAGTGCCGCCTGCCGCTGCCCTTTTTGCACTGCCCGAAATGTTTCTCACAGGGCTTATGGGAGGAGTACCCTTCTTTATAATGAGGCTTTCTGCCTGGCTTGTAAGGGAGAGAAGCTCCTTTGCCTTGTATATATTTGTTTCAGGAAGCAATGCACCCAGACGCTCACGCGCCTCGGTGCATACTGCCTGGGATTTAAGCATTTCCTTTATTGTATTAAATTCAAGAACTTTTAATGTGCGGTCAAGCATACGTTTAACATTCCTTTTTTGCCGAAAATCATTAAAGCTTAATGTGAGTAGGCAAACCGTTTACCATAAGCTGAGAAAGCTCTCCCTCGATAAGGGGACGGGCATACTCAATAAATTCCTCTGTTACATTATCGCCGTTTTCGTTAATCATACTACGCGGAACTTCCTTTGCAAGATTGGCAATTTCCCTTACATCGGCAGTATCGGTCACACAGATATATGGGTCGTTTGAGACTCTCTTGAGAAGTGCCATCTTTCCGCTTTCGCCCTGTGCCGCCGCTTTAACTGCTGCTTCGCCTACCTTAAAGGATTCGGAAATATCTGTAGCCGATGCAATGTGAGAGGCACAGCGTTGAAGCGTGGAAAGCTCTACTGCACGGGTTTTAATACCCAAATCCTTTTTCAGCATTGCCGCAATCGCCGCCGCAGTACCTGTCAGCATTGTATGGCCGAAAGCATCGGTGCCCTTTTCGCTTCCAAGCTCGCAAACGTATTTGCCGTCCTTTGTTCTTACGCCCTCTGAAACGGTAATTACAAGGGACTTACTCGTTTCCATAAGCTCTGCCACGCGGTTTTTCACATATTCATAATCAAAGGGAACCTCGGGAAGCAGAATCATTGCCGCACCCTCGCAGTCGTCGCCCTTTGCAAGAGCACTTGCCGCGGTGAGCCAACCTGCATCTCTGCCCATGATTTCCACAACTGTTACGCTTTTAAGGTCGTAAACGAGACTGTCACGGACAAGCTCCTTTGTGACGGTGGCAACGAATTTTGCCGCACTGCCAAAGCCCGGGGTATGGTCTGTTGCTACAAGGTCGTTATCAATGGTTTTGGGAACTCCCATAAACTTAATGTCGGTCTTTTTAAATTCGTTATAAATGCTGAGCTTCTTCACGGTGTCCATGGAATCATTTCCGCCAATGTAGAAAAATCCCTTAATGTTGTACTTTTCAAAAATCTCAAAAAGCTTCTCGTAGATTTCATTTCCTTCTATAGGCTCGGGAAGCTTGAATCGGCAGGAGCCAAGATAGGAGGAGGGCGTTCTCTTCAAAAGCTCAACATCGTGGTCAGAAGCAAGCTTTTCGCGCATATCCACAAAGTTTTCCTGAAGAAGCCCCTCTACTCCGCCGAGCATTCCGTAAACCTTGCCCTCGCAAAGCTTTTTCCCTGCAGAAAAAACACCTGCCAGTGTGGCATTAATGGCAGCCGTGGGACCGCCGGATTGTCCGATTATAATATTTCCTTTAATTTTCATACTATTCTACCCCTTTTTTAATAAATTACGGCATATGCTGTTTTTCAGCCCTCCGACTTGTTCTTATAAAGCAGTGCTGCACCTATTATTCCCGCATCTCCGCCTATGCGTGACGCCAGAACCTTAGTTCTTTTCAATTCGCCTACATTAAAGCTGTGCTCTTTCACATATTCCCTGATTGGCTCCATAATCACGTCGCCCTCTTTTGAGATAGCACCGCCTACCACAAGCTCATCGGGCTGGAAAATATTAACCATATCCGTAATGCCGATTGCTACTTCCTCTATCCACATATTGCGGACACGCTCTGCGTCTTTATCGCCTTTTTTTGCAAGCTCAAACACGGTTCTTCCAGAAATTCTGTCCCCCTGCTTGATGCCTTTAATTTCGTCCCTGTGCTCCTCGGTGGTTTTAATAAGACCTGTTACGGAAGCATATGCCTCCCAGCAGCCGTGCCTTCCACAACCGCATTTTCTGCCGCCCGCATGAGTGACTACATGTCCAAGCTCGCCTGCGGCACCGTTTGTCCCTGTGAAAAGCTTGCCATCTATTACAACGCCGCCGCCAACACCTGTTCCCAAAGTGATAAATACAAAGTTTTTAGCATTATCCGCTTTGTAGTATTCGCCCAAAGCGGCACTGTTTGCATCATTTTCCACAAGCACGGGAACATTCTTTAAGTTTTTCTGCAAATAATCCCTTACAGGGGCGTTTATGTAGGGGATGTTGGGGGAATTGACCAATAGCCCTTTTTCACGGTCAACAACACCGGGCGCACCTATGCCGATAGCTTCGATTTCGCCCACATCAATCTTTGCCTCTTTAAGTACTCCTTGTACACTTTCAAGCATTGCCTTACAGAAGCTTTCATTATTATCAAGGGGGGTGGGCACTGCATATTTGGCGATAATATCACCTTCGTGATTTACCACACCTGCTTTTATGCTCATTCCTCCTACATCTATTCCAATATACATTTGTTTTCTCCTTTGCAAAATACTATACCCATATTTTATTATATTTGACTATTTATGTCAATAGGGATTCAATCATAGTTTTTCCCATGATTTCGGCACAAAAATGTTATTATACGTATAAATTGCGAATCTGTCACTCATTCCTGCAATATAATCGCACACGGCTCTTTCGATTCCCTCTTTCCACGCGATTTCCTGGATATAAAGGGGGAGTGCGCCGGGGTTTTCAATATAATACTCAAAAATTCCTTTTATAACACCGAAAACCTTTTTCTCCTCATTTTTGGCAGAGGAGCCTACATACACAAAATCAAACATATAATTACGCAGGCGAATCATTGCTTCCTCGACCTCGTGGCTCATAAGAATTTCCTTTTTGCCGTAGGAATTTCTGACAACATCGCATATAAGCGTGTTTATTCTCTCCGCGTGGGTTTCGCCCAGGGTATCGGTAATGATTGAGGGAATATCCTTTTCGCTTATTATGCCGCCTCGGCAAGCATCGTCTATGTCGTGATTTATATATGCGATTCTGTCGGCAATTTTAAGTATGCTTCCCTCAAGGGTGCTTGCCGCATTATCCCCGGGGTGATTTAAGATTCCGTCCTTTACCTCCCACGTGAGATTAAGGTTTTCCAATACCTCTACTGTTCTGAGGCTCTGCTCGCTGTGCCGAAAACCCATGGAACAAAGCTCATTTAAAGCCGCTTCCCCTGCATGTCCGAAAGGTGTATGCCCCAAATCATGCCCCATAGACATTGCCTCCACTAAATCCTCGTTAAGACGGAGGCTCCTTGCAATGGTGCGTGCTATCTGGGAAACCTCCAGCGTATGGGTAAGACGCGTCCTGTAGTGGTCACCCTCAGGAGTAATAAATACCTGAGTTTTATGCTTTAGCCTACGGAAAGATTTTGAATGAATAATTTTATCACGGTCACGCTGGAATTCCGTACGCATATCGCAAAGCTCTGCCTTTTGTGCTCTGCCCTTTGTTTTTTCCGAAAGGCACGCATAGGGAGAAAGGGTTTCCCTTTCAATTTTTTCGGTTTGTTCACGTATTGTCATGGCAGATACTTCCTTTCTCTTTTTGTTAATTATATCACAAACAAAAAGCTACCGCAATGCTGCGATAGCTTTTTATAATCAAAATTTATCAATCACCGAAGCAAATTCCGAGGCCCTTTGCCATCTGAACGAGTTCACCTTCGGGGTCAACAAGCTTATTACCGTTACCGATAACGTCTTCAAGAGAAGCACATCCGATTGTATCGCCCTTAAGGACAACCATGTTGCCGAATTTGCCCTGCATAGCAAAGTCAACTGCGGCATAGCCGTAACGGGAAGAAAGAACTCTGTCATGAGCGCTTGTAGAGCCGCCACGCTGTGTGTGACCTAAGATTGTAGCACGGGCTTCGTTATTGCAAAGCTCCTCAAGCTGGTCTGCCACTACGTTTGCAATACCGCCGAGACGGATGGGGTCGGGGCTGTCTTCACGAACTTTGAGGATTACTGCCTCGCCGTCCTTGGGCTTAGCACCCTCTGCAACGGCAACGATTGCAAAATCCTTACCCTTTGCAAAGTCAGCCTTAATCTTGTCAGCTACTTTGTTGATATCGTAGGGGATTTCGGGAAGAAGAATAACATCTGCCGCACCTGCGATACCGCCGTGGAGAGTAAGCCAGCCTGCACCTCTGCCCATAACCTCAGCTACCATAATTCTTCCGTGGCTCTTAGCCGTTGTTCTGAGGCGGTCAAGAGAGTCGGAAACTACATTGATAGCTGTGTCAAAGCCGTAGGTATAGTCTGTGCAGTTAAGGTCGTTATCAATTGTTTTGGGAATACCAATTACGTTTACACCAAGGCGTGCAAAGTCACGGCCGCTGGTAAGAGTGCCGTCACCGCCTAAGATAAAGAGAGCATCAATGCCCGCTTCCTTAAGATTGTTCACACCAACCTGTGAAACGTCCTCGTATACAATTTTGCCGTCCTTTTTAACAATCTCGCCGTTTTCATCACGAACGGGATATTTGAAAAGGTTATCTTTATTAGAGCTCTTGAGAATTGTACCGCCCTCGCCCAAGATTTCCTGAACATTATCAAGTGTAAGCGGCATGAAATCCTTGTGATAAAGGCCATGATAGCCTTTTCTGATACCTACAACCTCAAGACCGTATTTTACAATAGCAGTCTTTACAACGGCACGAATTACCGCGTTAAGTCCGGGGCAGTCTCCGCCGCCGGTCAATATACCGATTTTTTTAATCTCTGCCATATCTGTTTCCTCCAATGGAAAAATTTATATTTATTTATTACTGATAGCCTGTCCAGTTTATACTACTACAATTTATTTTCGATTTCAAGCAAAAAAATGGAAGAAAACGAAAATTTTAGGGGAATATTGCGTTTTTCGCCGTCTTTCTTTGCATTTTGTAAGAATGAGTTACCATTTTTTCATATTTTGAAAAGCATCCCTTAAATAACGGGATGCTTTTCATCAGTAAATTCAAACTTTCTCTATTATTATCTCACCATCTGCGGCTTTTATAACAACGTTATCTCCTTTTTGTATTTTTCCGTCCAGCATTTCCTGAGCAAAAAGATCCTCCACCTTGGACGTAATGGCACGCCGGAGCGGTCTCGCTCCGTATACGGGGTCGAAACCTTCCTTTGCCAGAAGAGCTACCGCACCCTCGTCAATATCTGCCGTAATTTCATTTTGTGCAAGGCGTTTTTTAAGCCCCTCCAGCATTACAAGAGCAATTTTTCCGATTTCTTCTTCGGAAAGCTGTGAAAATACGATAATATCATCGACACGATTTAAAAATTCGGGTCTGAACATCTTTTTAAGCTCGTCGGTAACATTACTTCTGATGTTTTTATTAACCTGCTCCCTCGTTTCCCCTGCCGAGGCGAAGCCCAGTGATTTGGGCTGTGAAATATTTCTCGCGCCTACGTTACTTGTCATAATTATAACGCAGTTTTTAAAATCCACCCTTCTTCCCTGACTGTCGGTAAGCTGACCGTCATCGAGTATCTGAAGAAGGATATTAAACACATCGGGGTGTGCCTTTTCGATTTCATCAAAAAGAATTACGCTGTAAGGCTTTCTGCGAACTTTCTCGGTAAGCTGACCGCCCTCGTCAAAACCCACATATCCCGGAGGCGAGCCAACCATTTTTGAAACGGAATGCTTCTCCATATATTCGGACATGTCGATTCTGATAAGAGCATCCTCATCACCGAAAAGTGCCTCGGTAAGTGCCTTTGAAAGCTCCGTCTTTCCTACGCCTGTAGGTCCTAAGAATATGAAAGAGCCTATGGGGCGTTTGGGGTCTTTAAGCCCTACTCTGCCTCGGCGTATTGCCTTTGAAACGGCACTTACCGCTTCCTCCTGTCCGATAACACGCTTGTGGAGAACCTCCTCCATATTGCGAAGCCTTTCGCTTTCCTCCTGTGCAAGCTTTTTAACGGGGATTCCCGTCCAGCCTGAAATTATTTCGGCAATATCCTCCTCGCCGATTTCGCCCTTGCACTGTTCGTTTTTATTTTTCCATTCATCTCTGAGGGAGTCAAGCTTTTGCTGCATTTCCTTTTCTTTATCACGAAGAAGTGCCGCTTTTTCAAAATCCTGTGCGTTTATGGCTTCCTTTTTCTCCGCGGCAGCGACATCTATAGAGCTTTCAAGCTCCTTTATTTCAGGGGGGGCCGTAAGCGCTCCCAGTCTTACGCGGCTGCACGCTTCGTCAACAAGGTCGATTGCCTTATCGGGAAGAAAACGGTCGGTGATATAACGGCTGCTCATTTTTGCCGCCGCCGAAATTGCCTTATCGGAAATTTTTACGCCGTGATGAGCCTCATATTTTTCACGAATACCCTTTAAAATCTCGATGGTTTCCTCCACGGAGGGTTCGCCCACCGTTACAGGCTGAAAACGGCGTTCCAAGGCCGCATCCTTTTCCACATATTTTCTGTATTCATTGAGGGTAGTTGCTCCTATAAGCTGCATTTCCCCTCTTGCAAGAGAGGGCTTTAATATATTTGCCGCATCAATAGCACCTTCGGCAGCACCCGCCCCTATTATAGTATGCATTTCATCTATGAAAAGGATAACGTTGCCTGCCTTGATTATTTCCTCCATTGCTTTTTTCAGGCGTTCTTCAAATTCTCCGCGGTATTTCGCACCTGCAACAACTCCCGAAAGGTCAAGGGAGACAACTCTTTTCCCCCGAAGAAGTTCGGGCACGTTTCCCGATGCAATCTCTTGTGCAAGCCCCTCGGCAACGGCGGTTTTTCCCACGCCCGGCTCTCCTAAAAGCACGGGGTTGTTTTTTGTGCGGCGTGAAAGAATCTGAATGACACGCTCTATTTCCTTTTGTCTGCCGATTACGGGGTCAAACTTACCCGCTTTCGCAAGCTCGGTAAGGTCACGCCCAAACTGATTAAGGGTAGGCGTATCGCCGCCTTTTTTTTCTGTACGCTTTTCGCTTTCGGGAGTTTCACCTGAAAGCTGCCCGGAAATATCCTCATAAAGATTATTGGGTGCTCCCATTGACATAAGTATTTTAAATGCAATACTGTCACGCTCTCTTGCAAGGGCAAGGAGGATATGCTCTGTTCCTATATACTGGCTGTTTGTTTTGTGTGCCTCCGCCATGGACTGCTGGAGGGTTCGGTTTGTTCTGGGAGTAAACCCTGCAAAATGGCTTCCTCCGTCAATATTGCTGTTGTATTTTACGATTTGCTCCCTGAGCTTTTGGGACGTAACTCCAAGTGCAGACAGGTATTTTGCCGCAAAGCCGCTTCCCTCATCCAGAAGTCCGCACAGCAGGTGTTCCGTACCGATGTAGTTACAGCCCGTTTCCTTTGCACATTCTTGTGAAAGTGCAATGGCTCTCTGGGCTTTTTGTGTGAATTTATTTTCTATACTCATTATTTATCCTCCCTTTCCGTTTTGGGGACGGACCTGTTTTGGCACCGCAAGCTAAGCCAAAAGCTTCGCTGTCAGGAGCCGTCCCCTTAGGTTTATTATTGTAGTGCGCCTTGTAAGATTTGTGCTCTTTTTATGTCACGCTCCTGAGGCAATGCCTTTTCCATATGAGTGCTTAATGTCGCAGGCATTGCTGAAAACATGGCTTTTCTGAGGCTCTGACAGTCTATATTTTTAATTATGCCTGCATTTGCTCCCATGCAAACATTGGAAACAAGATTCATGGCCTCCGACGAGGGAATCATATATGCATTTTTGAGAAGCCCCAGACTACGCAGACACTTATCCTTTATTTCATAAGGATTATTCTCAAAAAGCTGTGCACTGATTCTTCTTTCCTCGCTGATTAAGCTGCACGCCGCTGCCGTAAATCGGTTTATAATATCCTCCTCGCATACTCCCATGGTAATCTGATTGGAAAGCTGATAAAGTGCTCCGCTTGCACGGCTTCCCTCACCGTAAAGCCCGCGTACAGTCATTCCCAGGTTTGCCGCCCACTTTAAAAGGGGATTTACCTGCTGAGATGCACTTACCGCAGGGAGATGAAGCATTACGGAAGCACGAAGCCCCGTGCCTGCATTGGTGGGACAGCTCGTGAGATACCCGAATTCATCATCATAATCAAAGGCGAGATTTTCCGAAAGAAGCTTTTCTATTTTTTTTGCCGTGTCATACGCAGACTGCGGGTCAAGCCCGTCGGCAAAAACCTGTATTCTCAGGTGGTCCTCCTCGTTTACCATTACGCTGATTTTTTCGTCATTACTTATTATTGCCACAGACGGCACTTTTGAAGCACAAAGCTCTGAACTTATAAGATGTTTTTCAATAAGGGCTTTTTTCTCAAGCTCCGAAAGCTTTGATATTTCGTATGTTTTAAGTGTGTCCTTTATGGGCGAATTATCAAAAGCACTTTTTACTTTCTCTATAAGCTCTACCGCCTGTATTGGCGACATTTTTCTTGGATAAGGCGTTTTTTTAATATTTCGGGCAAGCCTTATTCGGGTTCTTACGGCAATATCGGTTTCGTTTATATTTTTATTCATATCACTTGCCCTCCTTGCTCTTAATTTGGTCACGGATTACGGCAGCCTCTTCATATTTTTCCTCTGCAATGGCTTTTGCAAGCTTTTCCTTTAAAATATCAAGCTCGCTTTTTTCCCTTAAAGGCTCTTGTTTTTCGATTTCCGTTGCCTTAATCTTTTCATCTGCGGCAGTGTGAACAGACGTCCCGTGAATTTTCCTGAGCATTGACTTTGCCTGAATACGAAAGGCGTCATAACAGCTTCCGCATCCCATTCTGCCTTTTCTCGCAAGCTCCGCCGCAGTCATACCGCAGACAGGGCAAGAGGTGCTGCTCTCACTTCTGCCTCCGAAAGAAAGAAGAGAGCCGAAATTATCAAAGAGCGATTCGCCCGACGCACACTGCGAGCATATATTAAGAGAGCTTTTCTTTCCGTTTACTATTTGTGTATATAATACCGTTGCATTTCTTTTTCCGCATTTTTCACATAACATGTTTATTCCTCCTTATGCCTAACGAATAAGACTCGTTATCATACTTTTGAAAATTCTTGCCCTTACGGCATCCCTTACATCGGCGGTAAAGGGGAGAACTTTATCATTCACCGCACCTAAAATTATGTGGGCTTCTCTGGGAGTTATACATTCATAGTCCAAAAGATTTTGCACAAAGACCGCCGCCGTGCGATAGGAAAGAGTGCTTCCTACGGCATTTACTATATGCATGGGATATGTGCTTTTGTCGGTTTTCACCGTCCTGATTCTTACACCGCCGCCGCCTCCGCGTCTGCTTTCTATTATATATCCGCGTTCAGGTGTGAAACGGGTTTGTATAACATAATTTATCTGACTGGGAACACAGTTTAACTCCCCTGCAAGGTTATTTCTCTGTATCTCCACTGTGCCATCGGCTTCCCTGAGCATATCCAAAAGCATTTTTTCTATAATATCTGACATATTCATACATAAACACCTCTTTTTCTTCATAATTTGACTTTGACTTTCTTTGACTTTAATATAACACCTATTTTTTCAAATGTCAATAGGTTTAGAGAAAAAATTTTTTCGCAGCCCTCTTGGGCGATGAAAAAATAGTGCAGAATTCACGAACTGAACCCTTTAGGGCTTGCCCGAAGGCGTACGTTGGTACGTCGAGGGTGAAGTTCGTGGATAGCAAAACACATAAAATGCAAAAGGAATCCGCGAAAACGGATTCCTTCATCAACCTTTAACAGACGCTTTGTTACGCCGCTTTTTAAAAGGCGTATTTTTATTATTTTTTGTGTTTTGCGATCTGTGCATTTTTTCGCAGCCCAGGCATTTACCAATTAATTTCTATTGCAGGTGTTGCATTAATTTCGTTCATTCCGAAAATACGCTCTGCCGCAACCCTCATCCAGTCGCGTGCGGCACCATAAGTTGCCACATAGCCCTGCACCTCGGGAATAAGCTCGATATCATAAGGAGATTCCATAGCAACAACTATTATTGTCTTGCCTGTTTTCTCCAGTTCCTTATAAAGCTCAAGCTGATTTTTGAAAATAATTGCACTGCACATTCCTAAGATTACAACATCTGCTTTTTCTGCAAGAGCTACGGCTTTTTCAATGTCGTCTTTTTCGGGATTGAGACGGATTACGATTCCCTCTGTATCCTTATGTATTGCACAAATTTCCTTTTCAAGCATTTCCACGCACTGCTTTTCATCCAGTGCCGCCGCTATCTTCTGAGGCTCACAGGTGATAACCGCAACTTTTTTGCCGTCATTGGGGCAGAGGGGAAGCGCTTCGTCCTTAAGCACGGAAATGGATTTTTCCGCAAGCTTTTTAAGAAGCTCCTGATGCTCTTTGCAACCCACAGTCTTTTCTGCAACCTCGGGGTCAGCAAATCTTTCTTCAAACAGACCTGCGTTTTTCTTGGTTTCAAGGAGCTTCATTACGCAATTATCAATAACTTCTTCAGAGATTTCGCCGCTTTTTGCCGCTGCAAGAATTGCATCATAGCCTTCTTTAAAATGATTGAAATCGCCGCGAAGAAGAACCAGATTACAGCCTGCTTTAATTGCCATAACGCTGGCAGGGCCTGTTCCGTAGTTATCCTGAATCGCTTTCATACGCATAGCATCGGTCATGATAATTCCGTTAAAGCCCAGCTTTCCTCTGAGATATCCCCCAAGCATAGTTTCGGAAAGGGTAGCAGGATATTTGGGATCTATCGCATCAACGATAACGTGACCTGACATCATCGCCTGTACGCCGTCATCGATAATAGCTTTGAAAGGAATGATATCTTCCTTTTCAAGCTCTTCCACGCTTTTCACAATATGGGCTGTACCCTTATGAGCATCGGTAGCAATGGAGCCGTAGCCGGGGAAATGCTTACCCATGGAAATTACTCCTCCGTCATTGAAGCCACGCTTCATTGCAACTGCGTGCTTTGCCACGCTCTGGGGATCATCGCCAAAGGTAGCCGCTTTCATGGTCTGTCTGCCGGGGTAGCGGAACACGTCGCAGATGGGGGACTGAATCTGATTAATTCCCATAGAGCGGAATTCCTTGGCAGTTGCCTTTGCAACCTCGTATGTAAGATTTTCGTCACCTGCCACGCCAAAGCACATATGGCTTGCGTATACCATAGCGTTACAGCGGTTTATATCACATCTGGTGCCGCCCTCCTGGTCAACGGAAATGATAAGAGGGAGCTTGCTCATGCGCTGCAGGCTGTTTATAAACTCAGCCGTTTCTCCCGGTTGGAAATATTTGTTGGGCTCGCCCACAATAACGCTGGCATTGTCAAACTCTGCATCGGGGCAGTAACGGATTACACCGATGTTGTACTCCTCGATTTCCTTCTTTATATCCTCGGTAATGTGGTCTGACTGAAGAATGGGGACACACATCTGTCCTACCTTTTCTTCAAGCGTCATTTCTTTTAAAATCTTATTAAGCATGATTTTTTCTCCTTTACTTTAAAGTTTCTATGAATTTGTTGTACAGCTCATTTTGTACCTCGTCGGTATATTCGCCGTTTATGAACATATGAAAATACTTATCCCGAAGCTCTTCCCAGCTTTTTTCTTCCTGTGCGGGGATTATGGGATAAAAGAGAGTGCCTGCATCCCTTGCCGCCTCAAAATCTCCGGGGGCGTCGCCAATCATCAGCATTTTTTCGGGAGAGTACCCTGCATTTTTTGCAAAAAGAAGCTGTTCTTTTTTCTTGCCTATTTCCTGCCCTGCAATATAGGAGGCAAATTCTGCAATGCCGCTTTCACCCCAGTCACGCTCCAACCCTTTTTGCGATGCGGCGGAAACAACCATGATGTCAGCACCGTTTTTCATTTTCTGCAAGGTTTCTTTAACGGGGGCAAAGGGCATGATTCCCTGACAGCCCTTGTCAAAATACTTGTCGGCAAGAAGGCTCCACTCTAAAACCTTTTCACAAAAAGCTGACGGATTCTCCTTTATATAATCCTCAAGCCCCTTATTTGAAAAGGGGAATCCCGATTTTATGTATGCATCAAAATCAGAAAGCGCTCCCACGGAAAACCCTGCCCGGCTTTCAAGCTCCTGAAAGCTCATTAAAAGACCGGGGAAGCGGTTTATTCCTCTTGTTCCCGAATAAAGATTTATTTTTTCTTCTATTTTTGTAAACTGCTCTTTGTATTCTTCTATTCCGAAAACCTCTATAGCCGCAGGAATAAAGGAAAGAGTATGCTTGATTCTCATGGAATCAAATGCCGTTCCGTCGGAATCTATTCCGACGAAAAATTCATTCTTTTTCATGTATTCCAAAAAAACACCTCCTCAGAGTACTTTTTCTCTTTTAATCTCATCTTAACACGCTGTTTTCCCTGTGTAAATTACGTTTATCAAAGATTTCTACAGCAAAACGCATAAAAAATCACCTCGCAGGTGATTTTTACCTGCGAGGTGATTTTTTATTCAAACATTTTCTTAAAGCTGTAGGTTATTGAATTACTTGTGATTCTGAAAGACAGCCGACATGCATTTTTTATCGAATGGAAAATGCTGTCCTCCTGACGGGGGTCTGCCACGGTAATATAACGGACACTGTCTGCAATGCGGCAGAAATTCTCCTCTCCGCCCGAAATTACAAATACATTCTTTTCCACAGCCCCCTCGGTAAGAAGGCTATGGAACGCCTCGCGGTCAATATCAGATACAAAGCCCATTGCTTCATCGGAAATAATGAAGATATTCTCCGCCGCACTCTTTAGGGTTTCGGCAAGGTTTTCCCATTGCTCTCCGCGGGAGAATTTGCCCTTATCCTGCTTTATTGTAATAACCTTGGAGTTAAAAATATCACTTTCGCTGTAGGAATCGGTCTTTATTAAATTAAGACTGTCGGGAGTAAGGTCCTCGGGCTTATCTCCGCCTATAATAACGGAGGCATCTGCCTTTTTCAGTACGTTCATATTATGGGCGTAGGCGGCTCTGTCAAACAGGGTGTTCATTTTTGATGATGAATAAATATCGAATACAAAGCCTGCATCGGAATCCTGTGCCATTGAATCTTTCGTAACGGGCTTTTCGGCGTCGATTTCATAATCTCCGCAAATAACCTCAATGCTTCTTTGAGCATTCCCGTGTATCAGCTTAATTTCACTTGCACCCTCGCTCAGAGCTTTTACCGACCCATCAAGACTAAGGGACACCAATTCGGAATCAAATTTTGGCTGAAGCAGGGTTAAATCCCTGACAACCGCTGTTTTTCCGTGCTTATCAAAGACTTTTATCTGCCCCTCGCCTTTGTAGCTTTCGCCTTTTTTTAGCCGTATCTCTTTGGGTGCAATAATACCGCTGACCTCGTCAATCACGCTGACGGTGCAGCTATCGGTTTTTTTGCCGCCGCAGTATGCGTCGATTTTTGCGGTCTGACTTCCCTGCGGATAGAAGATATTATCCTTTATACTGCCCTTTCCTTCCGCCAAGACAAGCTTTATTTTTTCTGCACCTTTTAAGGGCTTATTGTAGTTTTTGTCATAGGGGGTAACTGTAAGCTTTACGCTGTCCCCCGTTAAAACATAGTCATTCTCCGCCTCTATAAAAGCTCCTACTGCCTCTGTGCTTTTTGCACTGCTTAGAATTGAAGGTGCGTTTATCACCTTTCGGTTTTCTATAGGACTGTTTATAAAATGAAGGCTACTGTCCTTAAGAGTTTTTCCCACCATTTGGGTAGAGCCGCCACCGTCAAGGTTCATGGCGTTTACACACCCAAGGTCGAGACATATATCGGCAAGCTCACTAAGGGATACGCCGCGGCTTTGGTTTTGTCTGCCGTCAACGGTGATAAAATAAACCACCGTGCCGTCCTCGTTTGTTCCGATAGCGCTTCTTGGGTTATTTCCCGAAACATTATGGGTAATTTCTGTTTTTTTGCCGTCCTTTAAAAGAAGTGTACCCCCTCCGAATGCAGTCTCCACATTTTCAATTGAGGGAGTAAATTCAATTTTTGTTTTAACAGCGTCCCCTGTGTTAAATTTATACTCCAGAAACGGAGTCATGTTATCGTCAATCACCAGAATGTACCCATCCTTGGGAATGGGGATGCTTCCGCCCAGACTTACGCCCTTTGCCGTCACAACATCATCCGCGACGGTAACTGCCGTGACGCCCTCGGGAAGAAACGGAGAAGTACCCCCATTAAATTCGGGCGTGTACATAAGCACCGCCCCGTAATAGTCGGTGGGTTTATTAATATGGGCTATGGGCATTTTTGTGCCGTCGGGGGCTTCTACCTCACCTTGGTAGGTAAGGTATGAAAAGGAAAGCGCGCTTTCACTTAAAAAGCCTGCCGCCATATCGGCGTTTATGTGGGACTGCAATAGCTCGCCGTCCTTAACCTCAATCCCCAAGGAAAAATTCTGGTCGCCTTTATATGCGGAGAAAAAGTCCCCATTTATGGCAACAACCGTGTTTTCCTCTTTTTGTGCAAGGTCTTTTACTGTGGCGGTCTTGTCACTGCCGCCGCTCTGCTTTAAAAGCTCAAGGCTTAAATTCTTATTTTTCAAATCGGCTGTTACGCAGTTTATGTTAAGTGCATAAGAGCCGAAAAACTGCTGCTTCCTCGTAAGGGTAACGCCACTTGTTACAATCTCTTCCTCCGTAGAAGAATAAAGGGGCGCCCCCGATGCCGAGGCACAAGAGTATATAACAAACACCATGAAAAATGCAATTATTCTTTTCAATTAAATCCCTCCTTTGCACCAGTCATAACGGGATTTCCACGCTCCGCACTTTAGCGGCGGAACATTTCTTCAGGGAGAACACGGATTGCCACATTAAGCTCGTTTCCCACTTTTTCAAGCTCTGCCGTAAGCTCCTCCATACCAAGAGTGCTTTTTTCCAGATCCACAAGAGCAATCATGGTAAAGAGGTTTTGCATCAGCTTTTGTGAAATATCGAGAATATTGATGTTCTTCTCATAAAAAAGCCCGCTGACTCTTGCAATGATACCCGTCTTATCTTTTCCTACTACCGTTACTACTGCACGCATTTTGATTACTCCTTTATTATTTAATTTCGATTCTGCCTTACCGCTTCATAGATGAACAGTGCCGCCGCCACAGATGCATTAAGAGAATTAACGTCACCTTTCATGGGAATTTTCACCTTGAAATCGCACTTTTCCAAAACAAGGCGGCTGATTCCCTCACCCTCAGAGCCTATTACAATTGCCACAGCTCCCTTGAGGTCGGCATCATAAATGTCCTTGTCGCCCGAAGCATCTGCACCGCTTACCCAGATATTTTTCTTTTTCAAATCGTCAATAGTTTTGGCAAGGCTCGTTACCCTTGCCACAGGGGTGTACTCCACCGCACCTGCACTTGCCTTGGCACAAACGGCGGTAAGCGTTGCCGAATCGTGCTTGGAAATAATGATTCCGTGCACGCCCGCACAGTTTGCCGTCCTTATAATCGAGCCTAAATTTCGGGGGTCTGCTATGCGGTCAAGGATTACGATAAAGGGGGGCTCTCCCTTTTCCTCGGCACGCTTTAAAATATCGTCTACCGTCGCATATTCTGCCATGGCACACTGGGCGATAACTCCCTGATGTGCTCCCGTAAGGCTCATTTCATCAAGCTTCTTTCCGTCTGTTTCCGTAACGGTAATTCCCCTCTCCTTTGCCATGCGGATAATGGGAATTATGCTTCCGTGCTTGTCGCCTTTCTTCACATATATTTTATCAATGCTCCTGCCGCTTTTAAGTGCTTCCGCCACAGGATTTCTTCCTTCTATTTTATCATTCATACGGATTCCTCCTTTACTGGTGCAGTAAGTCTTGAACCCCTATTGGTTTTAACAGGTGTTCGAGTCTTACTGCACTACTGCTCCATTATATCACAACATATGAAAATTTCCATAATTGTAACACAAATTTATTATTCCTTATTTTACCTCACTGAAAACTGCTTTTCCCGAAACAGAATTTTGCCGCCCGTAAGAGAGGAAAAATCCGTCCCTTTCCCTGCAATTCTGTAGGGAATTTTAAGATAGTCGCATTTTATTTTAATGCCCGACTCCAAAAGCGTTTGCATATCCTTTGCCGCAATTCCCTGAAGCGACACGAAAACATAATCCTCGTAT
Source organism: Clostridia bacterium (assembly GCA_045636425.1). Lineage (GTDB taxonomy): Bacteria > Bacillota > Clostridia > UMGS1883 > UMGS1883 > UMGS1883. The sequence goes on along the minus strand of JAZTXM010000005.1, from coordinate 72,800 downwards.
TCCACACGCACGGCTCTTCCCCTGATGTTTTCAATGGGGAAATATTCTATCCATGCACCATTAACACAGATTCTCTCTGCATCTTTTAAAAATACTGTCCGTATTCCTTTCCTTGATGCCTCTTTCTCAAGTTCAAGCTTTTCCTTGTCTGTTAAAAGGTCGTCTGAGGCAATCACCATTTCGGGGAATTTGCTTTGCAAAAGGGAAAGCACATCGCCCTTGAGCGTATCCGAAAGTATAAGACAATCAACCTCACTGCCCAGATCCTCACTTAACTGTGCCGCATCGTAGTAATCGGGGCAATCAATATAGATTAAACCACCGTCTTTAATCTTAAGAGCAGAAAAGGTATCCGAGCCGTAATGTGCAAAGCTCATATCCAATTTTACCCCGTGATTAAAGGTTGCCACAATACACATTGCCAAAAGCCAACCACAGCACAGATATTTAAAAGCAGTGCTTTTTGCAGGATAAATATGTATTGCGATGAGAAGAAAAACCCAGCTTACCGCAAAAAGGGCACTTAATCCCCCTGTTTCCAGGCTTGCCCCCGGCACTCTTGCCACGCCCAAGCTCACCGCTTCTATAACGTCCGCAATTTTTTGCAATGCTATTTGCAGAAAAATCGAGATAAAAGAGATTTTTGCCGTTACAAAATACAAAAGTCCCAGTACTACAAACAGGGAGGAAACGGGGAAGATTAAAATATTTGATATAACCGAATATGGATTAACCGTCCTGAAATTTGCTATGAGAACAGGTATAATAATTATTTGTGCGGCAATGCTTACCGCCACCGCATCACTTGCCCAATCGGGAAGGATGCCGTTTATTGCCCCTCTTATTTTGTCAGCGTAAAGCACAATGCCCAAAATACACAGAAGCGACAGGATAAATCCCACATTTGCCACATAATAAGGATTTACGGCAAGCATGATTAAAGCCGATGCGGCAATGGTGGTATAAATATCACTGTCACGGTAAAGTATTTTTGAAAGTTGGTATATAATGCACATTATAAGTGCCCTTATTACGCTTGCACCCATTCCCGTAACAAGAGCTATAAAAACACCGCCAAAAAGCACAAGGATATTTACATAACGCCTCCTGCCGAATATCTTCCTCAGGAAGAAAAGCATCGCGACAATAACCGCCGATATATGCATTCCCGAAACTACGGCTATATGGCTGAGCCCGCTTTTTCGGAGGGCACTGTCAAGTTCCTCCGAAAGAAGCCTTTTATCCCCGAACACCATGGCATTAAAAAGCCCTCGGTTGTCACCCTTAAATGCTTTTTCTCCCAAACGGTCCATCTGTGTGCGGATTTTATATATGAATCCGTCTATGCCTTTTGTCATTCGTCCGCCAAAACAAAATTCTTCGGCCTCTGCACTGAGGTAAATCCCCTCGCTGTGCATATATGAAGAAAAATCAAAAAGACTTGTCTTTGGCGGGGAGTATTCCGAGAGAGCAAAGCTTCCCCGAAGAATGTCACCGGGAGATAACATGGCATTGGAATTGGTCTTGAGATAAATTTTCACCCTTTTCCCATTGTCCTTAAAGACGGCTTCTGCTCTGCCCATGTCGGAAAAATCGGTAACTGTCACCTGTCCCAAAAAGGTGCTTCCGCCATAAATAGCCCCGATGCGGTCTTTTCTGCTTTGGGCAAGCTCCATTCTGCAAAATCCCAGAAGAAGAAAAAGAGAAACTGCCACGCACATATACTTTTTGTTCCTGTACACGAGTATGCCTCCGAGGCATAGCAGGGCGGAGATTATAATTATCCAAAAAAGGTCGATTCCGTAAGCTGCGGAATATATTCCTGCCTTAAAAAGAACCGCCATCGGTAAAATGGGTCTTACTAACATGCTATTTACTTTATCTCCTGCTCAAGATTATCAAACTCACAAGTTGAAAAGAACTCTCCTAAAGTAATTTCCAGCCCATCGCAAAACTTTTTAATGGTTCGTATTGAAATATCACGGCGTGATTTATCCATCATGCTGTATGCTGTGGAGGGAGTAACCCCCGACAAGGTTGCAAGCTCATTTATTTTGATTCCCTTTTCAACGCATAACTCCATAAATCGCTCTACAATAGCATCTTTTATATCCATTTTTGTTTCACCTCATGGATATTGTATGCGTTTTTACGTTTCTGCGTATACGCACATGCGTAATTAGGGCGTTTTTTATAAATAAAAGTTGAATTTTCTATGGGAACATGGGGGTGATATACTTTTGCAAGCAAAAGTGAAAATTTAACATTGGGAATGTTTACCCCTTCTTTTGTAACCAAAAGAAGCAAAAGTTCCGGGGTTCCGATTCCCCGGACCCCAAAACGGCCCAGCAGGGCTAAAAAAATCAATATGCCTGTCATGGCAGCAAAGCGAGTTTTGTTTTTGCGGATTTTAAGCCTTTGTACCGCCGGCTTCAAAGGGAAACTCATTCCCAGTTCCGCCTGAAATCGCTCGCCCGCAGCGGAAAATGATGCGAGCGATTTCTCGGTAGTTGGCTCAAAATCCGCAAAAACCTGACTTTATCTTCTGTTTTAAAAAATAGTTTTACATCATAAAAAATCGGCTCTTAAAACAGCGGAATATATTCCTGCCGTAAAAAGAACCGCCATCGGTAAAATGGGTCTTACTAACATGCTATTTACTTTATCTCCTGCTCAAGATTATCAAAAAGCTTTGAGGCAAAAAAATCCCTTATGTGAAGATTTAATCCGTCACAAACTTTCTTTATTGTAGAAATAGTGGCTGAATTATTTCTGCCTCCCACTATATTGCTTAGCGTTGATTGCGTTATTCCGCAAATGGTCGCGAGCTTGTTTACAGTAATATTCTTTTCCTTGCAAAGTTCAAGAATTCTTAGCTTAACAGCTGTTCCGATGTTCAAATTCATCACCTCAAAAGAGTTTTATATTAAAACATTACCCTTTTTGAGTTGAAATAGTTACCTCTTTAGAGTTAATTTTGAGCAAAGGATAAAAAATCGGTTCTTTTTACAGCGGAATGGGAGAAAGTAGTGCAGAATTCACGAACTGAACCCTTTAGGGCTTGCCCGAAGGCGTACGCGGGTACGTCGAGGGTGAAGTTCGTGGATAGCAAAACGCATAAAAATAGAACTTCGCCTAAGCGAAGTTCTACATTAATCAATCAAAGCCTCTTTGTTAAATAACCAAAGAAAAGTGCTTTCTCGTATAACCTTCCCGCGTTTTGCGTTCGGTGCTGCTTTATCACATTCCGTATTAGTCAGCAAGGTTGAATTTGCTATGAATGGCTCTCACTGCGTTTTCCGCATCTTTTCTGTCAATAAGAACGCTTACGCGGATTTCGCTTGTGGAAATCATCTGAATATTGATGCCTGCATCATAAAGAGCTTCAAACATTGTTGCGGCAACACCGGGATTTGATGTCATACCTGCACCTACGATAGAAATTTTTGATACGTTTTCATCGTGAATAACCTTTTCAGCACGGATAATTGCATTATTTTCATTGATTACGTTAAGCGCTGTTTCAAGGTCGCCTGCACTTACGGTGAAGCTGATATCCTTGCTTCCGTCACGACCGATTGACTGAAGAATAATATCAACATTTACTTTCTTCTTAGCCAAAAGTGAGAATATCTGGAAAGCCTTTCCGGGCTTATCATCAATATTTACAAGAGCGATTCTTGCAACATCATTATCACGGGCAATACCTCTGATTAACATCTTTTCCACTGTGTTTTCCTCCTTAACAATAGTGCCGGGAACTTTTTCAAAGCTTGACAGCACTTCCATATTTACATTAAATTTCTTTGCAAGCTCCACGCTTCTGTTATGAAGCACGTTTGCACCTGCACTTGCCAGTTCCAGCATTTCGTCGTAAGTAATTTCGTTAAGCTTTCTCGCTTCGGGCACGATTCTGGGGTCAGTTGTATAAACGCCTGTTACGTCTGTGAATATCTGACAAAGGTCAGCACCCAAAGCCGCCGCAAGAGCTACTGCTGATGTGTCTGAACCGCCTCGTCCGAGGGTTGTGATATCATCAAATTTATTAATACCCTGGAAGCCTGCTACGATAACGATTTTCTTTTTATCAAGCTCCATCTGAACTCTTTCCCCGATGATACGCTTAATACGAGCCTTTGAATAATTGCTGTCGGTATTTACACCTGCCTGCCAGCCTGTAAGAGAAACAACGGGTCTGCCGAGCTTTTCAATAGCCATCGCAAGAAGTGACATTGAAATCTGCTCACCTGCCGAGAGAAGAACGTCCATTTCTCTTTTTGATGCGTTTTTGTTGATTTCTGCCGCTTTTTCAAGCAAATCATCTGTAGTATCGCCCTGCGCGGAAACAACTACCACAACGTCGTTACCCTCGTCGTAAGTTTCCACAATACGGCCTGCTACGCGGAAAACTCTTTCCGCATTGGCAACACTGCTGCCGCCGAATTTCTGTACTATTAAACCCACTATAATTACCTCCTTGGGATTATTTATAAAGCCTTATTTTATTTATCACGCCGCCGATTTTTTCAACATCGGCAGCAAGCTTTCCTACTTTTATCTCATCGGTTACAAAGCCGTAATCGTTAACACCTTTTATAAATTCTCTGTCTCCGAAAACCTCTTTTGCCGTAGCAATCTGACTTTCTTCTATACGGACAAAGAACCTTGCCGTTATATCTTCATAGGGGATAAAGCTTTCCCTGTCGCTTTCCTCCCAGCTAAAATACGGATTATATTCTCCGCTGCGGACAATATCCACCACGTCACCCACTACTGCACTGGCTGTGGGAAGCTTTCCTGCCCCCCTGCCGTAGAACATAAGGGTATCTACCATGTTTCCTTTTACCATAACGCTGTTGAAAACATCCTCAACTGTTGAAAGGGGACAGCTTTCGGGGATAAGCATCGGCTCTACGGAGGCATTTACCTTGCCGTCCTTTGTAAAACCGCATCCAATCAGCTTGATTGTACAACCGATTGCCGCCGCATATGTCACATCTTCTGCACTTATTGTGCGGATACCCGCCGTGTGAACCATTTCGGAGGGAATCTTTTTCCCCGTAACAAGTGACATAAGAATGGAAATCTTTCTGCATGCATCAAATCCGTCCACGTCTGCCGTGGGGTCTTTTTCCGCATAGCCGAGTTCCTGTGCCGTTTTAAGTGCACCCTCAAAGGACTCATTTTCCTTGAACATCTTTGTCAGAATATAGTTTGTGGTTCCGTTAAGAATGCCCGAAACCTCGTATACATCATTAGCCGCCGCATCGTTTGCAAGCGGGCGGATAATGGGAATACCACCGCCTACGCTTGCCTCGTAAAGATAGCGTACATTCTTCTCCTTTGCAATGCGGAAAAATTCATCGCCGTGTGCGGCAACAAGCTCTTTATTGCTTGTAACAACGCTCTTTCCCGCAGAAAGAAGCGCCTTTGTATACTCATAGGCGAACTTTATACCGCCCATTGTTTCCACAACAATATCTATTTCACTGTCTCCTGCAAGGTCATTAAAATCCTTTGTAAAAAGGTGTGCCTCCTCATGGGCTGAAAAATCACGAATGTCAAGAATCCTCTTAACATCGATTTCCTCCCCTGCTTTTTTTGTGAGAATATCTTTATTTTTTCTTATTATCTCATATACTCCCGAGCCTACAACTCCGAAGCCGATAATTCCGATTTTTTTCATATGCTAACTCCTTTGTAAAACCTTTTACTGCTTGGCAAGTATATTTACCTTTCGTACGCCCCGTACCAACTGCAAGCCCGAAATAAGGCGGTCGGTACTAAGACGCATATTTTCCGTCTGAACGGTAACGGTTATATTTGCAACACCGTTTATGGGAACATTCTGATTAATTGTTAAAATATTGCATCCTGCATCACTCATAAACGATAACATATCGCTGAGCACACCCTTAAGGTCAATTACTGCTATAAGGAGCGTTAAAATTCCCTGCATCTGATTAAAAGGAAAAACGTAGTCCTTATATTTATAATACGCACTTCTTGACACTTCTGCCATATCAGCCGCTTCGTTTACCGTCTCTGCCTCGCCCGATTCCAAAAGCTCTTTAACCTTTAAAATCTTGTGATAAACAGGGGGAAGCACCGATAAATCGGCGATTACAAGCTTTTTCTGCTCCATGTGTCCACCACCCGTGTACATTTGTCTTTTGATATATTACCACGGATTTTTTTCTTTGTCAAGCAAAAATAATACAAAATCATTAGGATTTGTAAAAACCCGTTTTCACCTTCCTTGGGGATAGGAAAAAATGCTTCAGAACGGACAAACTGAGCCACGGCTTGCCGTGGGTTACCCGAAGCTGTATGTGTATACAGCGAGAGGCGAAGTTTGTTCGTAGCAAAAAGGCATAAAATCAAGAAAAATCGAATGAAATGAGATTTTTAACAAAATTAAAACATCTTAAAAATCATAAACAGTTTTAATTCTGTATTATTGTCGCCTTTTTGCGTTCTGGACATTTTTAACATCCCCTACCGCTTGTATTCATTATAAATATCCCTTTTGCTTACGCCTCGGTCCTTTGCCGTCTTTTTCAGGGCTTCTTTTTCATCGATTCCCTGTTTTATGTACATTTCCACATGCTCGGAAACGGACATTTTCTGCCATACGGCTTCCCTTTCGGCTTCTATGTCCTCGCTCTTTTTCCCTTCAATTACAATGACAAATTCGCCGCGGGGGGGATTTTCCTCATATTTATTTATGGCATCAGAAATGGTTGTGCGGACAAATTCCTCATGGATTTTGGTTATTTCGCGGCAAAGTGCTATACGCCTGTCACCCAAAATGCCCAGCATATCACGGAGTGTGGAAAGAAGCTTATGGGGAGCTTCGTAAAAAATCATGGTCCGCTGCTCATCCGAAAGGGATTTAAGATGCTCGGTTCTGCCTCTTTTATTCACGGTAAGAAAGCCCTCAAAGGTAAAACGCTGTGTTGAAAATCCGCTTGAAATAAGTGCGTTTATCCCTGCGACCGCACCGGGCACGGGAACAACGTCAATTCCCGCTTCTATGCACATTTTCACCAGATCCTCACCGGGGTCGCTTACGGCAGGAGTGCCCGCATCGCTTACGAGGGCAATGTTTTTCCCCTTTTTCATTTCTGAAATAAGGTACTCTCCCTTTTCCTTTTTATTATGCTCAAAATAACTGGTAAGAGGTTTTTCTATATCAAGGTGATTTAGTAGCCCCAGCGTTCTTCGTGTATCCTCCGCCGCAATAAGGTCAACACTTTTTAAAGTTTCCACGCATCTGTATGTAATATCACCCAAATTTCCGATGGGAGTGGCACATAAATATAATTTTCCGTTCATTAGCAATCTTCCTTTATTGACTGTATATAGTTTCCGTCCCTGTCATACATAAAGACGGCACTCTCCAATCTTAGCTGAGGCTTTCCGTCCAAAGCTCCCTCCACCAAAATCAGATTTGCCGCTTTTCCCTCGGAGGGGTACACCACGCTAAGGCGTTTCGGCTCAATTTTGTATTTCCTGAAAGCAGATATGACGTCGCACATACGGTCAGCCCTGTGCACCATAAAAAGCTTGCCGCCCGATTTAAGCACTGCCGCCGCACTTTTTACCACGCCGTCCAATGTACAGGCAATTTCGTGGCGGGCTATGGCAAGGGCATCCTTGGGATTTACGATTCCTCCGCCTGCGTTCATATAGGGCGGATTGCAGGTAACCGCATCAAACACATGCTTCCCAAAAAGCGTGGGAGCGTCGTTAAGGTCTGCGTTATGTACGATTATCTTATCCGACAGATTGTTAAGCTCCATAGTCCTTTTTGCCATATTGCTGACAGCGGGGACGATTTCCACCGCATCAATTTGGGAAGGCTCCTGCATTCCCCACAAAAGCACGGGTATAATTCCCGTCCCTGTACACATATCCAGCACCCTTGCTCCTTTTTTAAGCTTTACAAACCGCGAAAGAAGCACCGCATCGCTTCCGAAACAAAAGCCTTCCTTGTTTTGTATTATTTTATATCCTTTAAGACCTAAGTCCTCTACTTTTTCATTATCTAAAACTAAATCCATTTTCCTGCTCCTTTTCAGAAAGTAAAAGCCGCCGAAAAATTTCAGCGGCTTTTCTTTCTTAATCTCCGATTATTCAGCGGGGTTGGGAGCTGCAACAGGGCATACACCTGCACAAGCACCGCACTCGATGCAAGCATCAGCGTCGATTTCGTACTTTCCGTCGCACTCTTTGATGCATTCTACGGGGCACTCGCCTGCGCAAGCACCGCAACCGATGCACTCTTCGTTAATAATATAAGCCATTGTCTACACCTCTTTTACATAGATTCTACCTACATTGTAGCATAAAAATCGTAAATTTCAATAGTTTTTTTTGCTTTTATGCGGTTTTTGCTTGAATATGGGAGTTTTTTTATATATAATATAGGAAATAATGATACGATGGGATAGTGTTGATGATGAAAACTTTGAAAAAAATTCTTAACCACATTTTTATTGATGGCCTCAGCGGTATGGCTTACGGACTTTTTGCCACGCTGATTGTGGGAACTATTCTCACGCAGATAAGCACATTTATCGGCGGTAGCGTCGGTAATTTCCTTTTTGTGTTCGGTAAGGTTGCGTCCCTTCTGACAGGTGCAGGAATCGGTGTGGGTGTGGCGTGTAAATTCCATTCATCCCAGCTTACTACCGTAAGTGCCGCAGTTACAGGTATGATTGGTGCTTATGCAGGAAAAATCCTTGCAGGCACATTTTTCGTAGAAGGTGCATTTGCCATCACTCCCCCGGGAGAGCCGGTAGGTGCATTTCTGGCGGCATATACTGCAATTCTTGTAGGAAAGCTTGTAAGCGGTAAAACCAAAGTTGACATAATCGTAACTCCCGTTTGTTGCATTGTTTCGGGTGCGACGATCGGACTTCTTGCAGGACCACCCATTTCGGAATTCATGGCAGACCTTGGCGGAATGGTAAACTGGGGCGTTGAACAGAATCCCTTCGTAATGGGCATTGTAGTCAGCGTTCTTATGGGAATGTTCCTCACTCTCCCTATAAGCTCCGCGGCAATCGGCGTTGCACTTAAGTTAAGCGGCCTTGCGGCAGGTGCGGCAACGGTTGGCTGCTGTGCCAACATGATTGGCTTTGCCGTGTGCAGTTACAGGGAAAACAAGGTAGGAGGTCTTTTTGCACAGGGATTAGGTACAAGCATGCTCCAGATTCCCAATATTGTGAGGCATCCGCAGATATGGATTCCTTCCATATTTACAAGTGCGGTGCTTGGCCCCATTTCCACAATAGTATTCAAAATGCAGAGTAACCCCGTGGGTAGCGGTATGGGTACGGCAGGTCTCGTAGGTCCTATATCCAGTTTTGAAGTAATGTCTTCTTACATGAATCCCTTAACCGCACTTTTATATAATATTCTGATGTATTTTATCTTCCCTGCAATAATTTCCCTTGTGATTTCCGAAGGTATGCGGAAGCTCGGTATTATCAGGCAGGGCGATATGAAGCTTAATTTATGATGAAAATAGGAAATGTATCTTTAAAAAATAATATTTTCCTCGCCCCCATGGCAGGGGTGACGGATCTTGCGTTCCGAATTATATGCGACCGCTTCGGGGCAGGGCTTTCATACACGGAAATGGTCAGTGCAAAGGCACTTTCTTTTTCCGACAAAAAGACAAACGCTCTTATGCAGACGGATAATCTTCCCACGGCGGTACAGCTTTTCGGAAGTGATGCCGCTATTATGGCATCTGCCGTGTGCGAAGTAGAAAAGCACGGACTTTTCACCGATATTAACATGGGCTGTCCTGCACCAAAAATTGCAGGCAACGGCGAGGGAAGCGCCCTCATGCGTGACCTTGACAAAGCGGAAAAAATAATCGGCTCCGTGTGCGACAAGGCTACAAAGCCCGTCACAGTAAAAATGCGAAGCGGCTGGGACAGCGAGCATATAAACGCCGTGGAGCTTGCTCGTATTGCCCAAAACTGCGGGGCGGCGGCTGTGACCGTTCACGGAAGAACGCGTGAGCAGTATTACAGCGGAAAAGCCGACAGGAGCGTTATCCGCAAGGTGTGCGAAGCGGTAACAATCCCCGTCATTGCAAACGGCGACATATTTTCTGCCGAGGACGCAAAAAGCATGCTCTCGGAAACAGGTGCGTCCGCCGTTATGATTGGCAGGGGCAGTCAGGGAAACCCGTGGATTTTCAGGCAGATAATCGAGCTATTGGAGGGCGGACAGGTGGAAACCGACCCCACTCCCGAAGAAAGAATTTCCATGGCTATTGAGCATATCACTCTGCTTTGTTCCCTTAAGGGAGAACACCGCGGTATTTTAGAGGCAAGAAAGCACGCCTCCTGGTATATAAAAGGGCTTAGCGGTGCAGCACAGCTCCGTAATAAGATTAATACAGCTACCCGCCTTGATGAGATGAGCAGTATTCTGCGGGAGCTTTTGTAAAGGAATGATTAAAATGCGTATAGCGATAAAAGTCGGAACATCTACTCTTGCCCACAGCACAGGGCATCTTAATATCCGCCACGTGGAGGATTTATGTAAGGTTATAAGCGACCTTAAAAATGCAGGGAATGAGATAATCCTTGTTTCCTCGGGTGCTATCGGCATGGGCGTGGGTAAGCTGTCCTTGGGAAAACGCCCCGAGGATATGCCCACAAAGCAGGCGGCGGCGGCAGTCGGTCAGTGCGAGCTGATGTATACATACGACAAGCTTTTCTCTGAATATAACCACACCGTGGCACAGCTTCTTATCACTTCGCCCGACATTTCCGAAAGTACAAGAAGCGAACGGGGCGAAAACTTCCGCAATACCGTCCTTCGTCTTTTGGAGCTTGGCGCACTTCCGATTATAAATGAAAATGACACAGTGGCAACCGAGGAAATCTCGGTGGGAGACAATGATACATTAAGCGCCCTTGTTGCCCGCAGCTGTGATGCTGACCTTTTGGTACTCCTTTCGGATATTGACGGACTTTATACCGCCGACCCCCATACTACCCCCGATGCCGAGCTTCTTTCCGAGGTTTGTGCTATCACGCCCGCAATTATCGCCATGGCAGGCGGTAAGGGAAGCGATCTGGGAACAGGCGGCATGGCTACCAAAATCCGTGCGGCACAAATCTGCACCGAAAGCGGAATAGATATGATTATTACAAACGGCTCAAACCCCTATGTTCTCTACGATATAGCAGAGGGAAAAAGCATAGGAACAAGATTTATTAAGCAAGGTGAAAGATAAATATGACAACAAAACAAATACTTGAAAATGCCAAGAGGGCAAAGCTTTCTGCAATGCTTCTTGATACAGATACAAAAAATGCCGCTCTTCTTTGCATGGCGGATAAGCTTATTGAGCATACCGATAAAATCCTTTCTGCAAACAGTGTTGACGTAGAAAAGGCAAAGGGAATAATTTCTGATGTAATGATTGACCGCCTTTCCCTTTCCAAGGAAAGAATTGCCGCCATGGCACAGGGAATCCGCGACGTGGCTTCACTCCCCGACCCTGTAGGGCAGGTTCTGGAAAGGGTAGAGCGTGAAAACGGACTTGCAATCGAAAAAACCTCCGTTCCCATCGGCGTTACGGCAATAATTTACGAAAGCCGCCCCAATGTAACAAGCGATGCGGCGGCACTTTCCCTTAAAAGCGGAAATGTGTGCGTGCTTCGAGGCGGAAAGGAAGCATATAACAGTGCAAAGGCAATCGTAGATGCACTGAGAGAGGCTCTTTCAGAGTGCAATCTTTCGGAAAATCTGATAAATCTTATTTCCGACACCACACGCCAAAGCGCAACAGAGCTTATGACGGCTGTGGGATATGTGGATTTGCTTATTCCCAGAGGCGGTGCGGGACTTATCAATGCCTGCCTTGAAAACGCAAAGGTTCCCTGTATTCAGACAGGAACGGGGATTTGCCATATCTTTGTTGATGAAAGTGCCGACTTTGAAATGGCACTAAATATAATTGAAAATGCAAAAACGAGCCGCCCCTCCGTATGCAATGCGGCGGAAAGTCTGCTTGTGCATAAAAATATTGCAAAGGATTTTCTCCCTCTTGTAAAAGAGAGACTCTTTGATAACCGCGAAAAAAGCGGACTTACACCCGTGGAGCTTCGCTGTGATGAAAGGGCTTATGAGATTTTAGGCACGAAAAAAGCTTCTCCCGAAGATTTTGACACGGAGTTTCTTGACTACATCTTAGCCGTAAGCGTGACGGAGGACGTGACAAGTGCCATAGAGCATATTGCTCTTCATTCCACCGGGCACAGTGAAAGCATTATCACAAAAAACGAGGAAAACGCCAAAATCTTTACCGCGGCGGTTGACAGCTCCTCCGTTTATGTGAATGCCTCCACCCGTTTTACCGACGGCGGCGAATTCGGACTTGGCTGTGAAATGGGAATTTCCACCCAGAAGCTTCACGCAAGAGGTCCGATGGGGCTAAGAGAGCTTAATGCCTACAAATATATTATAAAAGGTAACGGACAGGTAAGATAAGGAGGTTTGATTAATATGTACACTGCAGGTTTTATAGGCTGCGGAAACATGGGCGGTGCACTGGCAAGTGCGGCGGCAAAGGCAATAGGCGGTGAAAGGGTTTACCTTTCTGACTTTTTAGAAGAAAAGGCAATTGCATTAAGCCGTGAAACAGGTGCAAACAAATCCTCCAATGAGGATATTGCGAAAAACTGCAAATATATTTTCTTGGGGGTTAAGCCTCAGGTTATATTCAATACAATTTCGGAAATTGCCCCCGTATTAAAGAGCCGCACCGACCGCTTTATTGTGGTTTCCATGGCTGCAGGCATCAGCATCGGTGCAATTAAGGAGGCTTTCGGAACTGAGGTCCCCGTTATCCGCATTATGCCCAATACCCCCGCAGCTGTGGGAAAGGGTGTGATTCTCTATTCATTGGACGATAAAATCACAAAAGATGAGGAAAAGGAATTTTGCGAAATTTTCTCCCTTGCAGGTATTACGGACAATATTGACGAAAAGCTTATTGATGCGGCAAGTGCACTTTCGGGATGCGGTCCTGCCTTTGTATACCTTTTCATTGAGGCACTTGCAGACGGAGCCGTAGACTGTGGACTTCCCAGGGATAAGGCACTTTCCTATGCGGCAAACACGGTTTTGGGTGCGGCACAGATGGTTATTGAAAGCGGCAAGCACCCCGCCGAGCTTAAAGATAATGTCTGCTCCCCCGGCGGAACAACCATTGAGGGCGTGCGTGCACTTGAGGACGGCGGTTTCAGGGCAAATGCAATGAATGCAGTCATAAAAGCATACGAAAAAACGCTTAAATTGAAGAAATAAAGGCTAAGTTTTTTGTATATTTACAAAAAACACTTGCAAATTTATACATTTGTCATTATAATTAAAGTGAATTCTATAATATTGGAGGAAAAATCATGAAAAGAATACTTACAATTATACTCATGCTTGCACTTTGCGTATCTGCATTTGCCGCTTGCGGAGGAAAAAAAGATGTTAAGCTTACAATCCTTGACACAGAATATGCAGTAGAAGATTACGCAATCTGCGTTGCAAAAGAAAACACAGACCTTCTTGACAAGATCAATGCCGCACTTAGCGAGCTTGAAGCAGACGGAACAAAGCAGGCTATCATCGACAAGTACATTTCCGGTGTAGCTCATGACCTTAAGTTCCAGCAGGAAGCAGAAGGTAAGGCTGAGATACATATGGCTACAAATGCACAGTTCCCTCCCTACGAATACTATGAAAACGAAGTAATCGTAGGTATTGATGCGGAATTTGCAGCTGCTATTGCAGATAAGCTTGATATGAAGCTTGTTATAGATGATATGGAATTTGATTCCATCATTACAGCAGTACAGACAGGCAAGTCTGATTTCGGTATGGCTGGTATGACTGTTACAGAAGACAGACTTAAGAGCATTAACTTCTCTGACAGCTATGCTACAGGTATTCAGTCAATCATCGTTCCCGAAGGAAGCAAGATTAAGAGCGTTGACGACCTCTTCGCAGAGGGTGCAGACTATCTCATCGGTACTCAGAAGGGTACAACCGGTGACATCTACGCTGAGGGTGACTTCGGCGCAGATCGTGTAATGAAATATACATCCGGTAACGAAGCTGTACAGGCACTCATCGCAGGCAAGGTTGACTGTGTTATCATCGATAATGAACCTGCAAAGGCCTACGTTGAAGCAAACAACAAATAATAAATTTCGATAAACAAAAACAGAGGCGCTTAGCCGCCTCTATTTTTGTTTTACAGATAAGGTGATTTTATGGAAAACTTCAAAGAAGAATTTATATTGAATTTTGTTGATGAAAACCGCTGGAAATTTATTACCTCGGGTTTAAAAAACACACTTGTCATCACATTCGCTTCGTTGATAATAGGTGTGTTTCTTGGTGTTCTTGTCGCCGTGATCAGATCCACTTACGACAAAAACGCATCTGAAATGCGAAAAGGCATGAAGAAATTTCTTTTATGGATTCTTAACATCATCTGCAAAATATACCTCACCGTTATCAGAGGAACGCCTGTAGTAGTACAGTTGATGATAATGTACTATATCATTTTTGCTTCCTCAAGAAACAGTCTTATGATAGCGATTTTAGCCTTCGGCATAAATTCAGGAGCCTACGTTGCAGAAATTGTTCGTTCGGGTATTATGTCAATAGACCCGGGGCAGTTTGAAGCAGGCAGAAGCCTCGGTTTAGACTATAAAGCCACAATGTGGTATATAATAATCCCCCAGGCTTTCAAGAATATATTGCCCGCTTTGGCAAATGAGTTCATAGTTTTGCTCAAGGAAACCTCCGTTGCAGGTTACGTTACCATCCGCGACCTTACTATGGGCGGAAATATTATTCGTGCGGCTACGTATTCTCCTTTTATGCCGCTTGTTGCCGTAGCGGTTATCTATCTTGTTCTGGTTATGTTCTTTACCAAGCTTGTGAATATTCTCGAAAGGAGGCTCCGTAAGAGTGAACGATAATACATTAATCAAAGTAGAAGGTCTGAAAAAACATTTTATCGGCGGAAAAGTGAAAGCCCTCAACGGAATTGATATCGAAATAAACAAAGGCGAGGTTGTCGTTGTAATCGGCCCCAGCGGATGCGGTAAATCAACATTCCTCCGCTCACTCAATCTTCTGGAAACTCCTACCGACGGCAAAATTTATCTTGAAGGTACAGATATAACGGATCCTAAAAACAACATTAACCTTCACCGCAGAAAAATGGGTATGGTTTTCCAGCAGTTTAACCTTTTCCCTCATATGACGGTTCTTCGTAATATGACCCTTGCCCCCATGAAGCTCCTTAAAATGAGCAAGGCGGAGGCAGAGGAGAAAGCCCTTTCACTCCTAAAAAGAGTAGGTCTTAGCGACAGGGCAAATGCATACCCCTCCCAGCTTTCGGGCGGACAGAAACAGAGAGTGGCAATTGTGCGTGCTCTGTGTATGAATCCCGAGGTGCTCCTTTTCGATGAGCCTACAAGTGCTCTTGACCCCGAAATGGTGGGCGAGGTGCTCGATGTTATGAAGGAGCTTGCAAAAGAGGGTATGACTATGGTTGTTGTAACCCACGAAATGGGCTTTGCAAGGGAAGTTGCCGACACAGTAATCTTTATGGATAACGGCGAAATATTGGCTAAAGGCACTCCCGAAGAAATTTTTGAAAAGAACGAAAACCAAAGATTACGAGATTTCCTGCGGAAAGTTCTATAATGCAAATGTAAAAGGGACTATAAAAAAGTTTAACTTTTTTATAGTCCCTTTTTTATCAGGGGATTGCCCAGGGGTTCCCCCTTGTAAGCCGTCTATACCGCTAATGTTCCACGCTCATTTTCAAGCAGTATCTGCACGTCCTCCGTGTCGCCCGACTGGGTGTTTACATAGATAAGGAAGTGCCGTCCCGAAACAACACCTTTAATCTGATAGCAACAAGCCTCGTTTCCGTCTTCGAGGGGGATTACCGCCATGGAAATATCCTTGATTTCCAAATCGGGATTTACATTTTTTAAGGCTTCCTCCTGTGTAATTACAGGCTTGGGAATATTTCTGTAGGTGTGATTCATCACATATCCACGACTTTCAAATCCGATTATTTCCCCGTCATCAAGCGCCACCTTTACCTTGACCAAATCGGGGAAAACAATATATCCGTCCTGCTCATAAGCATAATTTATAACCACGCTTCCGCCCATATTTTCGTAGTAGCTTTCACGCATGCTCTCGTATCCGTTTTCCTTTAAAAATGCGGAGGCTTTTTTCTTTGCTTCGGAAACAGACAGCCTTTCCTCCTCTATATGGCGGTCACGCATCAGCATTAAAAGGATTCCGCCATGCTTTGTATATTCCGCCACGGCAGAATTTGAATTTATGCTGTAGCAAGGGAGCTTTCCTCCGATTTCAGAAACACTTGCCTTTTCATCGCCTATAATTTTCTTCGCTTTCTTTAACGCCTGCTTCTTCGTAAGCTCTGCCTTGCCCTTGGTTAAAAGGGATTCCTTTAGGGTAAGATGCTGTGAAAACGGCCCGTCGTATATGAGAGAGGGATAATCGTGAAATTCCTCCTCCAGTGCCGCAAGCTCGCTTGCCATTGCTGTTTTTCCACCGTTAAAGGAGGGAAAAGACCTGTTTTCTTCATCAAAGGATATATTTTTGTCGTTTATTCCTATAAGCATTTCATCAAGGCCGCTTTTTAAAGTATTGGCGTACCCTGAAAGCTCTTGCATGGTTTGAATTTCTTTCTTTCCTATCTTTTCTCCCCGAAGCATTTTTTCCGAAATACAGTTTGCATACTCTCCCACCTGCGAAAGAAACTCCGATGTTTTTTCAAGATTTCTTCCGTTCATGGGGAGAAGTGCCAAATTCGCCTTTGCTCCGCTTGCCTGGCTGTGCAAATCCGCCGAAAGCTTTGCCATCTGCATGGGAGTTGAGACAACCTGCCCCTTGCAAAGCGTTATTTCAAGGTCATCCACATATTCGGTAAGCTCGGCAAAAACCCTGTTGTATTCCAAATTTCTGTGGTAGCTAAGCTCCTCGGCTCTCTTGTACTGAAACAGGGCAAAGGCTGTTACAAGAAGCAGGAGCGTGGACAAAAGTAAAAATCGTCTTCGTGTTTTAATCTTTTCATGCATTTTACTACACCTCTATGGTTATTAATTATCAAATTGGCAAATTTTATTCATTCACCTTGAAAAAGGGGTAACTTTTTGTTATAATGAGAGTAAGTTTTTTCCGAAAGGACCTGATAATATGAAATATGTAATCATTCTTACAGACGGTTGTGCCGATTTGCCTATTGAAAAATTAGGTAATCTTACACCTCTTGAAAAGAGTAACACCCCCAATATGGACTATTTTGCCGCAAACGGCGATATTTATCTTGTAAAAACCGTACCCGATTCATTAAAGCCGGGCAGTGACGTGGCAAACCTTTCCGTTATGGGCTATAACCCGCTTAATTGCTATACGGGGCGTTCTCCCTTGGAAGCCGCTTCAATCGGGGTAACGCTGCTGGATAATCAGACGGCTTTTCGTGCAAATCTTGTAACTCTTTCCGATGAAGAAAATTATGAAGATAAAACCATGCTTGATTATTCATCGGGGGAAATTACCACGGAGGAAAGCCGTGCCCTTATGGCTGAAATTGAAAAGGAGCTTGGCGGCGGAGATATTCATTTTTACGGCGGAGTCAGCTACAGACACTTGTTTGTTTGGGAAAATGCTCCCGAAAGCTTTACGTTGACGCCTCCCCACGACATTTCCGACAGAAAGATTAAGGATTATCTTCCCTCTGATGCGAGGATTCTGGATTTAATGAAAAAAAGTGAGAAAATCCTTAAAAACCACCCCATTAACCAAAAGAGAATTGCCGAAGGGAAAAATCCTGCCACCTCCATGTGGATTTGGGGTGAGGGAACAAAGCCTGCCCTCGATAATTTCTATGAGACCTACGGAAAAAAAGGCGCGGTTGTAAGTGCCGTTGACCTTATTAAAGGCATAGCCATTCTTGCAGGAATGAACAGCATTGATGTTGAGGGTGCAACGGGTAACATCCATACCAATTTTGACGGCAAGGCAAAAGCCGCGGCAGATGCCCTTTTAAATGACGGTGCCGACCTTGTTTACGTGCATCTTGAAGCTCCCGACGAATGCGGTCATCAGGGCGATGCAGAGGGAAAGGTCCGCTCACTTGAACTTATAGACGAAAAGGTAATCGGATATATAAAGGCTCGCCTCGATGAAGCGGGCGAGGATTATGCCTTTCTGGTAATGCCCGACCACCCCACTCCCATTGCCACAAAGACACACAGCCGCGAGCCAGTTCCCTGCGTGATTTATAAAAAGGGTGATAATAAAGGAAGTAATATCCGTTTCATTGAAAAGGATGCCGAGGAGCACGGCACGGTTATTTCCGAAGGCTACAAAATTATGAGTATTTTTCTTAATAAATGATTAAACCTTTCCTTAAAGGAGTAAAATAGAGAATGTAGAAAGATTTTGTTTTCTGCATTCTCTATTTTGTTATAGGAGGAGGTTTTTTCTTGAAACTTATATCCTTTAAAACCCTGCGTTCTCTCTTTATCGATTTCATTATTTTTTTAGTGCCTGTTTTGCTCCTTATTTGGGCTTTTCCGCATATCTTAAGTATTCTATCTCCGTTTATAACGGCTTTTTTCCTTTATCTTGCGGCAAATCCATTAAATAAGCTTTTACGTAGGAATCATCTGAATCCCACGTTATCCTCTCTTTTGTCCCTTATTTTGATTTCTTCAGTGTTATTTATTGCACTTCGTTTTCTTTTAATCACTCTTGTAAGCGAGCTTTCCTCCCTTGCAGAGAACATAAACTTTTTAAGCACAGGCACATTTCCCAACGTTACGGAAAAAGTAGCCATATTAATTGAAAGAAGCTCGCTTCCCCAGCTCGTAAAAACCTCCTCCGACACGTTTCTGCCCACGCTTTTTAACGCAGTACGCGATAACCTTGTTCACTTTCTGAAAACTGCTGGGACTTTTCTGCTTAACATTATAAAGAATATTCCCTCCATGGTTATATGGCTTTTTACCACTATATTTACAACCTTTTTTCTTTTAAAAGAAGAAGACGGGATTGCCTCATTTTCAAAAACCTTTTTTGGAGAAAAGTTTTGCAACGGTTTTATGAAAATCAAAAATTCTTTTCTTTCCGTTACATTCTCATATATTAAGGCACAGCTTATTATAGAATCAATTATTTTTGCAGTGCTTTTTACGGGCTTTATGCTCCTTAAGATTGATTTTGCCTTTCTTTTGGCACTTATTACAGCAATTGTGGATGCCGTTCCCATTTTAGGCACTGGAACAATTCTGATTCCTTTCTCCTTATTCAATTTTGTTTTGGGGGAATACTCCTTGGGATGGGGAATTTTGATTTTGTACGGAATTGCAATGGCAACAAGGCAATTGTGCGAGCCTAAAATTCTTGGAACAAAATTAGGAGTTCATCCTCTTTTTACGGTTTTCTCCATGTATTCGGGGATGAAGCTTTTCGGAATTGCAGGACTTATTTTCGGGCCCATTGCCGCCATTCTCATAAAAAATTTAGTTTCTCTCCGGCACGAAAGCCCCCTTTAATTTTACAGACTGTTTCACGTGAAACAGAAAGGCATTGGCATAAAAAAAGAGGAAATCCGTAAAACTTACGGATTTCCACCAAAAACTTTGTTTTTAAGAATTATTTTGCTTTTAATTTAGAACCAACAGACGGTTGGAGCTGTTTTTTCATTCCTTTTTTTTATTTGATTACTGTCTTACCGCCCATATAAGGAACAAGCACCTCGGGAATGGTTATGCTTCCGTCCTCATTCTGATAGTTTTCAAGGATTGCCGCCACGGTTCTTCCTACTGCAACGCCGCTTCCGTTAAGGGTATGGACAAACTGTGCTTTTCCGCCCTGTCCGTCCTTATATTTGATATTTGCTCTCCTTGCCTGGAAGTCCTCAAAGTTACTGCATGAGGAAATCTCAACATATCTGTTGTAAGAAGGCATCCATACTTCTATATCATACTTCTTTGCCGCTGTGAAGCCAAGGTCTCCGATACAGATTCTTACCACTCTGTAGGGAAGCCCTAAGCCCTGAAGAACTCTTTCCGCATCATTTGTCAGCTTTTCAAGCTCCTCGTAGGAATCTTCGGGTTTTGTGAACTTAACAAGCTCAACCTTGTTAAACTGATGCTGACGGATAAGACCTCTTGTATCTCGTCCTGCACTTCCCGCCTCAGCACGGAAGCAAGCGGTATATGCAACGTGCTTGATGGGAAGCTGGCTACCGTCAAGAATCTGCTCACGGTACATATTTGTTACGGGAACTTCCGCTGTGGGAACAAGGAAATACTCTGTTCCTGCTACTTTGAAAGCATCCTCCTCGAACTTGGGAAGCTGACCTGTTCCCACCATGGAATTTCTATGCACCATAAAGGGAGGGAAAACCTCTGTATATCCGTGTTTTTCGGTATGTGTGTCAAGATAATAGTTAATTACGGCTCTTTCGAGTCTTGCACCGATATCCTTGTAAACGGTGAAGCGTGCACCTGTGATTTTTGCGGCTGTGTCGGGGTCGAGAACGCCCAAATCCTTACCCAAATCCCAGTGCGCCTTAGGCTCAAAACCGAAATTCTTCGGCTCTCCGAACTTTCTGATTTCTATATTGTCCTCATCAGTATCGCCGTCGGGAACGGAATCGTGAGGAATATTGGGGATAGTAAGCATCATGCGATTAAGCTCGTCCTCTACCTCACGCACCTCGGAATCAAGAGATTTGATTTTCTCGGATATTTCCTTCATTTCAGCAAAAACTGCGGTTGTGTCCTCTCCCGCTTTTTTCATTGCAGGGATTTTCTTTGTAACCTCATTCTGCTTTGCCTTAAGTCCCTCTACCTCAACCAAAAGAGCACGTCTTTTATCGTCTGCGGCAATAATCGCATCAATATCAACGTTTTCCTTTCTTCTTCCGAGAGCGGCTTTTACCTTTTCGGTTTCTCCTCTGATAAGTTTAAGATCCAACATTTACAAAACTTCCTTTCGTATTAAAAGCCCTACGGCCAATTTTAATTCAAAATATCAACAATTCTTGTTAAATCAGCTACGGAGTAAAACTCAATTTCAATTTTACCCTTACGATTTCCCTTTATACGCACTTTTGTTCCGTATTTTTGGGACAAATCACGTTCCACATCGGGGTATACGCTTTCCTTGCTTCCTCTTTTTTTCCTGGGTTCTATCTTTTTTTCCTGTCCGAGAGCTTCAGCTTGCCTTACGTTAAGCCCCTCGGAAAGGATTTTCCTTGCCGCTTCCACACGCCCTTTCCCCTCAGGGAGCGAAAGAAGCGCCCTTGCATGCCCCATAGCAAGCTTATTTTGAGCAAGCATTTCCTTTATCTCATCCTCTAAGGACAAAAGTCTTAGTATATTGGCAATGTTACTGCGGCTTTTTCCCACTCTTTCGCTTACCTTGTCCTGCGTCATTGAGAATCTGTCAATCAGCGTCTTATATCCCAAGGCTTCTTCTATGGGGTTGAGGTCCTCTCTCTGCAAATTTTCAATGAGAGCTACCTCGGCAGTCTGAATTTCATCATAATTTCTGATTATTGCAGGGATTTCTGATAAATTGGCAAGTTTGCTTGCCCTCCATCTTCTTTCGCCGGCTATAATGCTGTAATATCCGTTTTGTCCCGGTGCTACTATAATGGGCTGGATTACTCCGTGTTCCGCAATGGAATTTGCAAGCGCCTGCAGCTGCTCGCGGTCAAAATTCTTTCTGGGCTGGTCGCGTCTCGGCTCCACAAGGCTTACCTTCAGCATTTTTACCTCGTCCTGCTTTGCCTCCTGCACGGCATCGTCACTGCGTGAAAAAAGCGCTTCAAGCCCTTGTCCTAAAACTCTTTTCATTTCAGCTCTCCTGCTCCTCCTTATTATTTTCGGCTACCTCGTCTGCCAGCTCCATGTAGGCCACGGCTCCTTTTGACGATTCGTCATAGTATATAACAGGTTTTCCGAATCCCGGCGCTTCGCTTATCCTCACATTCCTTGGGATAATGGTTTTATATACCTTTCCGGGGAAAAACCGCTTAACCTCATCGACAACCTGCACGGCAAGGTTTGTCCTGGCATCATACATGGTCATAACAATTCCCTCTATATAAAGCGTAGGGTTAAGGGCTTTTTTAATCCTTTTTACGGTTTCCACAAGCTGGCTTACCCCCTCGAGAGCGTAAAACTCACACTGAATGGGAATTATAATGCTGTTTGCCGCCGTTAAAGTGTTTATGGTAATAAGTCCCAATGACGGCGGAGAATCAATAAGAATGAAATCATATTCATCTTTTACCGACTCAATGCTTTCTTTCAGCCTGTTTTCCCGACCCATCACGCTTATCAGCTCAATTTCAGCACCCGAAAGGTCGAGGTTTGACGGACAGAGACTGAGGTTTTCATACTGCGTAGCAATTGCCGCTTCGCTCATGGGAGTTTCATTCACAAGGCAATCATACACGGTTTTTTCGCATCTTCTTTTATCCACACCAAGTCCGCTTGTGGAATTTCCCTGCGGATCTATATCAATCAGCAAAACCTTTTTTCCAAGCTTTGCAAGACTTGCCGCAAGATTAACGGTTGTGGTCGTTTTCCCGACGCCGCCTTTCTGATTTGCCACGGCTATTATTTTGCTCAATTCTGCCCCTCCTTTTTTCGTTTTCTTCATTATAACACAAAAATGTTTCACGTGAAACATTTTTTTACGTTTTTTTCGAAAAAATACTATGTTTCACGTGAAACACAGTATTTTTTCGTCATTTATACACTTTTATGCGGTATTCTATGTATTTTTCGTTCTCATTTTCCTCCGTTTCCGTCCTTGCACCGTTCCTTTTAAGCAGATTTATTGTGTTTTTCACAGTATTCCTATAGAGAAGCGTATTTGCTCCTTTCTTTTTTTCATACTTCTTCCTCTCTTTTCCATCTTCCGAAAGCTCCTTTTGAATTTGCCGTACAAGCCGGGCTGTGTCCTTTTGATTTAGTTCCTGCTCTTTTATGGTTTCTATTACTTTCAGCCGGCTTTCTTCATCATGAAGCTTGAGAATGTCAGAAAGCATGTCCTCCCTTATTTTATATTCTTCTATTTTATAGCGTTCCTTTTCCGAAAAGCGAAGAAGCTGTAATTTTCTCCCTAACTGTGCTCCGTTTTCAAAAAAATCGCTTATTACACGTTCTTTTTTTATGTTATGATAGGATAAAAGGTTAAAAAACCCTTCTGCTTCTTCATATTTAGTAAGATTTGCACGGCATAGATTCTCCTCAAGGCTCATGACGGCACATTTTGAATCATTTGCCCTTATTATCATTGCAGGCACACTCTCCATATTTGCCATTCTTGCCGCGATAATTCTTCTTTGTCCGCATATAATCTCATATCCGTTTAATGACGGTCTTAGTACTACAGGGGAAATCATTCCGGAATTTTTAATTGACTGACAAAGAAAAAGAAGCTCTTTTTGGTTGAAATTGCGACGCAATTGATAAGGATTGGGCAGGATATCTTTTATATTAATCATCTTTATCTTTTGACCACTGTGTATCATCAGAAAACTTCCTTTCAATAAAGCTATTATATTTCTTTTTCAATTTTATCATAAAAAAAGCGTATAATAAATAGAAAGTTTTCGCCTTATTACAGGCTTTTATGGCTTGTTTTCCTTTAAAAAAACAAAAAAGACAGCCCTTTAACAAAGGCTGTCTTTTTTCGATTTGTTTCGGCTACCTTATTGGGCTTTTATGCGGTGTTCCGGCTTTTCTCGGATACTTTGACGGGGTGTTTTTAACCTTTTTGATGATTACTATACAGTGGTTAATTCCCGACGGGAGTGTGATTTCTTTCACTCTTTCAATTTCGCCGCCCATTTCATTTATTGCTTTTTTTGCACCGTTAATTTCTTCCTCGGGGGCATTTCCCTTCATTGCCACAAAGAAGCCTCCTACTTTTACAAAAGGCAGTGCATATTCTGACAAAACTGCAAGGTCTGCAACGGCTCTGGCGGTCGCTATATCGAATTTTTCTCTTAAATCCTTGTTTTTTCCGCCGTCCTCCGCACGGGAATGAATTGCTTTTATTTTCTCAAGCCCAAGCTCTTTTATAACGTCATTCAAAAAGTTAATTCTTTTATTGAGAGAATCAAGCATTGTTACATCTAAATCCTCTCTTACGATTTTAACGGGCAGGGAGGGAAACCCTGCACCTGCTCCTATATCTATCAGGCTGCACCCTTTCTGGAGCTTTTCGCTAAGAAGCAGCGTCACCGAGTCAAGAAAGTGCTTTTCTTTAACCTCATCCGGCTCCGTTATAGCTGTCAAATTCATAAATTCATTATAATGAAGCAGCATTTTTGCGTACTTTGCAAACATTTCGTTTGCTTTTTCACTTATCTCTATATTCAAATTTAATGCTTCTTTTATTAAATCCATCTTTATTCCTCACTTCTGTGATGCAAGATAAATAAGCAAAACGCCTATATCCGCAGGGCTTACTCCGCTTATTCTGCTTGCTCTGCCTATATTTTCGGGACGCATTTTTTCAAGCTTTTGCCTTGCTTCCGTCCTTAGACCATATACTTTTGAATAATCTATGTCCTCGGGGATCAGTTTTTTCTCATTTTTAGCAAATTTTTCTACCTGCTCAAACTGCCTTTTTATATAACCCTCGTATTTTACGGCAATTTCCGCTTGTTGCCATTCTTCTTTTCTGAGAATCGGTCTTTCCTTATCAAAGGGGGCAAGGGATTCATAATCAAGCTCGGGTCTTCTTATTAATTCCGCCAATTTTATACCCGTTGAAAGGGTTTGACTTCCATTTTTTTCCAGATATTCGTTTATTTCACCACTTGGGGGTATGTTTACGGCGTTTATTCTTTCAATCTCTTTTTCTATATTGGCTTTCTTTTCAAGGAATTTTTCATATCTTTCCTTTGAAATAAGCCCTATTTCATAACCTGTAGGGGTAAGACGCAAATCTGCATTATCCTGGCGAAGCAAAAGCCTGTATTCGGCACGCGAGGTAAGCATTCTGTAAGGCTCATTTGTACCTTTTGTAACCAAATCGTCTATAAGTACGCCTATATAAGCTTCGCTTCTGTCGAAAACAACAGGGGAGAGACCTTTTAGTTTTCTTGCGGCGTTTATACCGGCAATAAGTCCTTGTGCCGCCGCTTCCTCGTAACCGCTGGTACCGTTAAACTGCCCTGCTCCGTAGAGATTGGGGATTTCTCTCATTTCAAGGGAGGGCTTAAGCTGCAAGGGATTACAGCAATCGTACTCGATTGCATATGCACTTCGCATTATTTCAACGTTTTCCAGCCCCTCCATTGTTCTTAGCATAGAAAGCTGAACATCTTCGGGAAGGCTTGTACTCATTCCCTGCAAATACATCTCCTCTGTCGTAAGTCCCATAGGCTCAATGAATACCTGATGTCGCTCACGATCGCTGAATCTTACCACCTTATCCTCAATAGAGGGACAATATCTGGGACCTACTCCGTCAATCAAGCCGTTAAAAAGGGGGCTTCTGTGCAGATTTTCTCTTATTATATCATGAGTTTTTGTATTTGTGTAAGTAAGATAGCAGGAAACCTTGTTTTCCGTCTTTTCCTCCGTTTCAAAGGAAAAGGGAATAATATCCTCGTCACCCTCTTGAATTTCAAGCCGTGAAAAATCAATGCTTCTTCTGTGAACACGTGTGGGCGTTCCTGTTTTAAAACGCATCATTTCTACGCCTAATTTTTGCAGGCTTTCGCTAAGACCACTTGATGGGAAAAGCCCGTCGGGACCGCCGCTGTAGGCACATTCACCGATTATTATTTTTCCCTCCATATATGTTCCCGTGGATAAAATAACGCTTTTTGCGTAAAATTTTGTTCCGGTATGTATTGTAAGAACAAAATTTTCTCCGTCTTTCTCGACCGTTTTTACTTCTGCCTGTCTTATATAGAGATTTTCCTGATTTTCTAACCTTTTTTTCATCTCTATCTGATACGCACGCCTGTCAGACTGTGCACGCAGGGAATGAACGGCAGGGCCTTTTCTTAAATTTAACATTCGGGTCTGAATTTTGGTAAGGTCAGCCACTTTTCCCATTTCTCCGCCCAAAGCATCTATTTCACGGACAAGATGCCCCTTTGCAGTTCCTCCGATTGAGGGGTTGCAGGGCATGTTTGCAATTGAATCAAGGTTTATTGTAAGAATAATTGTCCTCATTCCTAATCTGGCAGAGGCAAGTGCCGCTTCACAGCCTGCATGACCTGCTCCCACAACGGCTATATCAAAATTAAATGTATTGTCCATATAAATGTCACCCTTCTTTTTTTAAATGAAATATAGGGGATTGTTAAGGGGTTGCCCCTTGACATAAATTCTGTCAAAAACGGGGGCGTGTACCTCGTTTTTGACTCCTTGCAGGGGCTACCGCGGTGAGCGGTGCGTGAGCGAAAGCCCCTCTCTCGAAGCGAAATATTTTCGTAAGAAACTTTTCGCTTCGAAAGGATGGCGTTGCCATCCGCCTTTATTTTCCGAGACAGAATTTTTCAAATATCCTGTTTACTGTCTCCTGGTTTATACTTATTCCCTCGGCTTCTCCCAAAAATTCTATTGCATTTCCTATGTCTATTGCCGCAAGGTCGCTGAAAAAGCCGTCTTCCATTGTTTGTATTGCCTTTTCCACGCTTTCTTGAGCCCTTACCACGGCTTCAAACTGCCTTTCGTTTGCTATAAACGCAGTGCTTTCCGTATAGCCTATTATATCCGACACTGCTTTTTTAACTTTTTCTATTCCTTCGTTTTCCTTTGCACTGATTTCAATATACCCCTCTTTTCCTTTTTCGTCAAGGTCTTTTTTATTTGCTACAAGGATATATTCTTTTTCTTTTATTTTTTCGAGAATTTCTTCTTCTTCCTTTGTTAAATCTCTCCCACATTCCGTTACAAATATACATATATCGGCATTTTTAATATAATCGTAGCTTAAATCCACGCCTATTTTTTCAACCACGTCATCACTTTGGCGGATTCCTGCCGTATCGCCGAATTTTACGGGGATTCCGTCTATATCTGCATATTCCTCCACCACATCACGGGTTGTGCCTGCAATATTTGTAACAATAGCTCTTTTCTTTTCTACAAGGGCATTAAGGAGCGAGCTTTTGCCTGTATTGGGTATTCCGCATATGGCACAGTTTATACCGCTGTTTAAAGCTTCGCCTCTCCTTGCACTTTTTTTAAGCTCTGAAAGCTCGTTTTTTATATTGATGAGCTTGCCCGATAATTCCCCTCCTGCAAAGGTATCGATATCTTCTTCGGGAAAATCGCTTGCAACCTGCACTGCTGCCAATAAATCAAGAAGCTCCTCACGTATTTTTACAATAGGCTTTGTAATACCGCCCTCAAGTCTGTTCACGGCGGCATAAAGGGCGGCGTCCGTCTTTGATTCAATAATATCGCTCACTGCCTCCGCCTGAGTAAGACTCATTTTTCCGTTTAAAAAGGCTCTTTTTGTAAATTCACCCTTTTGAGCCATCGAGCACCCTGCCTGAAGCAGTGCATCTATTATTCTTTCCACGCTGACGGGAGAGCCGTGACAGCTTATTTCACACACATTTTCCCCCGTAAAAGAATTAGGAGCTCTGAATACACTTACCAATACTTCATCTATTTCGCATTTTTCACACATTGCTTTTCCGTATACAATGGTGTAGCCCTCTGCATCTGTTATTTTTTTACCCGATTTAACCACTTTTTGAGTTATTTCAAGAGCTTTTTCACCGCTTACCCTTATTACGGCAATTCCTCCCTTTCCGCGGGGAGTGGAAAGAGCACAAATTGTATTATTTTCAATCATTTTTATCACCTAAAAAATAAGAGGCAAAAGTATACTTCTCATAAGATTTTATCTTATAAGAAAGACCTTTCACCTCTTTCTTTCATTATTTGATTTTATACTCCTTCGAGTTCGTTTTCTTTGCGGTTATACCTATACTTTGAAACGTAGTTCTCGCCGTATTCTCTCTTTTTCGTTGTAATTACCACAGAGCGATTGGGATCCTTACCCGTTGAATAAGTAGTTACGTTTCTGTATTCCTGGAGAGCGGAATGAATAATTCTTCTTTCGTTGGGGTTCATGGGATCGAGCGTTATGCTCTTTCTTGTTCTTGCCACAATGCCTGCCATTCTCTTTGCAAGCTTTATAAGAGTTTCTTCTCTTTTTCCGCGGTAGTTTTCTGTATCAATAGTAACGCGGATGTAGTTTTCCTCACCTTTATTTACAACCAAAGATGTGAGATACTGGAGAGCATCAAGAGTATCCCCTCTTCTTCCGATAACCTTTCCTACTTCCTCGCTGTCTCCTACTATTTCAATGTTTACTGTTTCATCCTCGTAGGAAGATTTAATTTCTACATCAATTCCAAAGCTTCCCATTACGTCATTTACGTACTTTTCAGCTTTTTGAAGGGGAGTTTCCTCCATTTTTACTCTTACCTTTGCTTCTTCAGAGCCGATTCCCAAAATACCGCGCTTTCCCTCGCTGATAACTTCGATTTCTACCTCATCCTTTGTTACACCGAGTTCATTAAGCGCCGCATTTACTGCATCGTCAATTGTTTTTGCGCTTTTTTCTATTATTATCATTTTATTTTTTTCCTTTCAGAGTTATTTCCGATTGTATTTTATTAGTTATAGCCTTATTAATAACTGTTTGCTGCAAGAGCTGCAATGCTGTTGATACGAACCAATAAAGTGACATTGCAATAGGCATCATGAATATGAAGAACAATGTCATTGCAGGCATCATCCACAGCATTGTATTACCCATGCTTGCTGCCTGCTCATTACCCTTGCTCTGGGCTTCCATCTGCTTTTTTGTAAGAAGCGAGGACGCTACCGTTGATAAAAATGCCAGTGCCGGGAATACCCACTGCATCAGATCTTTGCTTCCTGAGGGAATCTTAGCAAGATTCATTCCGAAAAGATCAAAATTAATAGGTTCTTTTCCTAAAGATACAATTGCCTCAGAAACACCGTTCATACCGCATATATTTACGTCCTGACCTTTAATTTTTCTTACGGCTTCAATCCATTCTTTATTCTGTCCGAGCTCTTTCATTTCTTTAAGAATATTTGCTTTGTCAAGCTGGAGAATACACTCGATGGGATTATAAATAACACCGATGAATCCGAAAAGAATAAGCATCTGAAGGATAAGGGGAAGACATCCGCCCAAAGGATTAACGTCATACTTCTTATAAACCTTCTGCATTTCTCTTGCAAGAGTATCACGGTCGTTTTTATACTTGTTCTGAAGCTTTATTATTTCAGGCTGAATAAGCTGTGTTTTCGTAGTATTTTTCTGGCTCTTTATAGTAAGCGGAATTGTGAGAAGTCTTACAAGTATTGTGGCTACTATAAGCGTAATACCGTAGTTACCTATCATATCATAAATAGGTCTTATTATAAAAGCCAGCGGGTCTTTCAAAATGTACATATTTTCTCTCCTTTTGTTATTCCCTTAAATTAAGGAACCGGGTCATATCCGCCTTTACAAAACGGATTGCATCTTAAAATTCTCCTTACAGACAAATAAAGCCCCTTTATAACACCATGCTTTTTAAATGCTTCCAAAGCATATTCCGAGCACGTGGGCGTAAAGCGGCAACAAGGTTTTTTAAGCGGTGAAATATATTTTCTGTAAAATTTTATTAAACCGATAAAAACGTTCTTAATCAATTAAATCCCTCTTAGGCAGGTTCATATTATCTCGTCCCGGCTGAAAAGCCCGCTTTCTCCAAGCGCACCTTCTAAATCTCTCCCAATTTCATGAAATGTTGCCTTGGCACTGCTTGTGCGGGCAACCAAAACAAAATCATATCCTTGGGGTATACCTTGCAAAAGTCTGTAATTTTCTTTCAAAAGTCTTCTTACTCTGTTTCTTGTAACGGCACATCCTATCTTTGGAGAAACCGTTATACCCAGTCTTGTAAAAGAATATCTGTTCTTTCTGTAATATAAAACCAGTCTTTTCTTTACCACTGATTTTCCTCTGTAATAAAGCCTTTTAAAATCGCTGTTTTCTTTGATGGAAATAATTTTCATTTTAATTCATTTTATGTTCTTTCCGTTTAATTGTCTTTTTAAATGTACTTATGCCGGGCGGAATAATCCGCCCGTGGCATATCTTTACATTTTTTTCAAGAATCAATTACGCAGAAAGTACACGTCTGCCTCTCTGACGGCGTCTTCTGAGAACCTTTCTTCCGTTAGCGGTACTCATTCTTTTTCTGAAACCGTGATCCTTTTTTCTCTTTCTTACATTAGGCTGATAAGTTCTGAGCATCTTGTGCACCTCCTTAAATTTATAAAGCCCTTATGGGGCATTCTACCATAACGATACCAATTTAGTATACATAAAGATACCTTTTTTGTCAACAATTTTTTTATTTTTTTAATTTTAGTCCATATTTTAGTTGAATTTCGTCTTTATATTTGTTATAATATATTAGATAATATAATTATATATATGGGCAGTTGTTAACAGCTTTTATACTTATTTTTTTTTTTTTTAACAGCTTTAATGCCCTTATATCCCTATAAAATACGACTTATTAACAGGTTTTATTAACAACCCTGTTAATACTTGTTTAAAATTTTTTTGAAGGAATGTTTACTTATGACGTCTGATTTAATGCAATTATGGACAGAGTGTCTTATCCTTATGGAGGACGAGGTTACGCCTGTAGGATTTTCCACCTGGATTAAAGACATTAAGCCCGTTAAAATCAATGATAATGTTTTAACCCTTTCGGTAAGCACAAACATTATTAAAAACATGGTGGAGCTTCGTTACAGCGACCTTATAAAGAATACACTTACCGAAATAACAGGAAGATATTTTGAGGTTGAGTTTGTTATAGGCGATAATTTTTATGAAAAAAGAAGACCTGCCTATTCCAATACATACGAAAAATATACCTTTGCTAATTTTGTCGTAGGCAATTCAAACAGATTCGCGCAAAGTGCTTCCCTGGCAGTTGCGGAGGCTCCTGCATATGCTTACAATCCTCTTTTCCTTTACGGAGGAGTAGGTCTTGGAAAAACGCATCTTATGCACGCTATCGGAAATTATATAAAGGGCAATAATCCCGATGCAAGGATTGAGTTTTTAAGTGCTGAAACCTTTACCAATGAGCTTATAAATTCAATTAAAGATAATACAAACCAGGAATTTCGTGATAAGTACAGAAATATAGATGTTCTTTTGGTGGACGATATTCAGTTTATTGCAGGTAAAACCACTACAGAGGAAGAATTTTTCCACACATTCAATGCTCTGCATGAAGCAAATAAGCAGATAGTACTTACAAGCGACCGTCCGCCCAGCGAAATTAAAACCTTGGAGGAAAGGCTTCGCTCAAGATTTGGTTGGGGACTGATGTGTGAAATACAAAGCCCCGATTACGAAACAAGGATGGCTATTTTAAGGAAAAAAGCTCAGGACGACGGAGTTGTAATAAGCGACGATATTATTGAATTTATTGCACAGAAAATTAAATCCAATATCCGTGAGCTTGAAGGAGTATTTAACAGAGTTCTGGCATACCGCGGACTTATTAACAAGGAAATAACAATTGACGTTGCTATGGAGGCTCTCAAGGATTACGGAGATTCAAAAGAAAAGAAAATAACTCCCGAATATATAATAGAGGCCTGTGCAAAGTTTTATAACGTTAAGAAAGAAGATATTTTTTCCGAGAAGAGGACAAAGGATGTGGCATTTGCCCGTCAGGTTTCTATTTATATAATTAGAGAAATTACTAATTTTTCATTTCCTAAAATAGGTTCTTTCTTTGGAAAAGACCATGCTACAGCCATTTATGCAATAAAGCAGGTTACAAAAGCTATGGAAAATGATATAAGTATTAAAATAAATATAGAAGGTCTTATTAATGATATTAAGGGTGCTAATAATTAACAGTTTCCTGTTAATTAACAGATAGCCTTAAAAACTTTCAAATTTTATTTACAGCTTTTTTAACAGGTTTAAATTTAAATAAATCCTTTTATAAAGCACCTTTTGAAAGTTACTGACATTTTAAACCTTACTACTGTTACTCTATTATTTAATATTATTATATATTATATCTTAGGTCTGAAAGGATGAAATAAAAAATGAAATTTTTCTGTGACACAAAAGCTTTTTCGGATGCTATAAATATTGTTTCAAAGGCAGTTGCCGTTAAATCTCCCATTCCTCATTTAGAGGGAATTTTGCTTGATGCAAAGGGAGGTACTCTTACTCTTTTATCCAACAATCTTGAAATTTCAATTAAAACTTCAATAAGTGCAAATATCAGCGAAGAAGGAAGAATCGTTCTTAATGCAAAAATGCTTAGTGATATTGTAAGAAAGCTTCCGCAGGATGTTTGCGAAGTAAATACAAATGACAAGTACAATGTTTCTATTATATGTAAAAATGCAGATTATAAAATTGTGGGACTTAATGCAGATGAATTTCCTCAGCCCCCTATGGTTAATAAGAAAAGCAGTGTTACATTAAAGAGCGAAAAGCTTCGTGAAATAATAGGAAAAACTCTTTTTGCAGTATCTCTTGACAATGCAAGAAAAATTTTAACAGGCTCTCTTTATGAAATTGAAAATAATACACTTACCGTTGTAGCGGTTGATGGCTACAGACTTGCTCTTACTAAAATGGAGCTTGAGGGCGAGTATGAAGATGCTAAATTTATAATTCCGGGAAAAACACAAAGCGAAATTTCAAAAATTATAAGCGGAAGCAAGGAAGAAGATATAAAAATATCCTTCAGTGAGAATTATGCTCTTATAGAAGGAGAAGGCGTTACAATTACATCACGCCTGATAGAGGGTGAATTCTTCTCCTACCGCAACACAATCCCCGCAGAATCAAAATATATTGTTAAAACGGACTCATATGCCTTTACAAAGGCTATTGAGCGTGTAGAGCCTATTATAGACGAAGTAAGTAAAAACTGCGTGAGATTTAAGTTTGGTGACGGTAATATAGTTATAAGCTGTGAAACAGTTTTAGGTAAGGTTAACGATGTAGTTGAATGTGATTACTTTGGAGAGGCAGTTGAAATAGGATTTAACTATAAATATCTTCACGATGCTGTTTCAAGATGTGAGGGAGACGAAATAGAGCTTAAAATGAATTCTCCGTTTAATCCCCTCATAATCAATTCAGTTGATGACGAAAGCTGTCTTTTCATGGTTCTTCCGGTTAGAATATAAGGCGGATGGCAACGCCATCCTTTCGAAGCGAAAAGAAGGAAAATATTATGAAAATAGAAATAAAAACAGAATTTATAAAGCTTGACAGTGCTCTTAAATTTTGCGGTATTGCAGAAAACGGAGCACATGCAAAGGAGCTTATTTTAGATGGAGAAGTAAAAGTGAACGGAGAAATTGAGCTTCGTCGCGGAAAAAAGCTTTATAAAGGTGATAAATTTAAAATTTTTGATGAGGAATATGAAATAGAATGAGAGCCTCAGAGTTAAATCTTTATAATTTCAGAAATTACGAAAACGAAAAAATTTCTTTCGGTGATGAAGTAAATATAATATACGGCGATAACGGAATGGGTAAAACAAATATACTCGAGGCTGTTTATTATTTTTCATACGGAAGAAGCTTCAGAAGCGTAGGACGTGAAGTTATAAAAGACGGTGAAAAAGAAAGTGCCATATCCCTTGATTTTGAAAATGAAGAAAGAAAATATAAGGGAAGAATAAAATTTATGGGCGGAAAAAGAAAAGAAATATATATAAATGACATTGAATTAAAAAAGACAAGTGAGCTTTTAGGTAATTTTATATGTGTTCTTTTCACTCCCGATGAAATGAGTATTATAAAGGGAATGCCCGAAATGAGGCGAAAATTTTGCGACAGTGCAATTATGCCACTTCGCCCTCAGTTTATAAAGGAGCTTATAAAATACAGAAATATAGTTAATCAGAAAACGGCTCTTTTAAAATCAAGAGATTATAAAACTCTCGATATATGGAATGAAAAGCTCTCGGAATCGGGAAGCAAAATAATGATGATGAGGTCAAGCTATATAGAGAGGGTAAAGGAAAAGGCAAAAGAAATACAAAAAGAAATTTCAAATGAAAAAGAGGACCTTGAAATCATATATAATCCGTCTGTAAAAATGGGCGGTGACATTACACAAACCAAAGAAAATTTTATAAATAAATTAAATGATTACACAGAAAAAGAAAAAGAAAACTTTTTCTGTATGGCAGGCGTTCACCGTGACGAAATTGACTTTTTTATAAACGGGAAAAATGCAAAAAGCTATGCAAGCCAGGGGCAGATAAGAACTGCTGTATTATGTCTTAAAACGGCTCAAATGGAGATAATAAAGGAAGAAACAGGAAATTATCCCGTAATGCTACTTGATGACATATTAAGTGAGCTTGATAAAAAAAGGCGTGATTTTTTAACAAGTCAGATAAAAGGAAAGCAGATAATAATAACATGTACCGATATTGAAAATTCATTCATAAATGAAAATTCAAATATTATACAAATCAAAGACGGCAAAAAGGTGATATAAAATGTTTCTTCATATTGGAGAGGGAAAAGTATTAAGAAAAAAAGAAATAGTGGGAATCTTTGATTTGGAAAATACGTCTGTAAGTAAAAAAACAAGAGAATTTCTCCGCAAAAGCGAAAAAGAAAAAAAAGTAGAGTATTTAGGGGAAGAAATTCCAAGGACATATGTGGTAACAAAGTCGAAGGAAAAAAAGAGTGTTTATATGACGCAGATTTCTGTACAAACACTTATTAAAAGAGCGGAAAGGAATGAGTCTATTGGAACAGAAAGTTAATAATTCATATGACGAAACCCAAATTCAGGTATTGGAGGGTCTTGAAGCCGTAAGAAAAAGACCCGGTATGTACATTGGTTCTACATCTGCAAGGGGTCTTCATCACCTTGTTTATGAAATAGTGGACAACAGTATAGATGAGGCTTTGGCAGGATACTGTACTCAAATCGATGTTACAATAAATGAGGACAATTCAATCACCGTAAAGGATAACGGCCGAGGTATGCCCCATGGTATTCATCCTAAAATGGGAATTTCCACAATAGACGTTATTTTTACAGTTCTCCATGCAGGCGGAAAGTTCGGCGGCGGCGGATATAAGGTTTCGGGCGGTCTCCACGGCGTTGGTGCTTCCGTTGTAAATGCTCTTTCCACAAAGCTTGAGGTAGAGGTACACGACGGCGAGAATATTTGGTTTCAGAGCTACAGGCGAGGTGTTCCTGACGGAGAAGTTCATACCATAGGAAAGACTGACAGAACGGGTACACAGGTTACTTTCTGGGCAGACGGAGAAATTTTTGAGGAAACAGTTTATGATTATGATATTCTTCTTAAAAGACTTCGTGAGCAGGCTTTCTTAAACGGCGGTATAAAAATTATTTTTAAGGATGAAAGAGAAGAAAAGAGAGAGGAAATTCTCCACTACGACGGAGGTATTAAAAACTTCGTTTCTTACCTTCTTGATGACAAAAAGAGCAGAAAAGACACGCTTATGGAAATACACCCCGAGGTAATATATGTAAGCGGTGAGAAAAACGGTTCCATGGCAGAGGTTGCACTTCAGTGGAATAACGGATATGATGAGGTTATTGAATCCTTTGCAAACAATATTTCAACAACCGAGGGCGGTACTCATGAAACAGGATTTAAGGCGGCTCTTACAAAGGTGCTTGTTGAATACGGAAAGAAATATAAAATAATAAAAGATAATGAGGAGCTTACGGGCGAGGACGCAAGAGAAGGTCTTATTGCCGTAATTTCCGTAAAGCTTGAAGAGCCTCAGTTTGAGGGACAAACCAAGACAAAGCTTGGAAACAGCGAAATACGCGGACTTGTGGAAAATATGCTCCGTGAAAAGCTTGCAGATTTTCTTGAAGAAAATCCCACTGTAGGAAAGACAATCATTGAAAAAGCCCTGATGGCGTCCCGTGCGAGAATTGCCGCAAGAAAGGCACGTGAAGCAAACAGAAAAACGCCCTTGGGTTCAAGTAGTCTTCCCGGTAAGCTTACCGACTGTATAGTAAAAGACCCCACAATGACGGAAATTTATATCGTCGAGGGTGATAGCGCCGGCGGCTCTGCCAAAAACGGACGTGACAGTAAATATCAGGCAATCCTTCCTCTCTGGGGTAAAATGCTCAATGTTGAAAAGGCAAGAGAGGACAAGGTATACGGAAACGATAAGCTCACTCCCGTAATTCAGGCATTGGGAACAGGTATCGGTGCAGAATTTAATATTGAAAAGCTCCGTTACGATAAGGTTATTATTATGGCCGATGCCGACGTTGACGGTGCTCATATTCAGACGCTTCTTCTTACATTTTTCTTCAGATTTATGCGTGAACTTATTGAAACAGGACATATTTATCTTGCTAAGCCTCCGCTTTATAAGGTTTCAAGAGGAAAACGCAGCCAGGTTGCTTTCAGTGATGACGAAAGAGATAAAATAAGTGAGGAATTAAAAAACGGCGATTTGAATGCAAAGGTTGATATAAGCCGATACAAAGGTCTTGGTGAAATGAATCCCGAAGAGCTTTGGGAAACAACCATGGACCCGAAAAACAGAATTCTTCTCAAGGTTACATTGGAGGATGCACAAAAGGCTGACGAAATTTTCAGTATTCTTATGGGTGACGAGGTAGAGCCGAGACGTCAGTTTATTGAAGAAAATGCACAGTATGTGACAAACCTTGATGTGTAAGGCGGAAAGGAATTAAAAGATATGGCTAAGAATAAAAAATACGAAGATTCCCATTTTGAGGAATATTTTGATACCCAAACTATTGTTGATATAGACATTGAAAAAAGAATGAAGGAGGCTTTTATTGATTACGCTATGAGCGTTATCGTAAGCCGTGCGCTTCCCGATGTGCGTGACGGTTTAAAGCCTGTTCACAGAAGAATTCTCTATTCAATGTATGAGGAAAATCTTACATCAGATAAGCCTTTCTTCAAATCGGCGACAACCGTAGGTAACGTTATCGGTAGGTACCATCCCCACGGTGACGCATCCGTTTATGATGCAATGGTAAGACTTGCACAGGATTTCTCAATGAGATATCCCCTCATTGACGGTCACGGAAACTTTGGTAGTGTGGACGGAGACCCGCCGGCTGCATACCGTTATACGGAAGCAAGAATGAGCAAGCTTTCTAATGTTCTTCTCGAAAACATCGAAAAGGACACTGTGGATTTTGCTCCCAACTTCGATGAAAAGAGAAAAGAGCCCACAATTCTTCCCACAAGGATTCCCACCCTGCTTGTAAACGGAAGTAGCGGTATTGCTGTTGGTATGGCTACAAATATACCTCCCCACAACCTGACAGAGGTATTAAACGGTGCCATGGCACAGATTGACAATCCCGATATTTCCGTGGAAGAGCTTATGGAGCATATTCAGGGACCCGATTTCCCCACAAGTGCTACCATTATGGGAAGAAGCGGAATAAGAAGTGCATATAATACCGGTAGAGGTAAAATTGTAATCCGTGCAAAGGCACAGATTGAGGAACATAAAGATGGTACAAGCTCCATTATTGTAACAGAGCTTCCCTACCAGGTTAATAAGAAAATGCTGGTTGAATCCATTGCGGCACTTGTTAAGGATAAGAAGATTGAGGGTCTCTCCGACATAGATGACCATTCCTCCGACCGTGTGGGCATTCGTCTTGAAATTTTCTTAAAAAGAGATGCAAACCCCTACGTAGTACTTAATCAGCTTTATAAATATACAAGACTTCAGGATAGCTTCAGCGTAAATCTCCTTGCAATTTGCGACGGCAAGCCCAAAACAATGGGGCTTAAAGAAGTTCTTGATAATTTCATCAACTTCCAGAAAGAAATAGTTACACGTCGTACGAAATTTGACCTTGCAAAAGCAGAAGCAAGAATGCATATATTGGAAGGTCTTCGCATTGCTCTTGCAAATATTGATGAGGTTATTGAAGTAATCAGAAATTCCTATGATGACGCTAAGGAAAATCTTATGGCTCGCTTCGGACTTTCCGAAATTCAGGCACAGAGCGTGCTTGATATGAGGCTGGCACAGCTCCAGAAGCTGAACGGAGAAAAGATTGACGAAGAATTTAACGAGCTTACATTGAAAGTTGAGCAGTTTAAGGCACTTCTTGCCGATGAGCATCTTCTTATGGAGCAGATTAAGGAGGAGCTTACCGAAATCCGTGATAAATTCGGTGATGAAAGAAAGACATCCATTGAAAATGTAATGACAGAAATTGATATAGAGGACCTCATCGAGGAGGAAGAAAGTGTATATACCCTTACAAACAGCGGATATATAAAGAGAATTCCTGCCTCCACATATCAGAGCCAGCACCGCGGCGGTAAAGGCATCAAGGGTATGGGAACTAAAGAAGAGGACTTTGTGGAAAGCATTATTGTGGCATCAACTCATGACCATATGCTGTTCTTCTCCTCGAAGGGCAGAATGTACAGAATGAAGGGTTATCAGATTCCCGAAGCAAGCCGTCAGGCAAAGGGAAGTGCTATTGTAAATCTTCTTCCCATAGATAAGGACGAAAGGATAACTGCCGTAATTGCACTTCGTGAATTTGAGGATGATAAATATCTCCTTATGTGTACAAGAAACGGCGTTATAAAGAAAACAGCCGTAACGGATTACGATACCTCAAGAAAAGGCGGTATTATAGGTATTTCTCTTGATGAGGGCGACGAGCTTATTAAGGTAGAGCTTACAAACGGAGAAAATGATGTAATCGTAGGAACTTATAACGGTATGGCTATCAGATTCAATGAAAAAGATGTTCGCTCCATGGGCAGAGTTACAAGGGGTGTTAAAGCCATTACCTTAAGGGAAAATGATTATATCATCGGTATGTGCCTTGCCAATGAGGATACACAGCTTCTTGCCGTAACGGAAAACGGCTACGGAAAGAGAACAGAGCTTTCCGAATATCGTGTTCAAAACCGCGGCGGCGTAGGTATAAAGACCTATAAGTGCAGTGATGTAACGGGTAACGTAATAGGTATAAGATCCGTAAAGGACGGAGAAGATATTATTATGATTACCTCCGAGGGAATAATAATAA
Organism: Clostridia bacterium; assembly: GCA_045636425.1. GTDB lineage: Bacteria > Bacillota > Clostridia > UMGS1883 > UMGS1883 > UMGS1883. The sequence goes on along the minus strand of JAZTXM010000005.1, from coordinate 33,533 downwards.
GAATTGCCGCAAACGGTATCAGCACCATCGGAAGAAGTACAAAGGGTGTAAGACTGATGCGTCTTAATGACGGTGTAAAGGTTGTTTCCATGGGAGTTACCGAGCATGAGGAGGAAGCGGAAGAAGCAGAGGAAACAGAAGCACAGCCTCAGCAGGAAAACGAATCTATAGAGGAATAAATTATGAATAATAAAGATAATGAAGAGACCATGATTTTTACTCCTGTAGAGAAACAGGCGGATTCAGATGAAAACGCCTTGGAATTTAACGATGACTTTATTGAAGAAGAGCTTATTAATAAAGAAGAACCCGAAGAAAAGGGAAATAAAGCTCTTATATACACTCTTGTGATTCTTAGTATTCTTCTTGTTATTGCAATTGGTGCAGTGCTTCTTCTTTTAAGCTCCGACAGAGAAGAAATGGGTGAAAACCAAAATCAGAGCGGGACTGTAGTTACGGAGGAAAAAGAGCCTCCCGAAGAAAAGGAAGCTCAGAAAGAGGTTAAAATTATCTCATGCAGTGTGGTTTTTTACGGCGAGAGTGCGGTGGAAAGTGACGAGGGTTATGTAATAACCGCAAAAGTAACCGATAATGAAACGCAAAAGCAGAAAAAAAAGCATCTTTTAATTGATGATGATACGGAAATAAGAATTAACGGAAAAAGAGTGGCACGTGATTCCTTTATATATCTTCTCGAAGAAAAAAGCGAAGAATCCCTGGTCTTTGATTCAAAGGTCGATGAGGAAAAGGAATATATAACCTATATTTCATATGACGGCGACCTGAGCGAAAAAGGAGAGGAAGAAGAACCTCTTATAGAAGAAACTGAGGAAAATCCCGAAGAAGAGGAAATTATAGAAGGAATTAATTTACAAGAATAAAAAGAAGTATACACCTTTCAAGGTGTATACTTCTTTTTATTCTTATAGAATTACAGAGCTTCTGCGATGGTATATATAAGCTTTTCGCTCTTTTCCCAGCCGAGGCAGGGGTCCGTAATGGATTTTCCGTAGATACCGTCCTCAATCCTCTGGCATCCGTCCTCAATATAGCTTTCAATCATAATACCCTTTACAAGCTTTTTAATATCGGAGGAATGATTCATGCTGTAGAGAATATCCTTAGAGATTCTGATTTGCTCCATATATTTTTTGCCTGAATTAGCATGGTTTGCATCAACTATAACGGCAGGGTTTTTAAGATTTCTTTCTGCATAAAGAGCGGAAAGCTCCATCAGATTTTCATAATGGTAATTGGGGTAGGAATGACCCATATTATCCACATATCCGCGTAAAATGGCGTGTGTCAGGTCATTTCCCGTGCTCTTTACCTCCCATCCTCTGTAAAGGAAGGTATGTCCGCTTTGCCCTGCGGTAATGGAGTTCATCATCACGCTAAGGTCCCCTCCTGTGGGATTTTTCATTCCCACGGGTACATCAATAGCACTTGCAGTTAAGCGGTGCTGTTGGTTTTCGGTGCTTCTCGCTCCCACGGCAACATAGGAAAGAAGGTCTGAAAGGTATCTGTAATTTTCGGGATAGAGCATTTCATCGGCACAGGTAAAGCCCGTCTCACGGATTGCACGCATATGAATATCACGTATTGATATAATCCCCTTGAGCATGTCGGCCTCCAAAGCGGGATCGGGAGAATGAAGCATACCCTTATATCCGCTTCCCGTAGTACGGGGCTTGTTGGTATAAATTCGGGGGATAATTATTATCTTATCCTTTACCTTTTCCTGCACGGGAACAAGCCTTGAAATATAATCAAGCACGCTGTCCTCCCTATCTGCAGAGCAGGGCCCTATCACAAGCAGGAACTTGTCACTTTCCCCCCTGAAAACCTTGGAAATCTCATTATCTCTTTCCTCTTTTATTTTTTTCATGCTGTCAGAGAGAGGATACATTTCCTTTATCTCCACAGGCATGGGTAGTTTTCTTTTAAATTCACAATTCATCTTTTATGCCTCCTGTAATATATTTTAAAAGGAAAAAGCAATATTTTCAAGTTGTTTTTCTTTTTTTTAAGTGTATACTTTTAATGAAAATCTTCAAAAATATACATTTTTTTACATAGAATACTTGTTTTTGTCATTATTATACGATATAATTAAGTAAACAAAAAATTTTGAAGGGAGAAAAAACAATGGATTTCAATCAGGTTATTAACAAAATCGGTAAGAAGAATCTTATCATCAGTGCTGTTGCGTTCGTTTCACTTCTTTTCTACTGCTTCGCTTCATACATAAAAACAAGCGTGCAGGCATTCGGACAGTCTCAGAGCGAGGGCATGAGCTTCTTATCAGACATTCTCTTTGAGGACGGGTTTATGCTCGTTTCTCTTGTAGGTATTCTTACAATTCTTGCGGCAATCGCAATTATTGTAACAGCTGTACGCGGAATGAAGAAGGAAGGTCTTCTTTGCACATATGCAGGTGCAGGACTCGGTGTGCTTTCTCTTATCTGTGCTATGATTAAGGCAGGAAGCATGGAAGAAGAACTTGGTGCACTTATGGGCGGCGGCAGCAGCATGTTCGGCGGTATGTCATATAACATTGGTACAGCTTGGGGTCTTTGGTTTGCAGTAATTGGCCTTATCGCTTGTGCGGCAGTTGCTCACTTTGTTACTGAAGAAGCTTTGGAAAAAGCTATAGCAAAGGCTCCTGTAGCCGAGGCTCCTGTAGAATTCGTTCCCGCAGCAGTGGAAGAAGTTGCAGTTGAAGCAGTGGAAGAAACTGCTGAGGTTGTTGAAGCTGTCGAGGAAACACAGGAATAATTTTCTGTAAAGATTAAAAGAAGGCATTAAAAGCCACGAAAAAGACGAGGATTTTCCTCGTCTTTTTTGATTAGATACGAAAAACAAAAACCTCGGAAAAATCCGAGGTTTTGTAATAGATAATAGGTTATCTCTTTGAGTTTTATAGAGAGCGTCGGATATCGTTAAAAAACGCCTGAAAACGGCTAAAACAGTAGGTTTTGTATAACCTATTGTTTATTTTTTTGCCGTAAAGTGTGGAATTTTTGCCATTTTCAATATCGTGTTGTGGCAAATTTGTGGCAAACTCTTTACACATTAACAATCAGTTTTATCGTAGGCAGAAGCATCTTTTAATCGTTTGAGTTCGCGGTCAAAATCTGATTCTATTTTTTGGGTCTTGTTAAATATTTCATATTCCTGTCTTGCCTTCCCCAATGCCTGACTTCGAGAGACCTTGCCGTGGTCTTTTAATATCTGATATCTGCGGAAAGACAGGAATTCATTGATGCTTTCAGCAAACTCCATCATTGTAAAGGTGTTTTCCCTTTCTATTAAATCTTCTATGTAGTCAAAATACCCTGACACCGTACGTTCCAGGCGAGAGATTTCTTTTTCTGTCAAATAATTTTTTGCAACCATAACATCTGATTTTAATATTCTACCATCAGGAGCATTTTTCCATGTAGTAAGCCCCATATGCTCTTTGTTACTATCTGCGTTTGTGTAAATGATTTCAGCAGCAGTCTGTCCGGTTATCGCGTAATGAAATTTATTTTGCACCATAGCATAAAACTCGTGTGTGATTTGCGCAGTTTTATCATAATCAATACTGCATTCTGCAAAGATATCTGTAATCTGTTGCCAAATACGTCGTTCGCTTGCTCTGATGGAACGAACACGCTCTAACAACTCACGGAAATAATCTTTACCAAATGCTGCTTTTCCTTGCTTTAAACGCTCATCATCCAATGCAAAGCCTTTAATCATATATTCTTTTAAAACACCTGTTGCCCAAATACGAAATTGCGTTGCTCGACGAGAATTCACTCGATAGCCTACAGAAATAATTGCATCAAGATTATAGAATTCCATTGAGCGCTTAACGCTTCGAGCGCCTTCTTGTTGAACTATTTCCATTTTGGAAACAGTTGAATTTTTCTCAAGCTCGCCCTCATCAAAGATATTTTGCAGATGCTTTGATATTGCAGGAACATTCACGTCAAAAAGCTCTGCCATTGCCTTTTGAGAAAGCCAGATAGTTTCGTCTTTAATGACCGCATTGACAGAAATATCGCCCTCTGCGGATTGATATATTAAAAAGTGAAAATCATTTTTCATACTTATAACCCTTCTATGTGAAACTTTAATAAACAAAATTTGTAAATGACGACAACAAATTCACCATATTATCAATCATTGATCGTGTTTGTTTAATTATATCATATAATTTATCAAAAAGCAATAAAACTCATATAAAATGCTTTAGTGTAAATTTTCAGAAGAGTATAACGTTATTATTTTCATTTTTCCTTTTCATATATCCTCCATTAAAATTTTCCACCCACTTGTGGCAAACAATTATTCATCATCTTCGTCGTCCTCAGATTCTACAGCTGTTGCATTATTATCAACATCAGTCAACTATGAATCAACTAAAAAACTGTATAATAAAGCCTTTTATTGCTTATTATCAGGGCTTTAGTCAACTATGAGTCAAGTAAAAATCAAGCCCAGAAAGGAAGATACTTTCTATTTTTATCTGATGTAGAATCTGGTGATATTTTAACTAATCCTATTTCACATGTTTCATTAAGCAGTCTTGAAATCATTGAACTATTTTTACTATCAATATTAAATCTCTCTCTCAGAGAGGCATTTGTCATAACATCTCTGTTTACACGTTTAATACAAGCATGAAGGTAGCAAGCTCTATATCTATCTTCTTTTGTCATCTTAGCATACTCTTTATGTGCATATAGGATTACTTTTGTATGATCATTGTAAATTTCGATTTCCGGAGCAGGTAATTGATAATATTCTGTCTGGAATACAACTTTATCATATCCGCTACCTCTTTCTTCACACACGCCGATTCTTCTCATAAAAGATGCTAGTTTTTCGTTTCTTGAAACAGGGGGATGGTCAACAAGAACAGTTTAGGGACGGGGCAGTTTTTGTTATATTTTAAACAGAAACATACAAAAAACCCTGCAACCATATAGGTTGCAGGGTTTTGAATCCATACGTAAAAAGAAAGTTAACGTTTTGAGAACTGAGGTGCACGACGAGCGCCTTTGAGACCGTATTTCTTTCTTTCCTTCATTCTGGGGTCACGAGTAAGGAAGCCAGCCTGCTTAAGTACAGATCTGTAAGCTTCTTCGTCAACCTTAAGAAGTGCACGTGCGATACCGTGACGGATAGCACCTGCCTGGCCTGTGAAACCGCCGCCCTGAACGTTGCAGATTACGTCAAACTTACCCTCTGTGTTTGTAGCAACGAGGGGCTGACGAAGAATCGCCTTAAGTGTTTCAAGACCGAAATAATCATCAATAGATCTCTTGTTGATTGTGATTTCGCCTTTACCGGGAACGAGGCGAACACGAGCAACAGACTTCTTTCTTCTACCTGTTCCGAAATACTGTGTGATTGCCATTTAATTCACCCTCCCTTATTTAATGTCGCGAGTCCAAACCTCGGGCATCTGAGCCTGATGGTTGTGTTCGCTACCCTTGTAAACTCTGAGTCTTGTAAGAGCGCTTCTGCCGATTGTTGTAGCGGGAAGCATGCCCTTGATTGCAAGATACATAGCTCTGTCAGCATTCTTCTCCATCATATCCTTTGCACTAACAGTCTTAAGACCGCCAATCCAACCTGTATGACGATAGTAGTTCTTCTGATTAAGCTTGTTTCCTGTAAATACTGCCTTGTCACAGTTGAGAACGATTACATGGTCTCCGCAATCAACGTGGGGAGTGTAAGTAACTTTTTCCTTACCGCGAAGGATGCTTGCAGCAGCTGCAGCAACACGACCAACACTCTTACCGGTTGCATCGATAATGTACCATTTTCTCTGAACCTGACCTGCTTTTTCCATAGTGGTCTTCATGTGGTTTTCCTCCTAAAATTTAGATTTTTCTTTTCAGCATGAGTTATTGTAATACATAAAAGCCGCTTTGTCAACACTTTTTTTGAAATAATTTAACTTATAAAGTAAATACTCTATTAATCTCTTGTTTTCTCTATTAATCTCTTGTTTTCTCGCGTGGCAAAAACGAAAAATTTTTAAAAAATATGCTTTTTTAAGCAGAATATTGAATTGGGAAGAAATTTATAGTATAATGAAAAAAGAGATTTTCAGAGGTGACAATATGCAGAAATTACTAAGCTTCATCCGCCGCGGCGTAGATGATTACAAAATGATAAATGAAAATGACCATATAACCGTAGGCGTATCGGGAGGGAAGGACAGCCTGGCTCTCCTTGTGGGGCTGGCAAATCTCAAGCGGTTTTACCCTAACGCCTTTAAGCTCTCCGCCGTAACGCTTGATATGGGTTTCGGGATGGATTTTTCGCCTGTGGCAAAGCTTTGCGATGAGCTTGGGGTTGAATACGTGCTGAAAAAGACCGACATTGCCCAAATTCTCTTTGATATAAGGAAAGAAACCAATCCCTGCTCTCTCTGTGCGAAAATGAGGAGGGGGGCACTTCACGATGCGGCGTTGGAACTCGGAAGTCACAAGGTGGCATTAGGTCATCACAATGACGATGCGCTGGATACTTTTATGCTGTCGCTTGTGTACGAGGGGAGAGTAAACTGCTTTTCCCCCGTGACTTACCTTGACAGAAAGGATATTACCCTTATCCGCCCGATGATATATGCCCCTGAAAATTATGTAATCGGCTTTGCGAAAAGGTATGAGCTTCCCATTGTGAAAAACCGCTGTCCCGAGGATAAGCGGACAAAGAGGGAGTATGCAAAAAATCTTATCAAGCAACTGGAAAAGGAAAACCCGGGATTCAAAACACGCCTGTTTACGGCGATTGAAGGCTCACACGCAGGTAATTTCGGCATTTTCCCTGAATAAATATGAACAGCTATTGACAAATAAAACCAATAATGATAAACTATATTAGCACTCTAAGAAGCAGAGTGCTAATATTTGTTTTTTCAGAAAGGAAGTTTTTATCATGACAAAAAAGCAGTTTAAAGCAGAATCAAAAAAGCTTTTGGATATGATGATTAACTCAATTTATACTCATAAGGAGATTTTTCTTCGTGAAATTATATCAAACTCCTCCGATGCACTGGACAAGCTTTGCTACAAAGCTCTTACAGAGGACGGCGTGGGAGTAAGCCGCGAAGATCTCTATATCAAGGTAACAATCGACAAGGAAAAAAGAATCGTAAAGGTCAGCGATAACGGTATCGGTATGAGCGAGGAGGAGCTTGAAAAGAATCTTGGCACAATTGCAAGAAGCGGCTCCCTTAACTTCAAAAATGACATGGAGAAAAAGGAAGAAATCGATATTATCGGTCAGTTTGGTGTTGGTTTTTACAGTGCGTTCATGGTTTCGGACAAGGTGACTGTTATCACAAAGGCATTCGGCTCGGACAAGGCGTACTGTTGGGAATCAAACGGAGCAGACGGATATACAATTACCGAAACAGGTAAAGACGGACACGGTACTGATATTTATATGAAGCTTAAAGAGGATGGAGAGGATGAACGCTACAGCGATTACCTTGAAATTTATATGCTCCGCGGTCTTATAAAGAAGTATTCCGATTATATCCGCTACCCCATTAAAATGGATATTGAAAAATCCAGAAAAATTGAAAAGCCCGATTCCGAAAAGCCCGAATACGAAAAATATATCGAGGAGGAAACCATTAACAGCATGGTGCCTCTGTGGCAGAGAGGAAAGGACGAGGTCACCGAGGAGGATATTAATAACTTCTACAAGGAAAAGTATTTTGATACAAAGGACCCCGCGCTTACAATCCGTGCGGATGTAGAGGGTGCGTTTTCCTACAAGGCACTTTTGTTCATTCCCGAAAACACTCCCATGGGCTACTACACAAAGGAATATCAGAAAGGACTTGAGCTTTATTCCTCAGGCGTTATGATAATGGATAGCTGTGAGGACCTTATTCCCGAGCATTTCAGATTCGTAAAGGGTGTTGTTGATTCGCAGGATTTGTCGCTGAATATTTCCCGTGAAATGCTTCAGCACAACCGTCAGCTCACCGCAATAAAGAACAATATTGAAAAGAAGGTTAAGCAGGAGCTTAAGAAGCTTCTTAACAATGACCCTGAAAAATACGAAAAGTTCTATCAGAGCTTTGGACTTCAGCTTAAATACGGAATCGTTGCGGATTACGGTGCACACCGTGAGCTTCTTAAGGACTTGATTCTTTACTATACATCAAATGAAAAGAAAATGATTACCCTTGAGCGTTACGTTGAAACAATGCCCGAAGGCCAGCAGTATATTTACTATGCCTGCGGAGAATCTGTTTCCAAGATTGACAATCTCCCCCAGACCGAGCCTCTTAAGGATAAAGGATATTCAATCCTTTATATGACGGATGAGGTTGACGAATTCGTTATCAATATGCTCGGGGAGATAGACGGCAAGAAATTCAAGAGCATTAACGACAAGGATTTGGGAATAGAGACCGAGGAAGAAAAGAGCGACATAGAGGCAAAGCAGGAGGAAAATCAGGTGATGCTTGATTATCTTCGCGACTGCCTTGACGGAAAGGTAACGGCGGTAAGGCTTTCAAATAAGCTGAAATCCCACCCCGTGTGCCTTACAACGGACGGAGAGGTTTCCCTTGAAATGGAAAAATACTTTGCCACAATTCCGGGCGACCACCCCGATATAAAGGCACAGAGAGTTCTGGAGATAAACCCCACACACAAGGCGTTCTATATGCTTTGTGATACATGGCAGCTTGATAAGGACAGATGTGCAAAGATAGGTAAGCTTCTGTACAACCAGGCACTTCTTATTGCGGATATATCTATAGAGAATCCTTCCGAATATACAGATCTCTTCTGGGAATTAATATAAGAGGAATGTGATAAAGCAGCACCGACCGCAAAAACAGGTATAATGGCATGAATAGAAGCTTCTATTAAGGCTGGTTATACAATGCAAAGATAATTGTTTATTGAAGGAATCCGTTTTGCGGATTCCTTTCCTTTTTGTTGTTTTTGCTACGAACAAACTTCACCTCTCGACGTACCCACGTACGCCTTCGGGTAACCCACGGCAAGCCGTGGCTTTGTTTGTCCGTTCTGCACTACTTTCTCCCATTCCCAATTTCAACGCCAACAAAAAAGGAAGTCTGAATTTTCAGACTTCCTTTTTTTGTTATCTGTTAAATACTGTCTTGCGGAGGGTTTTAAGCTCTGTGCCGTTTTGTCCGTCAAGAATTACATATTCTGTTTTGGAATCGTCGCTCTTTGCCTCGGGGAGAGGAATATTAAGTGCCGCGGAGATAAGCATTGCCGCGTAGCTGCGGAGGGCAGGCTCGTCTGCAGCGTTCATTATAGCCTCTTGGGAAACTTCAACATTGTCAAGAAGCCCCAGCTTTTCTCCCATGGCGATATAATCGCTTACGGAAAGAGAGCTTGCCTTTGCCAATTCTTCATAGCCGAGAGCTTTTACAAGTGCCACTACAAGCTGAGCGAAGGTCATTTTTTCATCGGGGGCGAAAGTGCCGTCCTCTCTACCTGTAAGGATAGAGTGCTTTGCCGCCGTTTCAACATAGCCGATTGCCCAGTGGCCGTTCATATCCGTAAAAGAGGAAGCTTCCGCAAAAGCCTTTGCCTCCTGCTCAAATCCGAGCATACGGCAGATTACAGTTGCCGCTTCCGCACGGGTGATTGCAACGTTTCCTTTGAAATTACCATTTTGGTCGCCAACCATTATTTTTAAATCATGCATATCAACTACGGCTTCCACCATAGCAATGTCGCTGACCTTCGGAAGCTCTGCCGCAAAGGCACTGCCCATGGAAAGCACCATGGCAAAAACAAGAATTGCCGAAATAAACTTTTTGTTCATCTTTAAAACCACCTTTTATTTAATTATTTTATTATTAACTTCTTCTGTAATTTTTGCGATAAATTCTTCGATTGACATACTGCCGATATCACCGTCACGCCTGTCACGGATTGAAACTGTGTTGTTCTCAATATCCTTATCGCCGACAAGAAGCATGTAGGGAACTTTTTCAAGCTGTGCTTCACGGATTTTGTAACCGATTTTTTCGCTTCTGTCGTCAATTTCGACACGGATTATGCCGCTTTCCTCAAGCTTTCTCTTAACCTCATAAATATAGTCAAGATGACGATCAGCGATGGGAAGAAGCTTAACCTGAACAGGTGCAAGCCATACGGGGAACGCACCTGCGTATTTTTCAATAAGGAGGGCAAGAGTTCTCTCGTAACAACCGATAGAAGTTCTGTGGATAATGTAGGGGTTTTTCTTTGTGCCGTCCTTATCCACATATTCCATGCCGAATTTTTCTGCAAGCATCTGGTCAATCTGGATTGTGATAAGAGTATCCTCTTTTCCAAATACGTTCTTAATCTGAATATCAAGCTTAGGACCATAGAATGCGGCTTCGCCAACACCGATTTTGTAGGGGATTTCAAGGTTGTCAAGGATTTTCTTCATCATACCCTGTGCCTCGTCCCACTGCTCGTCTGTACCGATATACTTTTCACGGTCGTCGGGATCCCACTGAGAGAAGCGGTAGGAAACATCCTCATAAAGGCCGAGAGTTTTGAGCATATAGATAGCCAGCTCAAGACAGCCCTTAAATTCACCCTCAAGCTGTTCGGGGGTACACATAAGATGTCCCTCTGAAATTGTGAACTGCCTTACGCGGATAAGACCGTGCATTTCGCCCGATGCTTCGTTACGGAAAAGGGTAGAGGTTTCGTTAAGACGCATGGGAAGATCACGGTAGCTTCTGCCACGGTTAAGATATGCCTGGTACTGGAAAGGGCAAGTCATGGGACGCAGTGCGAACACTTCCTTATCCGTCTCCTCATCACCCATTATAAACATACCGTCCTGATAATGATCCCAGTGACCTGAAATCTTGTAAAGGTCACTCTTTGCCATAAGGGGAGTTTTGGTAAGAAGCCAGCCACGCTTTTGCTCCTCGTCCTCCACAAATCTCTGAAGCTGCTGAATAATTCTTGCACCCTTTGGAAGAAGAATGGGAAGTCCCTGGCCGATAACATCGCTCGTTGTGAAAAGCTCAAGCTCACGGCCGAGCTTATTATGGTCACGCTTCTTTGCTTCTTCACGGCGGTCAAGGTCGGCTTGAAGCTCGTCCTTTGTTAAAAACGCGGTTGCGTAAATACGCTGAAGCATCTTGTTCTTTTCATCGCCTCTCCAATAAGCACCTGTTGCACTGAGAAGCTTGTATGCCTTAACCTTGCTTGTGTAGTTCACGTGAGGACCTGCACAAAGGTCGGTAAATTCGCCCTGCTTATAGAAAGAAATCACGGCGTCCTCGGGAAGCTCATTAATAAGCTCAACCTTATAGGGCTCGTCCTTCATAAGCTCCAGTGCTTCTGCTCTGGGAAGCTCAAAACGCTCAATTTTGAGGTTTTCTTTCGCAATTTTTTTCATTTCAGCTTCGATTTTTTCCAAATCCTCTGCAGTGAAGGGATTGGGAGTATCAAAGTCGTAGTAAAAACCTGTGTCAATAGCGGGACCTATTGCAAGCTTTACTTCGGGGAAAAGCCTTTTTACTGCCTGTGCCATTACGTGGGAGGCACTGTGGCGGAGAATTTGCAGTTCGTTCATTTCTGCCATTTGTATCATCCTTTCGGTTTATATTATATATTAACAAAAAACACCCTTAATCTATGGCTGTCCCATAGATTAAGGGTGCAAATGCACGGTTCCACCTTAATTTTTCACTCAATTTCCCGTTAACGCAGGCTCACGTCGGGGAATACTCAGTTTCCTCCCCGCAGCTCCAAAGTGGTGTTCACCGCCCATTGCGTAAAATGCTTCCAGCCACGGCATTTTTTCTCTTTCCGCAAAGATAGGTCGGCTACTGTCTTTTTCAACGCCGTTTGTGATTATTATAACATTTTTTCGGGATTTGTCAAGGGGGAGGGGGCAGTTTTAAAAAAACTGTAAAAATATAACATTGAAAATGTAAGACAATTTCCACGGAGTCCTGGAGGGACGTGCCATTTTGAACGCCAAAATGGCGAAAAGCGTCGGGGGATTCCGAATTTCCCCCGAACCCCTTAAAACGGCCTCGCAGGGGCGGCATTGTTTAGCCGTAAACTTGTTTGCCTTACTTAGTTATATACATCCGTTTTGAAGCTTCTGCGGCTTTTGTGTCACCGAATCAAAAATCGCACCCAGCGATATTATTTCTAAATTCTGTCCACCTGCAAAGGAAAATGATGCGGACAGAATTTTGCCAGTCAGCCTTGAAGCTTCTAAAACTACTTTGGCATAAACAAAGATAGTTTATTATAAAAGCAAACTAACAATAAGCACCAAAGCTGCGTTTTTGCGGATTTTGAGCTGACTACCGAGAAATCGCTCGTATCATTTTCCTTTGCTGACGAGCGATTTCAGGCGGAACAGGGAATAAGTTTCCCTTTGAAGCCGGCGGTACAAAGGCTTAAAATACGCAAAAACAAAACCTGCTTTGTTGCCATGAAAGGCATATTAATTTTTTTAGCCCTGCTGGGCCGTTTTGGGGTTTGGGGAATCGGAACCCCAAAACTTTTGGTTCTTTTGGTTACAAAAGAACATAATCCTCCACGCTTCCGTGGGAATTTTATTTCTTTTAAAAAAGAACACGTTTTCAATGAAAAAAGCGGGAGCAGTTATGTTCTGCTCCCTCAAAAAGAATCTATTCTTTTTTTATTATTTCTTCTCCAACAATGGCATGCCCAATTTCTCACGAATCTGATTTTCAATATTATCGGTGAAATCGGGATTTTCAATCATATACTGCTTCACGTTTTCTCTGCCCTGACCGAGTCTTTCCTCGTTATAGCTGAACCACGAGCCGCCTTTTTTAATAATCTCAAGGTTTACGGCAACATCGAGTATATTACCCTCTCTGGAAATACCCTTGCCGTACATCATGTCAAATTCAGCCTCACGGAAGGGGGGAGCAACCTTGTTTTTAACTATCTTTACGCGGGTACGGTTACCAATAAATTCAGTGCCGTTTTTAAGGGTTTCCACTCTGCGTACATCCATACGCACGGAAGCGTAGAACTTAAGTGCACGACCGCCTGCCGTTGTTTCGGGGTTGCCGTACATAACGCCGATTTTTTCACGGAGCTGATTAATGAAAATACAGATAGTGTTACTCTTATTAACAACGCCTGCCAATTTGCGAAGTGCCTGGCTCATAAGACGAGCCTGAACGCCTACGTGGCTGTCACCCATTTCGCCGTCAATTTCAGCCTTGGGAACAAGAGCGGCAACGGAGTCAACAACAATTACATCAATAGCACCGCTTCTTACGAGCGCTTCCGTGATTTCAAGAGCCTGCTCGCCTGTGTCGGGCTGAGAAACCACGAGAGAATCAACATCAACGCCCAAAGCACCTGCGTAAACAGGGTCAAGTGCATGCTCCGCATCGATAAATGCCGCTTCGCCGCCAAGCTTCTGTGCCTGTGCAATGATGTGCAGGGCGATGGTCGTTTTACCGCTGGATTCAGGTCCGTATATTTCGATAATTCTTCCCTTGGGTACGCCACCGATTCCGAGTGCTATATCAAGGCTCAACGCACCGGTGGGGATAGAGTCAACATTATAATGAGCGCTTTCGCCAAGACGCATTACGGAGCCTTTTCCGAACTGCTTTTCAATTTGTGCCATGGCAAGAGCGATTGCTTCCTTCTTTTCGTTAGACATATGTATCAATCCTTTCCAACAGATGAAAAATATAGCGAACATCTGTTCTTATTATAAACGGAAGATTATGATTTGTCAATACCTTATTTTTAAAAATTCAATCTTTCTTTTACTAAGTGAAAAACTTTATTGCAGGTCTGGGCTCTTACCTCATCACGATTGCCGTCAAGGTTGAGCTTTCGGTATTCCTCGCCGTCCTTATCCGCAATGGCAATATAGACAAGCCCCACAGGCTTTTCCGCCGTTCCACCGCCGGGACCTGCAATGCCTGTCACGCTGACGGCAATATCGCTTCCCGAAACCTCTCTTGCACCCTTTGCCATCTCGAGTGCAGTAGCAGGACTTACCGCCCCGTGCTTTTCAAGAGTTTCGCGGGAAACGCCAAGGATTTTCTTCTTTGCCTCGTTGGCATAGGTGATAAATCCGTAGCCGTAAATACTGCTTGCCCCCGGAACTGATGTGATAATTTTCCCTAAAGAGCCGCCCGTACAGCTTTCCGCCGTGGAAATGGTGATGTTATTTTCAATTAATTTTGCAATGATTTCGTCATTTTGCATTCCGTATTCCTCATTCCGCATTGGAGTTACGCATTTGGTTCAATTAGTACCCAGTCCGTCTCGGCAACGGCTTTCTCTACCCAATATTCCATATCAATTTTGCTTTGGCTTTCCATAATTTTTTCCAAAGTGGGCTTTGTTGTGGGGTGCTTGGGGGTGAACACGGTACAGCAATCCTCATAGGGGAGGATTGAGGTTTCAAATGTGCCGATTTCTCTTGCAATATCAACTATCTCATTTTTATCCATACCGATAAGGGGACGGAAAACGGGAAGAGTGGTCATAACTTCATTGGTTACGCCGAGTGCCTGAATGGTCTGACTTGCTACCTGACCGAGGCTTTCGCCCGTAATAAGTGCCAGAGAATTATTTTTAAGAGCAATTCGCTCTGCCGTCATCATCATCATTCTTCTCATAATAAGGGTCAGATGGTCCTCGGGGCAGTTATCACGGATTGCAAGCTGCTGCTCGGTGAAAGGAACTATATAAAGGTTAAATCTGCCTGTATAGCCTGCCACAATTTTTGCAAGCTCTATAACCTTTTCCTTTGCTCTTTCGCTTGTATAAGGAGGGGAGAAGAAATGCACCGCATCAAGCTCCACACCTCTTTTTGCAATCATCCATGCCGCAACGGGGCTGTCAATACCTCCTGAAAGAAGAATGGTCGCCTTTCCGCTGGAGCCTGTAGGCATACCGCCGGGGCCAGCACACCTTGCACCTGTTGAGTAAACATAGGCTTCGCTGTCACGGATTTCCACACGGACAACCACTTCGGGATTTTGCACCTGCACCCTGAGGCTATGCACACGGGAAAGAATTGCACCGCCCATTTCACGGCTGATTTCGGGAGAGCCTAAGGGGAATTTCTTGTCGCTTCTTTTTGCTTCAACCTTAAAGGTGTTCACCCCGTAAAGTCCTTCGCATACATAGTCCGCACCCTCCGAGAGGATTACGTCCATATCCTTGGGGAAAACGCCTGCCTTGGCAATAAAGATAATGCCGAAAACCTTGCGGAGCTTCTCTACCAATGTATCGGCATCGGTATGGGGGGCAGGGTCAATGTATATTACCGCCTGTGCTTTTTTAATGGAGGCAATATTTTCTTTGCCGAGAGCCTTTTTTATATTTCTGATGAGAAGGTCCTCAAACTTGCTTCTGTTAAGACCTTTGAGGATAATCTCGCCGTATTTTACAAGAATAATTTCTTTCATAATAATCGTCCTTTATACTCTTAGATTTTTTGCGATTTGTGTTACCTTTTCCGCCACAATTTTTGCCTCGTCCATTGTATTATACCTCGACAGGCTGAATCTTATCGCACTGTCGGGCAGGGGTACGTTCATTTCCGCAAGAACATGGCTTCCATGGCTTCCCGAAGCACAGGCGCTACCGCTTGAAACATAAATTCCCTCATTTGAAAGGGCGTTCAGCATTATTTCCGAACGGATTTTACCAAAGGAAATATTAAGGATAAAGGGGCTTTCATTTTCACCGCCGCCGTTATATACACTGCCGTCGATTTTAAGAAGATTTTCCTTTAAATATTCCTTGATTTCCATGGCTTTAATGCCGTCCTGAGCGTTAATCAGCTCGCACGCCTTACCAAAACCCGCGATTGAACCTACATTTTCCGTTCCACTGCGGATATTTTTCTCCTGACCGCCGCCGAATACCGTGGGCTTTAAGGTTACTCCCTTTCTGATATAAAGAGCACCGATGCCTTTGGGACCGTGGATTTTGTGACTGCTTACGGAAAGAAGGTCAATTCCCCACGCAGATGGCTTTACGCCGACATGCCCGAAGGACTGTACCGCATCAACGTGGAAAAGTGCCCTGGGTGCAATTCTTTTTAGCACTGCAGCGATTTTTGAAATGGGCATTTGTGCACCTGTTTCGTTGTTTACGTGCATGATGCTTACGAGCACCGTGTCGGGGGTAATGGCATCGGCAATATCGGAAAACTTCACAGAGCCGTCCTTCTGGGGCTTTATTCTGATTACCTGAAAGCCCTGCGATTCGAGATAATCCATACAGCGAAGCACGGCAGGATGTTCAACGGAGGTTGTGATAATCCGCTTGCCTTTTTTTATGTTTGCCGCCCCTAAAATGGCAATATTGTCGCTTTCAGTACCGCCCGATGTGAAGTACACCTCGTCGGGGGTGCAGGAAAGTGCCGCCGCGACCTTTTTTCGTGCTTCGGAGACAATCTTTTCCGCCTCAAGCCCCAATGCGTGACGGCTTGAAGGATTGCCAAAGGAGGTTTTCATATATTCGGTTATTGTTTCCACAACCTCCGGAGCAGGGGGTGTTGTGGCTGAATTGTCAAAATAAATCATAATATGATTCCTTACTCGTCAAATAATGTTGTCTGAACTGTACTGCTATCCTCATCTTTCAGGTAATATCCCGATGACGGAATCGTTCTTGCCTCATAACCTGCAGTAGACTTTAATGAAACTTCGGGCATTTCTATTCTTGTCAGCAAGGATTTTCTTCTCATTGTCATAACCTGCACGCCCTGCGTTGTGCGGCTGGTTTTGGTGAGAATGTCCTTGGTATTAAACACCACACACTTATCAATGTTACTGAAAAGTGCCACCTTAGTTTCCTCTTTGCAGTAGAGCATACCTATAATATTGCCCTTGCCGTAGGCGTTTGTCAGCTTTTTGCGGTTAGTTTTGGTTTCGTAGCCTTTCATATCTACCTTTGCAACCTTACCGCTTTCAAATGCAAAGAGCATAAATCCGCCGAAATCATAAGCAGGTGTGGCATAAAGAATCTTTTCTCCCGCTTCCATTCCGATCAGGTTGGGAAGATATTCACCCAATGCACTTGCCTTTGTATCGGGTATATCGTAAAGCTTCATCTTATATACATTCTGCCTGTCGGAGAAGAAAAGCATTTCCATTTTATTTGTTGCCTCGGCTTCGCAAAGGAGGCTGTCGCCCTCTTTAAACTTCTGCTCGGCAGCAGCGCGGAGGGAAACAAGAGTGATTTTCTTGAAATAATTTTCGCGGGACATAAATACACGCACGTTGTAATCCTCGATAAAGCTTTCGGCAGGCTCGATTACCTCGTCCTCTGTTTCGATTACTACCGTCTTACGCTCGCCGCCGTATTTCTTTGTAATTTCTTCAAGCTGCTTTGCGATAAGCTTGCGGATGCGTGCATCGCTTTCGGCGGTTTTCGTAAGGTCCTCTATTTCCTCTTTCAGCTTTTCGATTTCGCTTGTCCTCTTTAAGATGTATTCCTTGTTAAGATTACGAAGCTTTATCTCCGCAACAAATTCCGCCTGGATTTTGTCAATTCCGAAGCCTGCCATAAGGTTCGGAACAACCATTGCGTCTTCGGGGGTGTTGCGGACAATGTAGATTGCCTTGTCAATATCAAGAAGGATTTTTTCAAGACCTTCCAAAAGGTGAAGCCGTGCATTCTTTTTATCAATTTCAAACCACAGCATACGACGGATACAATCCATACGGAAATTAATCCAGTGAAGAAGTATATCCCTTACGCCGAGTACCATTGGCTCGCCGTCTATAAGAATGTTGAAATTGCAGCTGAAGGTGTCCTCAAGAGGCGTCTGCTTATAAAGACGAGCCATCAGCTTTTCCCCGTCAACACCGCGTTTAAGCTCCAGCGTTATTTTAAGACCCGACTTATCGGTTTCGTCACGGACATCGTTAATATCACGAATCTTTCCTGCCTTGATAAGCTCGGCAAGCTTGTCTATAATTGCCTCAACCGTGGTGCTGTATGGAATTTCAAGAATTTCTATTATATTCTGCTTTTTGTCATAGGAATATTTTGCACGGATTTTTACGCTTCCCGTTCCCGTTTCAAATATTTTCCCCATTACCTCATCATCGCGGATAAGGAAGCCTCCCGTGGAAAAGTCGGGCCCTTTGATATGCTCGGAAAGGTCTGCTTTTTTATCTTTCATAAGTGCAATTGCCGCATTGCACACCTCGCCCAAATTAAAGGACGCGATATTGCTCGCCATACCAACGGCGATACCCTGATTGGGATTAACCAAAATATTGGGAAACGCAGTGGGAAGAAGGGATGGCTCTTTCATTGTGCCGTCATAGTTATCCACAAACTCAACGGTGTTTTTATCAATATCACCGAAAATTTCGTTACAGATGGGAAGAAGCTTTACCTCTGTGTAACGGGACGCGGCATACGCCATATTACTACTGTAGTGGCGGCCGAAGTTACCCTTTGAATCCACAAGAGGGTGGAGTAGTGCCATATGCCCCTCAGTAAGACGCACCATTGTTTCATAAATTGCCGCATCACCGTGGGGATTGAGCTTCATCGTCTGACCGACAACGTTGGCACTCTTGGTGCGGTTTCCTCCCAAAAGCCCCATTTTGTACATGGTGTACAGAAGCTTTCTGTGGGACGGCTTGAACCCGTCAATCTCAGGGATTGCACGGGATATGATTACGCTCATTGCGTAGGGCATATAATTCTTTTCAAGAGTTTCTGTAATGCCCTCGGGCATCATAATAAACTTTTCTTCATTCATGTAATTCCCTCCGAATTTCAAAGAAATTGCACATATGTAATCAGTATATCATAATTTTTGGAAAAAAGCAAATTTTAGAGGAAAAT
The DNA here is from genome assembly GCA_045636425.1 of Clostridia bacterium. Lineage (GTDB taxonomy): Bacteria > Bacillota > Clostridia > UMGS1883 > UMGS1883 > UMGS1883. Next base: position 14,664 of record JAZTXM010000005.1, on the reverse strand, counting down.
TTTTAGGGAACAAAAACCACCCTTAAAAGGTTGTGACCTAAGGGTGGTTTTCACATAAATAATTCGTCATAGGTTGTTTCGAGGGCATCACGGATTGCTTTTAGCTGCGATGCGTATATGTGCTGAATTCCGCGTTCAATTTTAACAAGGGCTTCACGAGTAATATCGATTCCGACGAGCTGTAATTTTATGGCAAGCTCTGTTTGCCCTATTCCGCGTGCTTTTCTTATTCTTCTGATGTTTTTGCCTATGGATATATCATCCTGTTTTATTTTTTGATTCATAAAACAGCCTCCTTATAGAACTAAAATGAGTCCTTTTGCTTGATTCTACAACATTATTGTGGTAAAATAGAACTCATATTAGTCCAAAAAGGCAATTCTGAGAAAAAATTCTAAATAACAGGGAGGGGCGTTTATGAAGGAACTTAAACTTATGCCGGGAAACGAGGGGATAGATTGCCCGGGAAACGGCTTGACGCCGAGCATTGAATGTCAGTGCGATGAGTGTGACTACCTGATGTGTTGCACCCCCGAATATAGTATAGGCAGTTGTGAAGAGTGTAATTTGTGGGATTGTCCGAGGAAGCAGAACAAAAAACTGCAAAGATTTTACATAATATTTGGTTGACTTAGTGATTCTAAATATGTATAATGTTAAGAGGAAAAACTTATGAATATGTGCCCGTAGCTCAGCTGGATAGAGTGTCAGACTCCGACTCTGAAGGTCGTGCGTTCGAATCGCATCGGGCATACCAGAAAAAAGCGTACTGAAAAATCAGTACGCTTTTTTCGCCTATCTTTCAATTAGCCCATACTTAACCTTAATCCGCTCAAGCTTATCTGTCATAGGCCCTGATATAAACCAAAGGAAAAAGGCAGTGGATAATGCGTGAATTAAATCAAGGGGAAGCCCCGCAATATATGATGAATAAATCATTTCGGGAGTAATTTTGCTTTGTGCCATAATTATAGAGGCAGGATTCATAATACCGCCGTAGATAACAAGTGTTGACAAAAATCCGAAGACAGAAAGGGAAGCTTTTGTTTTTCTGAGGAAGCCCTTTTTAAAAAGGATTCCGCCCAAAAAACCAATAATACCGAAAGAAAACATCTGCCACGGAGTCCACGGACCCTGCCCGAAGAAAAAGTTTGACACAAATCCGCCTACCGCCCCGACTAAAAATCCCGTCTCTCCGCCCAAAGCTACTCCTGCAATAATCACAATTGCCGAAACGGGCTTAAACTGGGGAAGCATAAAGAAAGCCGTCCTGCCAGCCACAGCTATGCCGCAAAGCACGCTTATAACCACAAGCTCCCTTGCTTTAGGCTTTCTCGATTCAAACACCATAGCAAAGGGAATCATGGTTTCAAGGATTACAAGAAGGCTTATAAAATAATACTTTCTGTCCCCGAAGAAGGAAACGCCGACGTAAAGCGTAAGCGGTATTAAAAGCAATATAAGAAATGCCGCCGCAAGAGTCCTTTTGGAAAGCTTTCTGTCTGATTTTGGTGTCTGCACCGCTTTGATCGCTATATCCTTTTCCCGATTGTGAAATTCGATTTTGCGTGTTTTTCTCTCTCGTTTTTTTACACTGCCGCCGCAAGCGAGGATTATATCCTCCGCCAAAACCGCATCGGGGAGGGTGGTTCTTGCCATGCGGTTTGCCGCTGTGGTATAAAAGCTGTTGCCCTTGAAAAATTCTCTCGGCGTACCGATTGATGTGATGCTTCCATCAAAAACAAGAGCACATCTGTCCGCATACTTACCGCAGAACTCAATATCGTGGGAGACCATAAGAATGGTAACGCCGTTTGCCTTTAAATCGGCGAGAATATCCGAAAATTCCTCTTTAAACTGTGCGTCCATGCCTTTTGTAGGCTCATCCAAAAGGAGGATTTCAGGCTCGGTAAGAAGAATTTTTGCAAGTGCCGCCCTCTGCTGCTCGCCCCCCGATAAATCGTAAGGGTGACTGTCCAAAAGATTTTCAATTCTGCAAAGGAGGGAAATATTTTGAATCCTTTGCTCCTTTTCTTCTTTGCCAAGCTTCTTTCCCGACAAAATTTCCATAAGGTCAAGGTAAACAGTTTTCTTTACAAACACACTCTGCGGATTCTGAGGAAGAACGCCGAGAAGTCCGTCGTACAGGTTTTTTATTTTGGAAATGTGTTCTCCTTTTATAAACACCTCGCCTCTGTAGGGTGTATGAAGCCCCGAAACAAGGGAAAGTGCCGTGGTTTTACCCGTGCCGTTACCGCCAACCAGGCAGAATAACTCACCTTTATTGATACTTAAATTAAATCCCTTAATAATATCGGGCAAATCTTTTTCATAACGAAAATAGGCATCTTTGATTTCAATAACGGGGTCACTGCTTTTTTGCGATTTATCTTTAGGGATTACATCGGGGTTTAAAGTATTCTCTTTTGCATATTCTTCAAGCCATATTCTGCCGTCCCTGACAGTCAAGGGGCAGGGCAGGGAGCCCGAAATTTCGCCGTAAATACGCATAGGTGTGGGAAGTGCCGAATACATGGGATGACTCAGGCTTTTGAGGATTTTCCCCACCTCGCCCGGCGTTTCATCAGCAATGATTTTACCGTTATCCATAACGATTACCCTGTCGGCTATGGGAAAGGCTTCTTCTAATCGATGCTCGGTGAGGATAACCGCCACCCCAAGCTCACGGTTGATTTTTTCCAAGGTTTTCAAAAACTCCTGTGCGGCAATGGGGTCAAGCTGGCTTGTAGGCTCATCAAGTATCAGGACGGACGGCTGCATCACCATAACCGAGGCAAGGTTAAGGAGCTGCTTCTGACCGCCCGAAAGCTCTGTTACGTTCTTGTAAAACCAGTTCTGTATGCCGAAAAACGAAGCCATTTCCGAAACCCTTGTCCTGATTTCGGGGGTGGAACACCCCAGGCTTTCAAGCCCGAATGCAAGCTCGTGCCATACCTTGTCCGTTACAATCTGATTGTCGGGATTCTGCATTACAAAGCCGATTTGTGCCGCCTGCTCTCTTGCTTTATAATCGGCAAGGGGCTTTCCGTTAAAATAAATATCTCCGCTTATTTCACCGAAAGGGGACAGGGAAGATTTTAAAAGCCTTAAAAGCGTGGTTTTTCCGCATCCCGACTGTCCGCAGATAAGCACAAATTCACCTTTTTTAACGGAAAAATTTATATTGTCAAGAGTTTTATGTGCTGTATTTGGATATGCGAAGCTTAAATTTTCGACCTTAAAGCTTTCCATCTTCTCACCTCCCAAAGTTCAATTATAACAGGAAACATACAAAGAAGCAGGTATGACACAAATACGCTTATGCCAAAGGGTGAAATATCTGCCGCTTTCATAGAGGGGAAATATCGAAAATACATTCCGCCCGATAAATTCCCGAAAAGTGTATATGCTCCCAGAATCAAAATGCAAATTAAAGCTTTTTTATCACGCTTATCAAATGTGAATATAGAAAATGCAGTTCTGCCCTCTGTGCCGTACCCCCGTGCTTTCATGCTGTCCGCCGTTTCAATGGCGTTTTCGAGTGACCACGTCGTCATGATTGACAGAATATTAAGTCCGTTTTTTGCACGCTTTATTATACTGCCGCACTTTACATCACGCCCCATGCACCTTTGAGCGTTTGTAACCACCTTAAGCTGTGATGCAAATTTCGGCACAAACCTAAGCGTCATAGAAATAATGAGGGACAATGACGGAATTATTTTTCCGAACAGGTATATGAATTTGTCGCTTGTCATAATTTCGTTATAGCAGGAAAAATAGCATATAACCCCGGCAATCATAACCGCTGCACAAAGTCCGTAAATAACCGACTCCAATGTCAGCGGATTTCCGCTCGGCAGATATTTTATAACCGTCACGCCCTCGTGGTTAAAGGCAGGGTTTATCAGTGCCATCATTATAAGCATCGGGAGCATATATATTAAATTTGTTTTTAGCTGTTTTCTGCCCTTTAGCATCACGGAATATGTAAACGCGGAAAGCAGAGAAATCAAAAGACACACGGGATGCATAAAAAAGCAGGAAAACCCGATTACAAGTACAAAATATGTAAAATTTACAATCGGGTGATAATTTTTAAATTCATTCATAATTTTAACTTCCGTTCTGTGCAGAATAATTGCCGCCTACGTCGCTTCCTAAATCACAGGTATATACCCATTCAACCTTATCTCCGTCTTTAAGCTCATATCGGCTGCAGCCGTAATTGGGAAACCATCCGTTTACCTTATACATCCATCCCGAAAGCTCGCCGCAGTCGAATTCATAGAAATTAGCAATCCCTTCAATATAAGCACTGTTATATATGGGGGTGTTTACAAACTCCATGTGGATTTTATTTTTCTTCATTTCCCGAAGGAGCAGGTCAAACACACTTTCACCCTCGTAAAAGATAACGGTCTTTTCTGCAAATAATACACCGTCTTTCGGCACAATATCTGCCTTTTCCTTATCAAGGCGTGTAAGGTTTTGTAATATTGTATCACATCTTACGGATAGAGTGCAAGTATATTCTTTAGTTGATATAACTGTCTCCTGTGGCTCTTGGGGGAGAGGCTTTCCCTCGGGAACAGGCTCGGTCATATATTTATCTCTGACTGGAGCTTCTTCGGCAGGGGGCGGTGTGATTTGAGACTCATTTTCCGTTGCTTCATCTTCAGTGGCGGGTGCACTGCTTTGATTAACATTCAGAGCTTCGTTTTGCGGTGGGGTGCTTTCTTGATGCGAGGGTGAGCCGCCACCCCAAAAAGCCAGAGCCAAAACTATCGCAATAATAATGCCTGCAATGATTTTTGTTTTGTACTTTTTCATTCCTGTCCTCCTTTCAGAAGCCTTCCGAGGGGAAGCATATCATTAAGTGCCGCTGTTATTTTTGCTTTTATCTGTTCAAGATAGCCCCAATCGGTATCGCTCATATTATAAAGAGAATTTTTATTTTCTCTTGCACGATTTAAAGCCACAAGGGCGTAAAAGCATTGCTCTGTTGCCATTTGATTTGTAATGTCACTATGTGTATGCATAAAGCCCTTTTCGCCATCATAAAAGGATAGCATACTGTCAAGAATTGTCTTTCCGTTTTTCACAAATCGCTCATCATAGACGGAAATACCAAGCTCGCACAGAGCAACAATTACCTGAACACTGCTCTCGGAGTTTTCTGTTTCATAGCTTGCAAAGCTGCCGTTTTCATTCTGCATATAGGAAAGACAGGAAAGTGCTTTTTCCGTTGCCGACTTAACAGTGTCATTATCCTGATATTTGGATAGTGCCTGAAGTGCCATTCCTGTAACGTCTGCATCGGCAGTATCCCCGGTCAATGCCCAGCCTCCGTCGGAGGTCTGCTTTTTAAGAATGTGGTTTATATACATTTGCCTTGTTGCCTGAATTTTTGCATCGGGATTTTTTGGAATTTCATAGTTTCCGCAGTCAAGTGCGATAAGTGCCCATATTGCACCGTTTATGCCCTGCCAAATTGTTTTTTCAAAATCTCCCAAAGGTGTTAAAAGGTTATATCCTGCAACATCAGCGGGGTTTTTTTCGATTGCGGTAAGGGCAACAATCACCCTTGAATATTCGGTGTATTTTCTCTTGTGAAGCACACCTTGGCAGTCTTTTACATATTTTGTAACCGTTTGATAATATTCTTCAAAATATTCGTCGGGGATATTCATCTCGCTGCGGGCAAGGCCCAAAACAGCCCATTCACCGCCGATTGAGCCGACAAGAGGGGTTTTTACTGTTTCGTATAAATAATTTCCGACACTTTCTGTTAAAGCATCCACATTGTCAGCGTCCTCGGCAAATGCCTGTGACGAAAAGCTGAAAATCATTATTAATGTCAAAAATATTGATATAAACTTCTTCATTATTATGCTCCTGAGTTCTTATTTTGCTACATTCTCGCAAAAACGCATAAGAATTGCCGCAACCTGTGCACGGGTTGCTGTAGCCTTTGGCGAAAGTGTTGTTTCGCTTGTACCATTTACAAGCTCTGTTTTATTTGCCCAGCAAAGTGCATCAAGCGCCCAATCACTTACATCATTTGTATCTGCAAAGCTTGAAATATCCGCTTTATCATCTATATCATAACCTTGCAGTTTTGCAAAGCGATAGATAATAAGTGCCATCTGCTCGCGAGAGATATCACTATCGGGCGCAAACTCTGTACTGCTGATGCCGTTTACAATCTCGTTTGCCGATGCCCATGCAATGGCATCCGAGTACCACTGCCCTTGGGGTACATCTGAAAAGCTGTGTTTATTTTCATTGTTTTCGGGATTTGCCATTCTGTAGAGAACAGTTACGAGCATAGCTCTTGACATTTTGCTTTCAGGCTCAAAACCGCCTCCCGTCCCTTGCATAAGATTATTTTCATACACATACTTTACAGATTCATAATGCCAGTCGTCTTTCTTTACATCGGAAAAGGTTGTTTCGGTAAACGTTGCTTTTTCGTTATCTTCCTTTTTTTCTTCCGTTTCCTCTTGCTTTTTTTCCTCGGTTTTGTTATTTCTGTCGGAATAGAACGGGTCGCCGATATCCGCGCCAAGCTGACAGGTGTATTGCCACTTGATTACATCGCCGTTTTCTACTTCAAACTCGGATGCACCTCTTCCAATAAATGTTTTATTGAGCGTAATCATCCAGCCTGAGCCTACGCCTGCATCAAATTCACCGAAAGAATCGTAATCAATGCCTTTAAGTGTAAAATCACCGATTGATGCAAGATAAAAGCCATTCTTTGTAGTGCCTGTATACTGATATGTAAAGCCCTGTGCATCAAGCAAACGGAGCGTCACATCTGCAACGGTATCGCCCTGGGCAAAGGGTATACTCTTGGCTGAAATTATAGTGCCAAGTGCTTTGGGATATGTTACATTTTTTTCTCCCTTAACACGCTTGCCGCTGTCCGTAAAGCTTATTTTTACATAACCTGCAATTTCCTCGCCCGTAATGTCAAATTCGGGAGAAGAGGAGGAAGTCTCTTCATTTTCCTTTTCTTTAACGGTTAAGGAAAGGGTGTGTGCATCGCTTTCTGCTTCATTGTCTTTCGCAACAAAGGTTATTGTATATGTACCCACGCTATCCGGAGTAAAGGTGTAATACGCATCTTCTACCACAGAAGCTTCGCCGTCATTAACTTTTGCGGTATATGTGAGAGTGTCGTTGTCGCGGTCTGTGAAAACCTTTGACATACTAAGGGCGTATGTGCCTCCGAGATTGAGCGTTGCCGTTTCAGGCGCGTTTTCACGGATAAAGGGGGCAGTGTTTCCGCTCGGAAGCATACCGATACTTAGTGTAATATCGGGAAGCAGACTGCGAGTGGTAAATGTGGTTTTGTTATCTCTTGTTCCGCCACCGCCGTCGGGAATGTTACGGTGGCTGTCGCCGTCATCCGAAAATCCCGTAACACCGATTACCCCGACTCCGATATAGCCGTCTGTGAGAGTAAATTCTGTCTTCTCACCCTCTTGCGGAAAGGCAAATTCCATAGTAGTACCATTCAGGGAGAAATCGTACTGTTTGCCTTCGCTTACTATACTTTCTTCACCATAGCTGTAACGGAGATGCACCTTGCTTTCTCCGTCTGTGTTACCGCTGTAACCGGGATTGAATGTCCCCGAAATCTTTGGAATGGGCGTATGCACGCCAACAAGCTTAAGGCTTACCGTGTCGCCTGCGGCTATGGGCTTTCCCGGATTTGTAATGTTCTTAACCGAAAGCTCTATCCTATCACCTCGGACTATTTTGTATGCTATGCCCTTATCGGTAGTTACACGGATAATATTGTTGCCCGATACAATCGGGGCAGTGTATACGCCGTCAGCGGCTTCAAGAATTACAAAGCTTTCGCCCTTATTGTGTGAAACGGCAACCTCTGTTATGCTTCCGTCTGTGAGGGTGGGTGAAAGCCTCAGTTCACCACGTTCGCCAAAGAAGTAAAGAGTATCAAATTCACTGTCCCAAGGCTTTTTGTTTGTTTCCTGATAGAGTATACTTCCTGCACTTGTTTTGCTTTCAATACCAAAATCAACCTCGGGAACATCTGCACCTACCGTTACTACAAAAAGTCCTGTCCGTGCAGGGTCAGTCGCCCCGTAGAAACCGCCGTGGCTACCTCCGTCAATTAAGATTGCGTCGTATGTTACCTCGATAATTGCAGTTCCTTCACCGATAGCAGTAAGTGTGCGCCAATTACCGCTACTGTTTGTCATTGGCTGATTTTCATAAGAGGTAAGGGTTAGAACATCATCACCCGAAATTATATTAAAATTAAAATCAGGTTCAATGATGTGATTTGCGGTGGTGTTGTTGACAATTTGCCAAGCCCTGTATGCTTTAATGGTTTTAGTCTGTCCGACAGAGAGTGAAAGATGGCTTTGCTGATTTGTGTTAAGAAGCACACTGTCATCTGCAACGGCAGCGGCATCCGTTCCTGCCGTGCTATAGTCCACTCTGTCCCCCGGAAGTGCATCCGAATCGGTATGGAGTACGGTCGCCGAGTTGCGTGAAAGATAACCTGCCTTTGTGATTTTACCATCCATTGACACACGGTAGCTTATATTGCCGTCAACTGAAAAATAGTGTGTAGATGTACCGTCGCCGTTATCCACACAAGCAAGCGGTTCATAGACCGTATGAACAAAGTAATTATTCTGATATTTGAAAAGCTTTGCCATAGCCCCCATAGTGGTTATGATTGTTTTGGGACTTTTGTAGGGTGCTTTGAGAATTACGGTATTTGTATCTTCTAATACGAATGTTTTTGATGCGGCGTTATAGAGTGCTGTTTCTGACGGTTGAGCCGAAAATGTATATTCCTTTTCTTTTGCAAGTAAGAAGTTGCCGTCAACGCCTACCGCTTTATGAGCATCGTAAGAAACGCTGACAATGCCCGAAATCACTTTTTCTCCTGAATCTGTAATTTCTGTCTGCACCTTGCAGAGATTTACCGAGCTTTCACTTGATGAAGGTATTGCCATGCCGCCATATACAGCGTCACGAACGGAAATTTGGGAAATATTTTCGGGGACAGAAACGGTATAAGCTGTTTTGTTTTCCTCGGTTTCACCTTTTACAAAGACAAGCTCATCGCCAAGAATGTCAATTCCGTCATCTCCATATCCGTTTGTGATATAAAATGTCGGATTTATATCATCGGGAAGCACAACAGTCATATCGTAAGTTGCGTCAGAATTTATCACTTTAAGTGTGACTGTGTATGAAGCTTCCGATGTAGCCATAGAGTCATTTGCAAAAAACTCAAGTGTATATGTTCCGCCGATAGTTGGTGTAAAACTGTAATTTTCATCAGCCGATACTGCCGCTTCGCCGTTTATTTTTACGCTATAGGTAAGCTCATCACCATCTGCATCTGTAAAGATAGGTGCAAGGTCAAGTGAGTATGTTTCGCCTGCAACAATCTCGGCTGTGGTGGTCTCTCCTATCCCGTCGGCAAGAACAGGAAGTTCATTTTTAACTTCATAATTAATGGTATAAACGTCATATTTGTTTGTTGTTGCTTTAGGTTCCTTTATGTTATAAAAATATACGGTTTGCGTTCCTATGCCCTTTGAAAGAGCAGTTGTATATGTATTCGTTCTGTTATTCCACGCCTTGCCCGAACTCGGACCGCTCGCTTTGTTTTTAGGAGTAACATAGGGCACTCCGTCGCTGTTTTGTGTAAGAGAAAACACCGCTGTTATTTTTTCCGAAACAGCGTAATGCTTGGGAAGAATGACAGTAATTGTTTTGTCTTCTATAGAAAGCTCTGCATTTTCAATGGGATTTCCGTTTGAATCCATAAATTCCACATAATCAAGCGAGCCTTTGTCTGTCACGGCACCGATTGCCAGCCTGTTTGAGGCAGACGCTCCTGCCGGGGAGAGCATCAGCATTGCAAAGACCAATAATAATGTTACGGTAGTTATAAATGTCTTTTTAATATTCACTTTGATTTCATCCTTTCTAAAACTCAGTTCTGTTACAAGTTGTTCCTATTGTGTTTTTCACCTCCGGTTTTTCTTACCGCAGAAAGTAAAAAAACTGCGGCAATTTTTCTTTGAAAAATTACCACAGCTGAGTTTTTCTGTGATGAATCACAATTCGACAAAAGCCGAAAACGCTATCCCTATACTCTAATGGCTAAAGTACTTACGAGATAACATCAAAGCAGGTCTTGTGACTCGCACCATATAGACAAATATGTCCGCATTTTTATATCCTGCCTTCTCAGTTTCCCAATGACTATCTTTCGATAACGGATATAAAAACATTCGATGCACACACCGACAGTTTACCGCAGGGGATTCTCACCCCATTCCCTTTTCACCGATTATACCCAAAGGGGTATAATCAACACTCTGTGTGAAATATTAAGTTTACGTGGTTATTGTAGCACGGGTTTTCATAAAAATCAAGGTATAAAACAACCTTTTTTGGCAAAATTTCAGTTTAAAACTCCGTTTGCCACTGTTCCCACGGTGAAATACTGTTCGCCGTGAGTGGGAAGTGTGATTTCACCCTCGTTGAAAATAATTGTGAGCGTGTTTTCCTCACTCAGTGAAAATCGGACATTTTCGGAAATTCCAGAAAATTTATATTCTCCCGCATTGGGAAGTACACTTATTTGCTCTCTGATTTTTTCGTTTATCGTCTTTTTAAAATCATAACCCTCATTAAATAAATCAGATAGAGTTAAAGTTTTTCTTAAATTAAAGGCAACCGCAGAATCAGACACCTTTTCCTCGGTGGCTTCGGATGCCGGCATGGAATCATTGACGGAGCGTGCCGCCTTGGGCGAAATTTCAACCGACTCCTCTTTTTTGTTATCCTTTACAATATCCTGCTTTATCCCCTTGCTGTTATGGGAATTGTAAACGGAAAGAACGCAAACTCCGCAGATAAACACTGCCGCAAACGCAGTTGCAAATTTTGTGAACGTATATATTTTAGCTTTTTTAATTTTCCCTTGTGCCTTTTTAAACAAGGAGCAATTAAGCCCCTCGGGAACCTCATCAGAGGTGAGAGCCTCTTTTATGGCATTGTCAAACTCTTTGTCCATCATAGCTCTTCTCCTATCTTTTCTTTTAATTTTTTTCTGGCAGTAAAAAGCCTGCTTTTAACCGTGCCTTCGGGAATTTTCAGCACCTCGGCAATTTGGGATAGATTCATTTCGCCGATGTAGTGAAGAAGCACACACGGGCGAAGATTATCGTCGAGAGATAAAACTGCACGTTTGATTTCCTCGGAAAGCTCGTTTTTTAAAATGTCATCTTCAATGTTTTGGTCACCTTTTGCATTAAGCTGATTTTCAATCGGTACGGTGGGGGCAATTTCCTGCCTGCGGGCGTCTTTTCTGAGTGCACTTTTCCACAACGAAACGGCAATTGTGCAAAGGTATGCCGAGGGATTATTGTCCTCATCGATAAGAGAGGCTTTTTCCATTGCCTTTAAAAATGTATCCTGATACAAATCATCGGCGTCATGCGTGTTTTTGCAAAGCCTCAGGCAGAAGTTATATAGCTTTTTCCCGTGCAGGGTAACGAGGCGGTTTATGTCTGTCTGTTTCAAAACATTAACCCCTTTCATATAATTATAGTCGTATAAATCCGTAAGGTTCATAAAAAAATAATAACACATATTGAAAAAAAAGAAAAGCGGTGTTATTATAAAAACATAAATATTTAATAAAAAGGAATGTTTTTTTTGAAAACCAATTATTTTTCAAATGCAATAAACCATTTAAGGACGATTACACGCCACCGCCATGCCGTTATCAGTCACAGCAGTAAGGCGGGTATATTTTGGCAGGGGCTCCGCCATGACTTGTCCAAATACACCCCCACAGAGTTCTGGCAGGGAGTAAAATATTATGCAGGCACCTTCAGCCCCAACGAAACGGAGCGAAAGGAAAAGGGCTACAGCGGTGCATGGCTTCACCACAAGGGCAGAAACAAGCATCATTTTGAATATTGGACGGATTACAATCCGGTGGAAAGGCGGGTAAAGCCTGTTAAAATGCCTGTCCGCTACGTGGCGGAAATGTTTTGTGACAGAGTTGCCGCCAGCAAGATTTATCAGAAAGAAAATTACAACGAAAAACACCCCTATGAATATTTTCAGAGGGGTAAGCCAAACAGATTTATTCATCCCGAAACGAGCGATCTTTTGGAAAGCTGGCTTCTTATGCTTCGGGAAAAGGGTGAGAAAGAGACCTTTAATCACATAAAACGCACTGTGAAAACCGGGCAGTATCCTAAAAAATTGCCGATAGCAATAACAGAAGAATTCCGCCCGGAAGATTAAGCACCGCTAAAGTTGAGGCGGTTATAAGATTAATGCCAACTTGTACAAAGGATAGCTGTGCCGCTAAGGCATTGTAGATAAAAAGCACTGCAAAGGCACCTGTAATCTTTAAAAGAAGCTTTGCCGCATTATCTATATTAAGGAAGAAAAGCACGCAAAGCACAATTCCCAGTATATAAAAAAGAAAATTCATAAAACCACCTCTCATACCTATATTATGAGAGGTGGTTTTCCTTTAGAAGCCTTTTTAATTTATCATCGGGATAAAAAGGATATGTCTTTCCCTGGTATTCTACAGTCTGTGTTGCAAATTTTGCTTCCGAAAGGGGAAAGCAAGCCGTTTCCTTTTCAATCAGCCCGTATCGGGTGAGAACTATGAGGGAGTCCTCGTACAAAACGTAGGTTTTGATAAAAGTTCCCTGTCGGAGTATTTTATTTATCAGAATCGCACTTACAAGAAGCGTCGCAATCTGCAAAAACCAACCAAAGGGGAGGATGTTTCCAATGTGAAACAAAACAAAGCACAGGAGGACCACTCCCATAAGCTCAAAAAATATCCGCTTGTCGCTTTTAGGCATCACTGCTCGGCATCTGTATATTTCTTTTTTTTCTTCCATAATAAATTCCTTTCTTTACACTCCGCAGTTTATAAGATCCAGTCAACAATTGCGGCGGAAAGCTTGCCGTTTTCCGTTTCAAGTACTGCAAAGGAGGGGCTTCCCCCTCTGGGCTTTGCCACGCTTCCGGGGTTAAGAATAATAATTCCGCTTTCTCCCTTTTTAAGCACGGCGTGGTGGGTGTGGCCGAAAAGTGCCGCCTCGCACCCTTTGCTAAGGGCGGTCTGCTCCAACTTTTCCGTTCCGTAGCTGACCGACTGAGTATGCCCGTGGCAGAGGAATATTTTATGCCCGTCAAAATCAATAACCCGCTCGAAATCCTCGCTCCGCATATAATCGTTATTTCCCAAAACCGATACAACCCTTATTGGGTAATAAAGACTTTCCAGATAGTCCACATCGCGGGCAACATCCCCAAGGTGGATTATCATATCTATGTTTTTCTGCCCGATTGCCGAAATGGCTCTTTCGCAGGCAGCGGTATTTGTATGGCTGTCAGACATTACAATAGCTCTCATATAATCAACTCCGATATTTATTTTATAGGAAAGAACACAATCTGTCAAGACGGCATATTATTAAATAGGAGTGATGATTTATGAAAGATATTATTGAGCAGATTAAAAAAATGGATAAAGCCCAGCTTAAAGATGCCGTAAAGCAGGCACGTGCCTTTGTTAAAACACAAGAGGGAAAAGAGCTGGTGGAAAAAATCAAAAGCCCAAACGGGGAAGAATCAATTCAAAAAGATAATATAATGAAGGAACTCGGCAAAAACCCCGAGCTTGCGAAAATGATTTCCGATATATTTAATGCGGAGGGCTGATAAAATTGGATTTTGAAAAAGAAATATCAAAGGCACTCTCTGACCCCGATATTATGAATAAGGTGCAGGGCGTACTTTCTTCCTTAAATAATAATGAAGAAAAGGGGGAGGAAGAATCTTCAAAAGAATCTCCCAAGCTTCCCGCAAATATGCTTTCCTCTCTGGGGGGAATGGTAAATGATGACCGCACTCGGCTTCTCTTGGCAATAAAGCCTTTTCTCAGCGAAAAACGAGCGCCGTACATGGACAGTGCCCTTACGATACTTAAATTTGCATCAATGGGGAAGCTGGGCAAGGATTTGAAACTTTTCTAAGGCGGTGAAAAAATGCGTGTAACACAAATGCCGGCGGGCGGAAGCACAGGCGTGGTGCATCGGAGCATGAGCGTGCCGATAATGCCCAAGGCCCATGAAAGCCACAACACAATAGATATAAAGAAGATTCTCTCTCGATTTGAAAAGGACGACTACATTTTGGCAGGGCTGATAATAGTGCTTGTGCTTGAGGGCTGTGATGACTATATCCTTTTGGCGGCGTTGGGGTATCTGTTTTTTATGGGGTTAAGGGACTGAGTTTGCGGTGGTTTTTCGCCACCGTAAATTTTTTTGAAAAAAGTTTAAAAAAGGTGTTGACAAAGAGGTTTTTTTGTAGTAACATATACAACGTTGTCGCGTTAAAAGCGCTTTGACAAAGGCACCGAAAAAAACTTAAAAAAGTTTAAAAAAAGTGTTGACAAAGCTTGCTTGACGATGTATAATAAACAAGCTCGCTAAAAAAAGCGAAGCGGATTGAACCTTGAAAATTAAATAGCGTAAGGGCTCAAAAGAATTTAAATTCATTTGAGATTAACTTTAGGCGAATACAAGCCAGACAGTACAGTAAACAACGTAC
>JAZTXM010000004.1:0-54693 GCA_045636425.1 Clostridia bacterium | reverse complement strand
GTTGTCTTCCTAAGACCGCTTGGCCTCCGACTTATTACCGCCCTCTTTAGCGGCTTTATCAACATTACTGAAATGCTCAGGGATTTTTGCGTGGGTATCGAAACTATCAACCACATTAAACATCTTAGCCAAAGCGGGGGTCTGCTCAGGAAGGTCGGTAGCACTTCCGCCGCAAAGAATCATAACATCAATTTTATCAGCATAATCCTTTGCCTCGTCTATATGGCAAACCTTTACTCCCTCTGTATTAATTTTTACGCTTTTGGGGTCACGGCGTGAAAACACCGCAACAAGCTCCATATCATCATTTTGTTTTATGGCTGATTCGACACCCCGTCCGAGATTGCCGTAGCCTGAAATACCAATTCTGATCATTGTATACGCCTGCCTTTCAATAGAGTTATTTTAGCACAAACAGAGTATTATTACAAGAGGAAATAATAAAAAAACGGTGCAAGAAAACTTACACCGCATTTTTGTTAACTTAACTTATTTAAGAATTCTTCCAGTCTGTCAAGACCCTTTACAATGTTTTCCATGCTTGTTGCATAGCTCCAGCGAACGTGGTCGTCGCTGTCGAAATCCTTACAGGGAACAACGGAAACAAGTGCCTCATCAAGAAGAATTTCTGCAAAAGAACCGCTGTCCTTAATGGTCTTTCCGTTAATCGTTTTTCCAAAGAGTGCCTTCACATTCATCATTACATAGAATGCACCCTGAGGCATAAGGCAGGAAACTCCGGGGAGAGTATTCATACGCTCAACCATGTAGTTTCTGCGTTTTTCAAACTCTGCTTTCATTGCAATCACTTCGTCCATCGAGCCTTCAAGTGCCGCCTGAGCCGCTTTCTGTGCAATGGAGTTGGGATTGCTGGTCGCATGGCTCTGCACGCTTGACATTGCTTTTGCAAGAGCTGCGTTTGATGCGGTATATCCTATTCTCCAGCCTGTCATTGCATAGGTTTTGCTGACACCGTTTATTATAATTGTCAAATCCTTAATATCTTCTCCGAAAGAAGCGATTGATACATGCTTTGTATCGCCGTAGATAAGATGTTCATATATTTCATCGGAAATAACATAGATATTCTTTTCTACGCAAAGAGCAGCAATTTTTCTAAGCTCCTCCTCGGAATAAATCATTCCTGTGGGGTTTGAGGGAGTATTAATGATAACGGCACGTGTCTTATCGGTAATTGCCGATGCAATCTTTTGGGCACTTACCACAAAGCCCTCCTCCTCACTTGCTTTAAGGAGGACAGGAACGCCGTCATTAAGCTTAACCATTTCGGGATAGCTTACCCAACAAGGAGTGGGGATAATTACCTCATCTCCGGGGTTAAGAATTACACCCAGTGCATTCATAAGAGAATGCTTTGCACCATTTGAAATAACAATATTTTCAATGCCGTAATCCAGGTTATTATCACGCTTAAACTTCTGGGCAACAGCCGTCTTAAGCTCCTTTGTACCTGAGGCTGGCGTGTAACGAGTGAAGCCCTCGTTAATTGCCTTGATCGCCGCATCACTTATATGCTTAGGAGTATTAAAATCGGGTTCACCTGCACCGAAGCCTACAACATCAATGCCGTTTGCCTTCATTTCGTTAACCTTTGCAGTAATTGCAAGAGTTGATGAAGGTGCAACCGATGCGAATTTCTTTGAAATATTCATTATATATCACCACCATATATTTTCAATCTATTTTACACTATTTCAAGTGATTTTGCAACAAAAAAATCTTCAATTATAAAAATTTTGTATACTTTGTATAGATTTATACTATAATAGTCCAAATTTTATGAAAAATAACCTTTTTTCTCTGCTTCATCTATAATATTGCATACCGTTTCCCAAGCCTTAGGAAATCCCTTCTTGATAACGGACATTCTTTCCTCCACCTGTTCACGATTCACTTTTCCTTTACGCCATGTATGGCCATCGGTTAAAATATTATTGATTATGGGCTGAAAACGGTCGAGCGAGGCACAGAAAAGAGCATCAGGAGTAGACTGCTCCTCAAATTCAATCCAGAGATTTTTAAGCTCCTCCCCATCCTTTTCGGGAAGAATGGAAAAAAGCTTTTGTGCCGCCATAATTTCCCTTTCCTTTTTATCAAGCCCTGCCGCTTTATCATAACAAAAAGTATCGCCTGCGTATATTTCCACAAGGTCATGCACCATGCACATTTTTATGCATCTGTCACGGTTTACGCCCTCGGGTGCAAGCTCCCCGAAAAGCATCGCCATCATAGCAATGTGCCAGCTATGCTCGGCATCGGTTTCACGCCTTGACTTATCCGCAAGAAGTGTCTGGCGATAGATGGTTTTCATTTTATCAAGCTCTATAAGGAATTTAAGCTTTTTGGAAAAATCCTCACTCATATTGCCTTTGTATATTGAATCAGCCATTCTCTTTCCTCCTTGCCAAGATAGGGCGAGATAGTTTCCCTGCATTTTTCGTTATAGCCGTTAAGCCACATTTTTTCTTCATCTGTAAGAAGACGAGGCAAAAAGCCCTCCGTCCCTATGGGGCAGTAATTCAAAACCTCAAACTTTAGAAATCTGCCGTACTCGGTTTTGAATGCCTCTTTTACGCACAGATGGTTTTCAATTCTGATTCCGTACATATTCTCGGTATACACGCCCGGCTCGTCGGTCAGTGTCATCATAGAGATGAGCTTTTCATTACATGCTGTACTGAGCCTTTGCGGTCCCTCGTGAACACCCAGCATATAGCCTACCCCGTGACCTGTGGAGCATCGGTAGTCAAGCCCTTTTTTCCACAGAGGCATTCGTGCCAGGGAGTCTATTTCGCAGCATTTTGTGCCATCGGGGAACACTGCCGTTATTATGGCAATATGGCTTTTTAAAACAAGGGTTAAACTTTCTTTTTCCTCATCCGAAAGCTCTCCCATAACAAGCGTTCTTGTAGTGTCGGTGGTTCCTCCGAAATACTGCCCGCCCGTATCTATAAGGAGCATACCCTTTTTCTCTATTCTACAGCATTTTCCTTTTTCGGGGCTGTAGTGCATCATTGCGGCATTTGCTCCGTATGCGGCAATTGTGTCAAAGGATGGGGAAAAATATTCTTCGTTTTCCCTGCGATACTTTTCAATTATTTCACAAACCGCACATTCATCAATATTTTCACTGTGATAAATTTCGTAAAAAGCCTTTGTAAGTGAGACGTTTTCCTTTACGTAGGTCTTCTTTATGTTTTCAATTTCCACACAGTTTTTAATGCATTTGAGGTTATATATAACATCCTTAAAATCTTTTTTAGGTGATGCAATTTTATTTACGAGCGAATAGTTTGTAAGTGAAAAATCAACCGCTGTGTAATCATTTTCGCTTAAATTTTGTACATCCTCATATATTTTTTCGTAGCCTGCCACTTCTATATTATGCTCTTTAAGGTATGATGACACTTCATCGGTCAGCTTTTCACCATGCACGTAAAGAATCACATTTTTCCCTGTAAGCATAAGATATGAAAGCACCACGGGAGTATCCTTCACATCATTTCCTCTGATATTCAGTAGCCACATTATACATTCGGGAGCACTTGCAACATAGTGGGTAAAAGAATCTTCACGCATTATACTCCGCACACGGCTGATTTTTGATGATGCTCCTTCTCCGCTGTATTTTTCCTCAAGCAAAAAGGCCTTTTCCATAGGCTCAGGGGGTCGGTTTTCCCATATTTGTGCGATATCACAATCGGTATTTACTTTAATATTGCCCAGTTTTGAAATAAAAGAGTCAAGATATTTCTTAGAAAACAATCTTCCGTCGAGGCCGATTACATCATTTTCAGAAAGGCTTCCTTTAAGAAATTCGTGAATCTTCACCGTTTCCTTTTCCGATGCCCTGTAAAGAGAGATACCGCTACCCGAAAGCTCACGCTCTGCCTGAATGTAATACCTGCCGTCTGTCCACAAACCGGCGTTTTTATTGGTAACAACCAAGGTTCCTGCACTGCCGGTAAATCCGCTTACGTACTGGCGGAGCTTGTAATGCTCGGAAATATACTCACTTAAATGCATATCCGCAGTGGGAATAACTACTGCGGATAAATTTTGTTTTTTCATATATTGTCTTAAAATATCAAGCTTAGTCATAACACGTCACCTATACTTAGTTGTGGTACAGCATTTAAATCAAGGTCGCCGCGGATGCCTGCTTCAAAATTAAGATAACCTGCACAGGAAATCATTGCCGCATTGTCGGTGCAAAGGTCTATGGGAGGACAATAGAAAGATAGCCCTGCCTTTTTCCCCTCTCTCTCCATTTGTTCTCTGAGAAGTGTATTTGCCGCAACGCCGCCTGCAATGGCAATTTTATCCACTCCAAGCTCTTTTGCCGCGTTCACGGTGTTATCCACCAAAACATCGCAGACTGCCTGCTGAAAAGATGCGGCAACGTCTGCTTTATTGATTTCCTCACCCTTTTGCTCTGCCGTATGAACATAGTTAATAACAGCAGTTTTAAGACCGCTGAAGCTGAAATCATATCCGTTGTGAGGACGGGGGAATCTGATTGCTTCGGGATTTCCGTCCTTTGCAAGGGCATTAAGCTTGGGACCTCCGGGGTAACCAAGTCCGAGCACTCTCGCCGCTTTGTCAAAGGCTTCGCCCGCGGCATCGTCCGTAGTAGCGCCGATTACGTCAAAAGAGCGATAGTCCTTAATGTGAAGAATATGACTGTGACCGCCCGACGCAACAAGGCTTACAAATGGCGGCTCAAGAGAGGGAAATGCAATATAATTTGCCGCAATATGCCCCTGTATATGATTAACCGGTATGAGAGGCTTTTTTATGGAATATGCAAACGCCTTCGCCACGGAAACGCCCACTAAAAGAGCACCCACAAGACCGGGGTTGTATGTTACCGCAACGGCGTCTAATTCTTCCTTTGTAATTCCCGATTCCGCTATGGCACGGTCAATTACATGTATTATTTTATCAATATGCTTTCGTGATGCAATTTCAGGCACAACTCCGCCGTAAATAGTGTGCAGAGGTATCTGTGAATAAACCACATTTGAAAGCACTTTTCTTCCGTTTTCGGTGACAGATGCCGCCGTTTCGTCGCACGATGTTTCAATTCCTAATATATAAGCCATTCTTACCGTTCCTTTATTTTTAATTTATATAAGGTGGCATCCTCGCCGTTATCGCGGTAATAGCCCTTGCGGGTGCCGATTTCTTCAAATTCAACTGATTTATAAAGTGCAATTGCACTTTCATTACCGCTTCTTACTTCAAGAAAAACTTCACCGATACCGTCCTCTTTCATTTCGCAAAGCACAGCCGAAAGGAGTTTTTTTCCAAGCCCTGCTCCGCGAAGCTTTTTATCCACGGCGATTCTTAATATTTCTCCCTCGTCCGCCGCAGTCATAAAAATGCAGTAGCCTAATAGAGTTTCGCCGAATTTGAGGGCGATGACTTTCTGATTCTTTATATGCGTCAAGACGGAATTTTCACTCCAGCTATCGGCAAAATAATCCGATTCCATATGCACAATATCCTTTGCATCTTCCTCGGAGGCATAAACGCACTCTGACCTGTTTAAAATGCCTTTTACAATATACTCATAAATCTGCCGCAGAGTTTTTTCATAAAGCTCCAGATCGCCGCCGTAGGGGTCAAACACTTCCCCCTCCTCCCCTGCAAAATCAGCAAGAGAGATGACTTTATCATTATTTGCAAATGAACGAAGCATATCACGCTGAGATGAGGTCATTGTGATAATCAATTTATATTCTTGCAAATCCTCCGGGGAAAGCTGGCTTGAGCGGTGTTTTTCAAGGCTTGCACCATATGCCTTTACTGCTATGCAGGCATTTTTTGCCGCACCTTGAGGCACGCCTGCCGACATACCTGCGGATTTCGCCTTGGTTTTTGAAATAGTATTAAATATGGCTTCCGCCATAGGACTTCTGCAGGTATTTCCCGTGCAGATGAAAAGGAAATCCTTACTCATTTATAAATCACCCTGCCTCCCGCAGATTTGTATAAACGGTTAAACAGTGCCACCCCGATTCCATAGTTTTCGGGAAGCTCGGCAAAGACTGTGTCTGCACCGTCCTCGTCTGCCTTGCGAAGCAGATAAAAAAGCCTTGCCGCGTATTCCTTATCATCACAGCCTGCATCATACACAAGGTCAGCATCTAAATTATGCTTTGGTGCATTTTTTGCTATAACGCAAATTTTCTTTCCCTTTTCTGCGTAGTTGGCAAATGAAGAAATATCTTCAAGGATAATTACCTGTGCCTCCGGGCTGTAGTGAGTATATTTCATACCGGGGCATCGGGGTGCATCAGGGGTGGTTTCTGAGCTGTACTTCACTTCGCCTATTATACTCTGCATATCTTCGGGGGTAATTCCGCCCGGACGGAGCACAACAGGGATTTCACCGCTTAAATCTATAACGGTGGATTCAATGCCAATCATACTGCTCCCCCCGTCTATTATTATATCCACTCTGCCGTCAAGGTCTGCAATGCAATGCCTTGCGGTGGTGGGGCTGGGACTGCCCGAAAGGTTAGCACTCGGTGCCGCAATGGGAGTTGCCGAAAGCTTTATAAGTGCATTTGCCACACTGTGGCTGGGAAGCCTTACCGCAACAGTATCAAGCCCTGCCGTAACGGCATCGGGAATATTGCTTCTTTTCTTTAAAATCATTGTGAGCGGACCGCCCCAGAATTCGTTGGCAAGCCTCTCTGCACTGTCGGGGATTTCACGTGCAAAACGCTCTAATTCGCTTATATCAGCTATGTGGGATATAAGCGGGTTATCCATCGGACGCCCCTTTGCACGGAAAATATTAGCCACTGCCTCGGCGTTAAAAGTGTCCGCACCAAGTCCGTAAACAGTTTCCGTAGGAAAAGCCACAAGGCCGCCGTGTTTTATAACATCAGCAGCCTGTGCAAGCAAATTCATATCAATATTATCGGGATTAATGGTAATTATCTTAGTCAATTTATATCGTCCTATCTAACCGCTCGGCTACAGCCTCGGAAATTTTTTCAAAGACCTCATCAACGCTTCCGCTTGCATCAATTATTGCAATGTTTTCATCGGGAAGCCGCTTGAACACATCAAAAAACTTATTCCTTATTTTATTAAGTGTTTCTTCGTTTTCAAAAATTTCTACCGTAGCACGGTTTGTATCAATACGCGTCTTGGATTTTTCGGCATCAAGGTCAAGAAAAATACATAGGTCGGGCTTTCTGACGTCTGGGCAATTAAGATTCATATTAATTACCCAGTCAATGTCACTGTCAAGCCCCTGATATGCAAACGATGAATAATAATACCTGTCGGAAATCACATCAAAGCCACGCTCAAGTGCCTGATTAATTCCCACGCTTTCATTCACGTTGTGAAAAATGCGGTCGGAAAGAAACATTGCCGCAAGCTCCGATGCACTGCGTTTGTAATTGCCGCTCAAGGCATCACGAAGAATGCCGCCCGTAACTGAGGCTGTAGGCTCTGCGGTTATAAACACCTTTCTACCTTCGCTTATAAGCTTTTGACGCAGCATTTCTATCTGAGTGCTTTTTCCTGCACCGTCTATTCCTTCAAATACTATAAATCTGCCCTTCATAACAGAAACTCCTTAGTTATAATACTTCTTAAGAACCTCGCCGAGTCTTTTTACGCCTTCGACAATTTTGTCGTTGGGCATGGTTGAGAAATTAAGCCTGAAACCGCTGTTTTCAAGGCTCTGGTCTGTTGCAAAGTTATTTCCCGGCACGATGAGAACCTTTTGCTCGGTGCACTCACGGCTGAGCTTGAGAGTATCGATTCCGGGGGCATTACACCATACGAAAAGGCCGCCTCCAGGAACTGTATATGTAATTTCCTTGGGAAGATATTTTTTCATAGCCTCAATCATGGTGTTGCATTTTTCTTTATAAAGGTCACGCATTTTTCCGATAAGCTCTACAATATCGTAACGATTCATAAATTCAAGAGCCAAAAGCTGCGGAAGTGACGGCGTATGAACGTCGGAAACCTGTTTTCCGAGAACTACCTTCTCGGTAAAATTCTTGGGAGCAATGAGATAGCCAAGTCTAAGTCCCGGAGCAAGAATTTTGGAGAATGAACCGCTGTAAAGCACAACGCCTGCCTCGTCCATTGATTTAATGGTGGGAAGCTTCACGCCGTCAAAAGTAAGCTCGCCGTAGGGGTTGTCCTCAATTATAAAGATTCCGTTATCGCGGGCAATTTCATAAAGTGCCTTTCTCTTTTTGAGGCTCATTGTAACGCCCGAAGGATTTTGGAAGTTGGGAATGGTATAAATGAGCTTAACGTTGGGGGTGTTCTTTATTGCCTCCTTAAGCCTTTCAATATTCATACCGTCGCTTTCTACTTCTACTCCCACAAGGTTTGCACCGTAGGAGCGGAAAGCATTAAGACCGCCTACAAAGGACGGAGCTTCAACGATTACGCTGTCCCCCTCATTAAGAAGGATTTTCGAGGTAAGCTCGATTGCCTGCTGACCGCCCGAAACTATGGTAATCTCATCAAGCGAGATTTCTATATTTTCACGTTCTTTTACAAATTCAATAATTTTTTCACGAAGAGCCACATTACCCTCGGAAATTCCGTACTGAAGCGCACCGACGGGATTATTCCTCAAAATGTCGGAAGCAATCTCGGCAAGAATTTCATTCGGGAAAAGCTCTGCGGCGGGATTACCGCCTGCAAGTGAAATCATGGCAGGGTCTGCCATTGCCTTAAACATTTCACGTATTGCAGACCCTTTGAGGGTTGACATACGCTCTGATACTGTAAAGTCCATTTTGGTAAGCTCCTTCATTAAAATCCGAAATATGCCTCTGCGTTGTTGTAGCATACACCCTTGACAATTTTTTCAAGGTATTCCCAATCAGCGGGATATTCGCCGTCCTCTACCCACTGACCTATAAGGTTACAGAATATTCTTCTGAAATATTCATGGCGGGTATATGAAACAAAGCTTCTGCTGTCTGTAAGCATACCAACAAATCTTGAAAGCATGCCAAGGTTTGCAAGAGAACGCATCTGGTCTACCATGCCGTCACGCTGGTCGTTAAACCACCATGCACTACCGAACTGGATTTTTCCCTGAATGGGTCCCTGCTGGAAGCAACCGAGGATTGTACCTAAGGTTGCATTATCCTTAGGATTAAGGGTATAAAGGATTGTCTTGGGAAGGCAATCGTCAATTTCAAGACAGTCAAGGAATTTTGCAAGGTCTTCAGCGATGCAAAGGTCGTTTACAGAGTCAAAACCTGTATCGGGGCCAAGCTTTTTGTACATTTTTGTGTTGTTGTTACGAACAGCACCGATATGAAGCTGCATTGCCCAACCAAGGCGTACATATTCCTTTGCACAGTGCTTCATAACCGCTGTTTTAAATACATTGATTTCCTCAAGGGTAAGCTCTTTTCCGGAAAGCTTCTTTTCAAACACTTCGGCAGGATTACCCAGAGCGTAAGGAACATATTCAAGTGCGTGATCACTTACACGGCATCCGTTTTCGTGGAAGAACTCAATTCTTGAAGTAAGCCAGCTTATAAGCTCGTCATAGGACTTAACTCCAATCATTTCTATATAAGGCATAAAGGTTTCCTTGCCTATTTCAACAGCTTTGTCGGGACGGAATGCAGGAAGAATCTTACATTCAAAATCACGCAGAGCCTGATGATATTCGAGAGAATCGGCAGGGTCATCCGTAGTACAAACCACCTTAACGTTGGAACGCTTGATAAGCTCCTGAGGACGGAATTCATCCTTTGCAAGACATTCGTTTACCTTATCCCAGATTGCTTTGCAGGTCTTTTCGTTAAGAGTTTCATCAATTCCAAAATATCTCTTAAGCTCAAGATGCGTCCAGTGATAAAGAGGATTTCCGATAAAGTAAGGCATAGCTTTGGCAAATTCATAGAATTTTTCGTAATCGCTTCCTCCGTCCCCCGTGATAAGCTCCTCGGGAGTACCGTTGGTTCTGATCTGCCTCCACTTATAGTGGTCACCGCCAAGGAAAAGCTCAAAAGCATTTTTGAACTTCTTGTTCTCTGCAATCATCTTAGGTACAAGATGGCAATGATAATCTATAATCGGCATTGCCTCCGCATATTCGTGATAAAGTTTTTTCGCTGTCTCGGTTTTGAGCATAAAATCGTCATTAATAAAGCTCATAACTCTCCGCCCTTTCGTAATAAAATTATATGTAAAAATATATACATCAATATCCAAAATACATTTTACCACCTTTTACGCAGTCTGTCAAAGAAAATTATATAATATATGGAAAAATTGAATACGATTTTTGATGTTTTGCTATTGACAAACACATCAAAAGTTAGTAAAATATATACGTTGTCAAAATGCTGGTGTGGCTCAGTCGGTAGAGCAGCTGATTCGTAATCAGCAGATCGCGTGTTCAAGTCACGTCACCAGCTCCAAAGGAAAAAAGGAATCAAGTCCGAAAGGATTTGGTTCCTTTTTGTTCTCTGGCGGGTGTTACGGAGCACTATGCTGTAGCGTGGAAAAGGCCAAAACTCGCATTCTCTACAATATTCATTTTTAAGTGGAAATTCATGCACATAAAATCAAAATTTTATACGCTATTTTTCCCTATATTACAAGGTTTTCCTATGTTTCAGGCAAACAAAAAGACCTCAAGATTCTTTTCAAATCTCAAGGTCTATTTTTTGTTTTAAAGGATATTAGTTTTTGCCTCTATCAGGCTACTTACCTCTGCCCTTTAACAAATTCGTCATTCCCACTCGATCGTGCCGATAGGCTTAGGAGTAAGGTCTAGGAGGACACGGTTGATGCCGTCTACCTCGGAGGTAATACGTGCTGTAATTTTATGAAGAACATCGTAGGGAATTTCCTCAATAGTAGCCGTCATAGCATCTGTGGTGTTGACAGCACGGATGATTGCGGGCCAACCTTCGTAACGCTTATCATCTTTTACGCCGACACTTTTCATATCGGGCACTGCAATAAAGTACTGCCAAACAGTTTTTGCAAGACCGCAGTTGTCAAATTCCTCTCTGAGGATTGCATCTGCTTCACGAAGAGCATGAAGTCTGTCACGGGTGATTGCACCAAGGCATCTAACACCGAGACCGGGGCCGGGGAAAGGCTGACGGTAAACCATTTCATCGGGAAGACCGAGAGCAGACCCTACTACGCGAACTTCATCCTTATAGAGAAGCTTAACAGGCTCTACAAGTTCCATTTCCATATCTTCGGGGAGACCGCCTACATTGTGGTGAGCCTTTACTCCCTTACTCTCAAGGATATCGGGATAAATTGTACCCTGAGCAAGGAACTTAATATCGGAGAGCTTTGCAGCTTCTTCATCGAACACCTTGATGAATTCGCCGCCGATAATTTTTCTCTTTCTTTCAGGCTCCTCAACGTCTGCAAGGAGACTCAGGAATCTATCTGTGGCATCAACATAAATAAGGTTTGCATCAAGACCATTTTTGAAAATTTCTATAACCTGCTCGCTCTCACCTTTACGCATCAGACCGTGATTTACGTGCACGCAAACAAGCTGTTTTCCTATTGCCTTAATCAAAAGTGCAGCTACAACAGAGCTGTCAACGCCTCCTGAAAGAGCAAGCAGAACCTTCTTATCACCAACCTGCTCACGTACAAGTTTAACTTGTTCATCAATAAATTTTTCTGCTAAATCTTTTGTTGTGATACGCTCCATTGTTTCAGGTCTCACATTTGTGTTCATAAAAATTCCTCCTGTTATGTTGTAAAATTAAAATCAATCTTCGAAAAGCGGTGTCGAAAAATATCTCTCCGCTGTGTCGGGAAGCACGGTTACAACGGTTTTTCCCTTGCCGAGCTTTTTTGCAAGCTTAATTGCGGCGGCAACGTTTGTACCGCTGGAAATTCCGCACATGATACCTTCCTTCGCCGCCAAATCCTTAGCGGTCTGAATTGCTTCCTCGTCCTTTACTATACATATATCACCGTAAATCTCCTGGTTAAGAATCGGTGGTATAAGCCCATCACCGATACCCATCTGCAAATGTGTACCAATGGAGCCGCCCGAAAGAATCGCCGCATGCTCCGGCTCAACTGCCCATATAGTCATATCGGGATTATGCTCCCTAAGCACCTCTCCAATACCTGTAATTGTACCGCCTGTACCGATTCCGCTGCAAAATCCGTGAATGGGACCGTCTACCTGCTCTATGATTTCAGCCGCCGTTACATTACGCTGAACAGCAGGGTTTGCAGGATTTTCAAACTGCTGTGGCACGAATACGTTAGGGTCTTCCCTCTGCATACGAAGGGCAGTCTGTAAACACTCCTCAATACATTCGCCAATGTTGCCTGCATCGTGAATGAGAATAACCTCAGCCCCGTAATGCTTGACAAGTTTTCTGCGTTCTTCGCTTACGGAATCAGGCATAATAATCTTTGTCTTATACCCTCTTACCGCACCTACAAGGGCAAGTCCGATTCCCTGATTGCCGCTGGTAGGCTCAACGATAATGGTATCTTTATTTATTTTACCCATTTTTTCGGCTTCAAGTATCATATTATACGCAGTTCGTGTTTTTATGGAACCGCCTACGTTAAGGCCCTCAAATTTCACCAAAATCCGGGCACTCTCGCTGTCTCCCATACGGGAAAGGCGAATTATGGGAGTGCTTCCCATTGCCTCTAAAATATTGTTATAAACCATTGTATACCTCCGATTGGAAATTGTTTTCACTACTTTTATATTATCAACTTCCAAAATTGGTGCTTTATTCCATAAATTGTAACACAAAATAACAAAGTTTTCAATAATTTTTTTGTGAAATTACCCTGTTTATTTGAATTTATAAGCAGTTTTTGTATCATACTTTTCCCCTGCTTTAACAATTATTGACGGAAAATGAGCGTGCTTCATAGAATTGGGGAACATCTGTGTTTCAAGGCAGAGAGCATTGCGGCGGCAATAGTTTGCACCGTCCTTGCATTTTCTCTTTTCATTGGGTGCTCCGCCGGGAATGTAAAGCTGTACTCCGGGAAGGTCGGTATACATTTCGATTGAAATACCGCTCTTATCCCCTGTGAAAATTCCTGCAAGCCTGTATCCTCTTCCATTAAGAACAAAGTTATGGTCGTATCCTCCGAACATATCTGTCTGCTCGTGCTTCATGGAAAGCTTTTCACCCAAGGTGGCTTCCTTCCTAAAATCAAATGGCGTGCCTTCGACAGAGATTATACTTCCGTCGGGGAAACATTCCTTTGTGTTGGGGGTATAGAAGCTTGAGTCGAGCCACAGCTTACAGTTTTCAACACTGCCGCTGTCGTGTCCGTTGGGATTGAAATATGTATGGTTTGTCATATTAATAATCGTGTCCTTGTCACATTCGCCCTCGTAATGAATCTCGATTGCATTGTCCTTTGTAAGCGTGTATGTAACTTTAATTGCGGCATTTCCGGGGAATCCTTCCTCTCCGTCGGGACTGATTCTGCGAAGAATCACCGCCGGCTCCTCTCCGTCCGAAGTTTCCACATTCCAGATTTTTTTATCGAAGCCGTTGGGCCCTGCGTGAAGATTGTTTCTGCCGTTGTTGGGGGTTAGCTTATAGGTGTTACCTCCGATTTCAAATTCGCTGTTTTCAATTCTGTTGGAATTTCTGCCAATCATAGCACCATAACAGCTTCCGTTATTAAGATACTCGTCAAAGTTATCCCAACCCAAAGCTACGTCTGTACCGTTATATACAAGGCGTGTAATAATACCTCCGTAATTTAATATTTCAGCTCTGAGACCCTTGTTATTGTCAAGAGAGTATGCAATTACCTCCTGCCCGTCAAGTTCGCCATATTTTCTGCTTGTAATGCTCATTTATATATATTCCTTTCAATCAAATCTTTTATAACTTCTCCTGCAATAATAAGCCCTGCCGCGGACGGCACAAAGGATATGCTTGCCGGCACGGGTCTTGTGGAATTATCACTGTTTTGCTTTATGGGTTCTTCCTTTGAATAAAGAACCTTAAGTTTTTCAATTCCTCTTTTTTTAAGCTCCCTCCGCATTACTTTTGCAAGGGGGCAAACGGAGGTTTTATAAATATCCGTGATTTCAAAAAGCGTGGGGTTGAGCTTGTTTCCCGTTCCCATACAGCTTATTACGGGAACGCCTGCTTTTTTTGCATTCACGATAATTTCTATTTTTGCCGTAACCGTGTCAACGGCATCTATAACATAATCATATGATGAAAAATCAAACTGATAAGAGTTTTCGGGCAGATAAAAGGTTTTGTAAACACTGACCTTTGCCTGCGGATTGATACTTAAAATTCTCTTTTTTGCCGCATCAACCTTGAACTCCCCTATCGTATCATGCGTGGCTATAATCTGACGGTTGATATTTGTTATATTAACCGTGTCGTTATCTATTAAATCAAAATGCCCTACGCCGCACCTGGCAAGTGCCTCCATGACGTATCCTCCCACACCGCCTATTCCGAAAATCGCAACACGGCACCGTGAAAGTCTTTCAAGTGCATCTTTCCCTATCAGCTTTTCCGTTCTTGAAAATTCATGCTCCATGATTATTCACCGATTATAATTTCTTCAAGGGAACGCTTAGGCACGTTAAGAACGCCGTTTTCTCCCATGAAATATTTCACGTCTCCATTTTCCATATTGCAGATGGTGCTTTCCTGAGCCCCTTCTCCAACGGCAAGAAGATAGAGAAGCTTAAGGCTTTCGGGAATATCGAGAATCTTTGAAATTTCCTCTCTGTCAATTGCACCGAGCCAGCAGGTAGCAAGATTAAGTTCCTCGGCGCGGAGCATCATTGTGGTAACCGCCGCACCTGCATCGATTTCAAACATACCGTTCTTCTTTATCTCGGTATCACCCAGAACAGCAATATATGCATTGGGCTTCTCCCCGTCTTTTGGGGTGCCGTCAGATAGATAGCCTGCCCACTTAATATGCGAAAAAACTGCCTCGGCTTCGTTTTTATCATTAATGCATCTGAATTTAAGAGGCTGAAGATTAGCCCCGTATGCCGCAAGGCGGGCACAGTCAATCAGTTCGTGCAAATCCGCTTTATCAATAATTCTGTCCGTAAATTTTCTTATAGTTCTGCGTTTTTCAATCGCTTCACGTACATTCATTTTATTCACTGCCTTTCAGTTCATTTTCAAGCCACAGCTTTTCTTTGTCAGTAAGGGATGCCTTTTCTATTAAATCGGGGCGTTTTCTCGCCGTACGGAGTATGCTCTGCTCCCTACGCCATTTTTCTATGTTTGCATGATGTCCGCCAAGGAGAATTTCAGGCACCTGACGACCCATAAACTCCGGAGGTCTGGTATACTGTGGATATTCCAAAAGTCCATTATAATGACTTTCCACACTGGCAGTCTCGGAGCTATCGAGCACGCCCTCAATCATGCGGCACACACAGTCAATCAGCACCATGGCAGGAAGCTCCCCGCCTGTAAGGACATAGTCACCGATTGAGATTTCCTCATCCACAATTTCTTCTAAAATCCGCTCATCTACACCCTCATAATGACCACACAAAATTACAATATGGTCGTTCTGTGCGAGTTCCTTCGCCTTATTCTGCGTAAGTGTAGCACCCTGGGGGGACATATATATAACGTGAGGCTTATTCTCCCCTGCCACTGCCTTATACGCATCGTAAATGGGCTGAGGCTGCATAACCATGCCGCCGCCTGCACCGTAGGGGTAATCGTCAACACGGCGGTGCTTGTCCTTGGAATAATCACGGATATTTATATATTCAGTTTCAATTATTCCTTTGTTGATAGCTCTGCCGATGATACTTTCGCCAAGTGCGGAAAGCATTTCGGGAAAAAGCGTCAAGACGCTGAATTTCATTTATATCAGTCCTTCAATGGGAGTTATGTATATTTTTGCATCTTCCAGGTCAACTCTGTTTACAAATACAGGGATATTCGGCACAAGTACCTTTTCCCCGCCCTCTTTGGTGATTTCCAGCAGATTTGCGGCGTTATTTTCTATTACCTCGGTAACTTTTCCAAGCACACTTCCGTCGGGAAGCACTGCCGTAAGATTCTTAAGCTGGAAGAAATAGTATTCGCCCTCGGGAAGTTGTGGTAAATCCTCCTCTTTGGCAAAAAGCTCCGTAAATTTAAGCTTTTCGGCACATTCTACGCTATCCACGCCCTCAAGCTTTAAAAGCACACTGCCCTTTTGAAATCTCCATGAAAGAATTTTCATGGGGGTGTTGTCCTTTTTATAGACGGTTTTTACTTTTTTGAAAAAAGCTTCTCCGTCGGTATAATGAAGTGCCTTAACCTCGCCTCGGATTCCGTGAGTGTTTACAATCTGCATTACGTATATCATAAAAATTCTCCATTCTGCATAGATAGTTTTAGTTTAGCATATATTTTCATGTTTTGCAATATTTTTCAGTGTAAAAAAAAGAATCGGCAATGCCGATTCTTTTTTGATTTACTTCACTCCAAAAAGCATCTCACTATAGTCGGGATAGGGCCAGATATTTCTGTCGCAGATTACTTCCAGTTCGTCTGCGGCACTGCGTAATTCCTCCATCACCTTAATTACACAGTCACGGTAGAAGTTTGCCTTCTCCTGAGGGTCTTCCAGCTTCTCTGTTTCACGGAGAGCTTTTTCAAGGGCATCGGTCTTTTCATACATTGTATCTAAAAGAAGCGATGCTTTTTCTATATTCTTTTCTTCATATTTTGTCAATGCTGTTTTTACTGCTGCACGCTTAGCATTAAGGGTTTCGGAGAGTGTGCCGATAAACCTTGAAACGGCAGGCATAATATCCTTTTGTGCCATTTCAAGCATTGTAAGCCCCTCAATATTAAGGATTTTACAATAATGCTCCAGTAAAACTACATAGCGGCTTCTTACCTCAATCTCGGAATATACTTTGTGAGTTGCGAAAAGGTTTATGTTTTTTTCCGCTATAAGACGAGGAAGTGCATCGGGAGTTGTACGGAGGTTTAAAAGCCCTCTCTCCTGTGCTTCTTCTATCCATTTATCATCGTAGCCGTTTCCGTTGAAGATAATACGCTTATGCTCTTTGATAGTTCTCTTTATAAGCTCATGAAGTGCATTTTCAAAATCGGAGGCATTTTCAAGCTCGTCTGCAAACTGCCTAAGGCTCTCCGCAACTGCCGTATTAAGCACCACGTTTACTTCCGAAATTGATGAAGCACTGCCAAGCATTCTGAACTCAAACTTGTTTCCCGTAAATGCAAACGGGCTTGTTCTGTTACGGTCGGTTGTATCTTTCGGGAATCGTGGAATTACGTGTACACCAATTTTAATCTGTGTTTTTTCACGTCCGTCGTATTCTTTATCTTTTTCAATCGCTTCAAGGATTTCGCTAAGCTCATCACCCAAAAACATTGAAACTACCGCGGGGGGTGCTTCATGTGCACCCAATCTGTGGTCATTTCCTGCACTGGCAATTGATACGCGGAGCAAATCCTGATAATCGTCAACCGCTTTTATTACAGAGCAAAGGAACAGCAAAAACTGTGCATTTTCGTGGGGGGTTTCACCGGGGTCAAGAAGATTCTTCCCCGTATCGGTAGAGATAGACCAGTTATTATGCTTTCCGCTGCCGTTTACTCCCTCAAAGGGCTTTTCATGAAGCAGACACACAAGGTTGTGCCTCTGTGCCACCTTCTGCATCATTTCCATGGTGAGCTGATTGTGGTCTGCGGCTATATTTGTAGTAGTATAAATCGGGGCAAGCTCGTGCTGAGCGGGAGCCGCCTCATTATGCTCGGTTTTAGCGAGAATTCCAAGCTTCCAAAGTTCCTCATCAAGGTCGTGCATGAAGTTCATTACACGGGGCTTAATGCTTCCGTAATAATGGTCGTCCAGTTCCTGCCCCTTGGGAGGCTTAGCTCCGAAAAGAGTTCTGCCTGCGAAAACAAGGTCGGGACGCTTATGATATGTGTCCTTTTCCACAAGGAAATATTCCTGTTCGGGACCAACCGTAGTACGTACGTTTTTAACGTTTTCATGGCCGAAAAGCTTCACAATACGTGTCGCCTGCTTATCTATAGCCTCCATACTGCGAAGAAGCGGTGTCTTCTGGTCAAGTGCTTCGCCGCCGTATGAACAAAATGCGGTGGGAATACAAAGGGTATTATCCTTAATAAAGGCATAGCTTGTAGGGTCCCATGCAGTATATCCGCGGGCTTCAAATGTAGCACGAAGTCCGCCTGAGGGAAAGCTTGATGCATCAGATTCACCCTGAACAAGCTCTTTTCCCGAAAATTCCATAATAACCTTATTGGAATCCTCGGCAGGAGAAATGAAGCTGTCATGCTTTTCCGCCGTAACACCCGTCATAGGTTGAAACCAATGTGTATAATGCGTCGCACCGTTTTCAATCGCCCAATCCTTCATGGAATTGGCAACAACGTTTGCAACCTCTATGTCAAGTCGTTTATTATTTTTTATGGCTCTTTGCATCATGGCATAAGTTTCTTCGGGAAGCCTTTCCTTCATTACCGAAGCGTTAAACACCATACTGCCGAATATTTCGGTTACATTATTCATTGCCACAACTCCTTCCAAATACTACCGATAAATTATAACATTTTGCACCTTTTTTGTCAACTGTTTTATCAGGCTGCAATCTCTACTATTTTCGCCACTATTCCCCATACCCAAAAGGCAATAAGAATCACGGGGAGAATGTATTTGCAATATACCTTAAGCTTTGATGAAAACTTTATTCCATGACCCGTATTTGCTTCCTCGAAAAAGTTTTTCCAGCCCCATCCGTATTTTTTAGAGGTGCAGAAAAGAACATATACCAAAGAACCGAGAGGAAGAATATTGTTGCTGACAATGAAATCTTCAATGTCAAGAATTGTGCTGCCCGCCCCAAGCGGCTTTATAAATGAAAGAACATTAAAGCCCAACGCACAGGGAAGCGAAAGAATAATTACCAAAAAGAAGTTTACAATGCAGGCTTTTTTACGTGACCAGCCCTTATCCATTGCAAAGGAAATGATGTTTTCAAACACGGCAACAAGGGTAGAAAGTGCTGCAAAAATCATGAATATGAAGAAAAGCGAACCCCACATTCTTCCGCCGTTCATCGAATTAAAGAGATTGGGAAGCGTAACAAAAATCAGCTTGGGTCCTGCTCCCGGCTCGATTCCGTAGGCGAAGCACGCAGGAATGATTATAAGACCTGCACAGAATGCCACAAAGGTATCAAGAAGTGCAATAGACATTGTTTCCCCTGCAAGGCGGCGTTCCTTGGAAATGTAGCTTCCGAAAATAGCCATTGACCCCATACCTATGGAGAGGGTGAAGAAGGCTTGTCCCATAGCGGCAAAAACCACGTTGCCTATTCCCTGCTCTATCATTGCATCAAAATTGGGAACAAGGTAGTATTCCAAACCCTTTGAGGCACCGGGAAGCGTCATTGAACGGCCTGCCAGTATAAGAATAATTGCAAGAAGGGCAAGCATCATTACCTTTGTAATTTTTTCAACGCCTTTTTCAAGACCGAATGAACAAATCAAAAATCCGAGAGCTGTTGCAAGTATCATAAAGCCTACAACCAAGGGAGCATTTGAGGTAAAGTCTGCAAACTGCTCACCTACCTCGGCTACACTCTGCCCGACAAAGTCACCTTTTGCCATTTTAATAAAATAGGCAAACATCCAGCCCGTAATGGTGGTATAAAACATCATCAGAAGATAATTTCCCGCCATACCGATTTTTCCGAACAAATGCCATTTTGTTCCTTCGGGTTCAAGCACTTTAAATGATTCTGCTATACTTTTCTGGCTTCCTCTGCCCACAGAAAATTCCATAGTCATAATGGGAAGCCCGAACACTACCAAAAATGCCAGATAAAGAAGTATAAAAGCTGCTCCGCCGTACTGCCCCACAATGTAAGGGAAACGCCATACATTACCAAGACCGATTGCACAGCCTGCCGATATCAAAATAAAACCCAATCTGGATGAAAATCTTTCTCTCTGCATAATATTTCCTCCTGTTTATAAAATCAGACGGGCGACCACACAAGGTCGCCCCCAGATTTTGCATTTTGCATTTTGCGTTGTTTATCAAACTTTTTCTACGCCGAGCATTACCTTTTCGCCGTTAATGTTCCACTCTTTGCTGTTATCGCAGTTTTCACCATTGTTAACTGCAAGAGCAAGAACATCATTTTTAATTTCGTCTGCATTTCTTGAAATGATTTCAGAAATTTTCTCGTTTCCGCTGACATAGATATTGATATTATCCATAACTTCAAAACCGCTGTCCTTACGCATGGTCTGAATCTTACTGATAATTTCACGTACAAAGCCTTCCTCAATAAGCTCGTCGGAAAGGCGTGTATCGAGAACTACGGTGATGCCGAAATCACTTTCTGACTGGAAGCCCTCTACCTGTGCAGATTCAATGAGAAGGTCTTCCTTTTCAAGAGAAATCATCTCGCCGTTTACCTCGAATTTAACTGTTCCGTCCTTCTCAAGCTCTGCCATCGCCTCGTTTCCGTCAACAGAAGCAAGATAATCACGGATACCGCCAAGGAATTTGCCGTACTTAGGGCCTACTGTCTTAAGCTGAGGCTTGAAGCTGTAGGTTGTGCAGGCACTTACATTGTCTGTAAACTCAACTTCCTTTACATTAAGCTCATCGGCAATGATTTCAGTATAGAAGCTGTCAAGCATGGACTCTGCCTTAACATACATTTTTCCGATAGGCTGACGGTTTTTGATGTTTGAAGCATTTCTTGCCGCTCTGCCCAAAACAACGATATCAAGAACTTCCTCCATAGCCTTTTCAAGCTGAGTATCAATCTTTGTTTCATCGCAAACGGGGTAATCGCAAAGATGCACGCTGATGGGTGCGTCCTTGTCAATACTGCAAACAAGATTGCGGTAAATTTCCTCTGTCATAAAGGGAATCATGGGTGCAGTAACCTTGGCAAGAGTAACGAGTGTGGTATAAAGCGTCATATACGCATTAATCTTATCCTGTGTCATTTCCTTGCCCCAGAAGCGTTCACGGCTGCGGCGAACATACCAGTTACTCATTTCGTCGGTAAATTCCTGTATTACACGAGCACTTTCGGTAATCTTGTAGTCGCTTAAATAGTTATCCACCGTTTTAATAAGGGTATTAAGCTTTGAAACAAGCCACTTATCCATAACGGAAAGCTTATCGTAGTCAAGAGTATACTTTGTAGCATCAAATTTATCAATATTTGCATAAAGCACAAAGAATGCATATGTGTTCCAGAGTGTACCCATGAATTTACGCTGACCTTCGCTTACCGCACCGTCATGGAAACGGTTGGGAAGCCAGGGGGCACTGTTTACATAGAAGTACCAGCGGATTGCATCTGCACCATGCTTTTCAAGTGCATCAAAGGGGTCAACCGCATTACCCTTGGACTTACTCATTTTCTGACCGTTTTCGTCCTGAACGTGACCGAGAACGATTACGTTCTTATAGGGTGCTTCGTTGAATATAAGCGTTGAAATAGCAAGAAGCGAATAGAACCAACCTCTTGTCTGGTCAACAGCCTCACTGATGAAGTTTGCAGGGAAATTCTCCTCAAAGATTTCCTTATTTTCAAAGGGATAGTGCCACTGAGCAAAGGGCATTGCACCTGAATCAAACCAGCAGTCAATAACTTCCTTTGTACGTGTCATCTGTTTGCCACATTCGGGACACTTTATTGTAACTGCATCGATGAAAGGACGGTGAAGCTCAATTTCCTCGGGGCAGTTATCACTCATGGAGCGAAGCTCTTCAATAGAGCCGATTGAATGCTGATGACCGCATTCACAAATCCATATGTTAAGGGGGGTTCCCCAATAGCGGTCACGGCTTACGCCCCAATCCTGAACGTTTTTCAGCCAGTCGCCAAATCTGCCCTTACCTATTGTTTCGGGAATCCAGTTAATGGTGTCATTATTACGGATGAGGTCCTCCCTCACCTCTGTCATCTTAATGAACCAGGATTCTCTTGCATAGTAAATAAGGGGTGTATCGCATCTCCAACAGAAGGGATAATCATGCTCAAACTTAGGTGCGTCAAAAAGAAGTCCTCTTGATTCAAGGTCAACAAGCACCTTGGGGTCTGCATCCTTTACGAAAAGACCTGCAAAGGGAGTTTCCTCGCTCATATTACCTGCCGCATCAACAAGCTGTACAAAGGGAAGATCGTAGCGTCTTCCTACCTGAGCATCATCTTCACCAAATGCAGGTGCAATATGAACGATACCTGTACCGTCGGACATTGTTACGTAGGAATCACATGTTACGAAATGACCTTTTTTCTTCTGTTTCTCGCAAATAGGCTTTACGCAGTCAAAAAGAGGCTCATATTCCTTATGCTCAAGGTCTGCACCCTTGTATGTTTCAAGAATCTCATAAGCAGGCTTATCCTCGGTAGCGAGCTTTCCGAGAACTTTGTCAAGGAGTGCCTCTGCCATATAATAAGTATATCCGTCAGCGGCTTTAACCTTACAATAAACATCATCGGGATTTACGCAGAGTGCCACGTTTGAAGGAAGCGTCCAGGGAGTTGTTGTCCAAGCCAAGAAATAGCTATCCTCACCCACTACCTTAAAACGAACTACTGCGGAGCGTTCCTTTACATTTTTATACCCCTGGGCAACCTCGTGAGAGGAAAGCGGAGTTCCGCAACGGGGGCAGTAAGGAACAATTTTAAAGCCCTTGTAAAGAAGCCCCTTGTCCCAAATCTGTTTAAGAGCCCACCATTCGGACTCGATAAAGTTATTGTCATAGGTAACGTAAGGGTCATCCATATCAGCCCAGAAACCGACTGTCTGTGAGAAATCCTCCCACATACCCTTGTATTTCCATACGCTTTCCTTACATTTTGCGATGAAAGGCTCAAGACCATACTTTTCAATCTGCTCTTTTCCGTCAAGACCTAAAAGCTTCTCAACCTCAAGCTCAACGGGAAGTCCGTGTGTATCCCAGCCTGCCTTACGGGTAACCTTATAACCCTTCATAGTGCGGTAACGGGGAATCATATCCTTTATCACACGTGTGAGAACGTGACCGATATGGGGCTTACCGTTAGCCGTGGGAGGGCCGTCGTAGAATGTGTAGCTTTCGCATTTTGCGCGGTTTTCAATACTTTTTTCAAAGATATTGTTTTCACGCCAGAATTTGCCGATTTTCTTTTCTCTGTCAACAAAATTCAGTGTGGTATCAACCTTGTTGTACATAGTTTTACCTCCGTAAATATTTATATAAAAATTAATATTATACATCAAAAAAACTCCGCCCCTAATCAGGACGAAGTTATCGCACCACCTAATTAGCATACCATCATATGCGTCTCCTTAACGGAGAGACTTCCCGTCACGGCTTACTTATTATTTCAGCCGTGCGGCTCGGAAGTGATATTCACGGAAATCTACTTCGCATCGGGCTTACACCATCCCCGACTCGCTCTGCGTTTTAATAACCGCTACTGTCTTCGTCACAGCCTTTGTATGAAACTGTACTTATTATAATACCTTCTTTTAAAATTGTCAACTGTTTTTATTGACATAATCGGGAAAATATTATAAAATATACTATGTATTACAATGGATAATCGGAGGTATAAAGAATGGAAAAGCTGATTCTCGTTATTGAAGACGAAGCACCTATTGTTGAAATATTAAAATTTAATCTTACAAAATCAGGCTACCGTGTCCTTACCGCTTTTGACGGAGAGGAGGGGTATCGCCTTGCACTCAGCGAAAAACCAGATTTGATACTTCTTGATGTAATGCTTCCGAAAATGGACGGTTTTGAAGTGTGCAAAAAGGTGCGTGAAAAGCAGTCTACACCTATCATTATGCTTACTGCACGTGATGAGGAAGTAGATAAGGTTCTCGGTCTTGAGCTGGGGGCTGACGATTATTGCACAAAGCCTTTCTCTGTACGCGAGCTTATGGCACGTGTAAAGGCAAACATACGCCGTACGGCTTCCGAGGCTACTCCGAGTGACTCATCTGACCTTATTACCTTCCGCAATCTCACAATCAATCCCTCAAGATATGAAGCATCTAAAGATGATACTGTTATCGACCTTACACTTCGTGAATTTGAACTTCTGAAATTTTTAGCACAGCAGCCCGGTCAGATTTTCACCCGTGAAACACTACTTGAAAAGGTATGGGGCTATGAATATTTCGGCGATGTGCGTACAGTGGATGTTACGGTAAGGAGACTCAGGGAAAAGGTTGAGGATAACCCTGCCTCCCCCGGCTTTATTATGACAAAACGCGGAGTGGGATATTACTTCAATAAGTAAGGTTTGGTATTATGTTCAAAAGTATTCAGTGGAAAATCATTGCAATATTTCTTTTGCTTACCGTCAGCGTAATGATCGTTGTCGGCACTTTTCTGCTGCAAAATATTACCGCATATTATCATAATGACTTTACAAGCTCGCTTGACAAGCAGCTTTTTACAGACGAGGTAATGGCAGAATTTGAAAGCATCATTGATTCCCCCGATGGAGTGAACAAGGCTCTCAGTTTGCTCAAAGTGTATTCCGTCAGAATGGGAATAGATTCTTTCAGAAATTATTATATTCTTGATTCCTCCCTCAATGTACTTGGGGGGTCTTCGGAAAAGACAGATACCTTTGAGCCTACCTCTAATCTGACGCTTGCCATGTCGGGAGAGCGTGGAAATATAGTTGAAGAAGATTCTCGGATTATGGACTACGCCTTAAGCGTAGGGTCTTCGGGGCATATTATTTACATTACCGATACCAAATTTGAAGTAAACGAAATCATAGGCAATATGTTCATAAATATATTCTGGGCAATGCTTTTCGGGCTTTTAATCAGTCTGATTTTAGGATTTTTCCTTTCAAGGACAATTATTTCCCCCATTTCCACTCTTCAGCACCGAAGCGAGAGTATGGCAGAAGGTGATTTCAGTCATAAAATTGAAGTCCGTTCCCGTGACGAAATCGGAAGGCTTACCATCGCCTTTAACGAAATGGCATCTAAAATCAACACAGGCCTTGAGGATATACGCGCCGAGAAGAACAAGGTTGAGGCAATCCTTAAAAACATGGCAGATGCCGTTTTGGCATATGACAATGCAGGTAATCTTATTCATATTAACCCTGCCGGGGAAAAGCTTTTGGGCGAGCATAGAGGAAAAAGCTTTGATGAGCTTTTCGATATCTTAGGTGCAAATATTTCACTTTCGAGAATCCTTTACATTGATTCTAATGAAAATATAGAGCGTGATATTGAATACAAGGAAAAAAATCTTAAGGCATTCTTTGCTCCTTTTAATACAGAGCGTTCATTTACTGCAGGCGTGGTGGTTGTTTTCCAGGATATAACAAGGAGGCAAATGCTTGACAATGCAAGGCGTGAGTTTGTGGCAAATGTTTCCCACGAGCTTCGCACCCCCCTTACAACAATCAAGACATACGCCGAAACCATTTCCGACATGGGTGAAGGCACTTTAGACGATTCCACGCTGCATTTTGTAAACGTAATAGAAAACGAAGCCGACAGAATGACAAGGCTTGTAAAAGACCTTTTAACCCTGTCACAGCTTGACAGCTCCAAGGTTATTGAAAGAAGAAAGAAATTTGACCTTTCCCAGCTTGTGTCATATGTTGTGGAAAAGCTTAGTATTTCTGCAAAAAACAGCGGCCACAGAATCAAATTGGATGTAAATATGAGCTCCCCGGTTTGCTTTGGTGAGCCTGATGCCATTGAGCAGGTTATAACCAATATTATTTCCAACGCAATTAAATACACCCCCGCGGGAGGAAAAATTGACATTACCTGCTACGGTGATTTCTCAAAAGCATATATAAGCGTACGAGACAATGGTATAGGAATCCCCGAAAGCGACCTTGCACGAATTTTTGAACGCTTTTACAGGGTTGATAAGGCAAGAAGCCGTCAAAGCGGCGGTACGGGACTTGGTCTTGCCATTGCCAGAGAAATCATTCTCCGCCATAACGGAACGATTGAAATTGAAAGCCCTAATCAGAAAGGAACAATTGTTAAGATAACACTTCCCCTCTATGAAAGTGAATCTGACAATTAATTACAAGATTTCCAAAAATTACATGAAAAAGTAACAAATCATTAAGGCGATTGTAACACGGTTGTAACATTGATGTTGTATAATACAGTCAGAGACTAAGCGTCGTGTTTTAATTAAGAGGGTAAAGCTATGAAAAAATTATGTGCATTATTCATTTCATTTATTTTAATATTGTCTTCCCTATCCGCTTTTGCAGCACCTGCTACAATCTCCTCTGCGGATAACGGAAACTCAAGCAGTCTGATAGTGGTGAAAAAACCTGAAACAAAAAATTCAGCCACTTTGAAAAAGACCTACGGAATCACAGGCACAGGCAAGAGCAAGGTTGTAGTTTCATACTACAAGCATAACGGAAACGCTTATGTGGCTCTGAAAAATTCCAACGGCAGTGTTTTTGAAACACGTATAGGAAATGCAGGCGTATTTTACAAGCAGGTTTCTCTTTCCGAGGGTCATAATAAATTTGCTGTAAGAGCCGAAGCTCCCGATGGTACATATCAGGTTGTATTTTTTGACATCAACGTTCTGAATCAAAGTATGATGAACAATATCAGCGGTTTTTCTAACGGAATACAGTCACTGTTTAACGGCTGGATGAATTAAAAAAGACATGGAAAAAGCTTCAGACGTGAGTCTGAAGCTTTTTAAATTATGCAGAGAGGGTGTGCACCATGTTTAAGGAACGAATAAAAAGTGCCGCTATATTTATTTTAATATTTAATCTACTGTTTCTTACTTCACAGCTTTGGTTTGTGAATTCGGGAAATACCGTGGGCGGAGAATTCGAAAAATATCTTCGCTCGTTTCCCCTTGTGGAAAAATTCTTCCCTATCGAAACGGAGTACAGCATTTCAAAAGAAAATCTTTCCAAACCGAGAAAATTTCTTATAAATGACGGTTCTCTCTGGATGGCGTATTATAATACGGATATAGGTTTTTCCCCTATTGACCAGCGTACACGAAAAATTATAAAGGGTTTTCTTCAGGGCGACATCACCGCAAGCAAAGAGATTGATTCG
Source organism: Clostridia bacterium (assembly GCA_045636425.1). GTDB lineage: Bacteria > Bacillota > Clostridia > UMGS1883 > UMGS1883 > UMGS1883. Next base: position 27,556 of record JAZTXM010000004.1, on the reverse strand, counting down.
GGCACTTGGGAATCGGGGCTTGAATCACTTAGTATTTACGTGGAATACCCCGTTTCCTTTTCCACGGAAATGCTGTGCAGAATTATGGGTATCAGCACAAAAAATGCACCCTCTGAAATAAAATCGCTAAAAGAATTTGTTATTCTCCCTTCAAGTGAGGAAAGCGATGTGGGAATACTTGTAAGAGACAGTAAAAATCCCGAAATTTCTTACGCTTATGTATTAAAGAGCTCATACACATTGCCTGCTTCCGACCTTTCGGTATACACCTCAAACGACGGTTACTATGAGCCTGCATTCAGCACAGGTCTTGAGCTTGACGAAGAGAGTAATGTATCACTCTCCCCTCTTGTGTTATTTTCGGATTCAGAACCTGAAACTGAGGTTTTGATGCCGCACAATCTTATAACCGACAAGTCACGAGGAAAATTATTGGAGAACTTTTCTTTAAATTCAGCAGGCATAAATTCATACGAAGATGCAGACGGGGCAACAAAGTATATCGCAAACTATTCACAGGCGGTAATATATCCCGATTCAACCTTTGAATATTCGGCTGTTTCGGCAGACAGGGGAATTCTCCTTGACGAAAGTGAAGACAGCTACAATGTCCTTAATGCCGCAATTGATTTAGCTGAAAAAACATGGGAATGTGTATCTTCCGAGCCTCTCAGTATTTTGGTTTCAGGGGATTTATCAACGTATAACAGCGATGAGGAGTATGTATTTAAATTTGATTACTACCGAAACGGCAGACCTGTAGAAATCAACCTCCCCGCCCAATACGGTCACAAAAAAATGGACTGCGCCATTGAAATGACGGTAAAGGGAGGCAGACTTATTTCATACAGGCAATACATGCGTTCTTATGAAACTGTTACACAGATGGCACTTTCCGACAATTTTATTTCGGCTCTTGACAATTTTGTAAACATGCTTTCAGATTCCAAAAATCCTGTTTTGATAGAGGATATATATATAGGTTATCTTGACACAGGACTTGACGAAGCTCTCAATGCCGCATGGCTGGCTTCCACCGATGACGGAAAGCTTTACAAGTACACACAGGTAAGTGAGGTGGAAAATTCATGAAATGGTCTAAGCTTAAAAGCATGATAATCTACTTTCTGCTTGCTATGAATTTGTTCATGCTGTCTTTCATTGCCCTTGATTCCCACAAAAAAACCATTATTCCCGACAATGTTATCGAGGCATCGTTAAAAGTTCTTGAGGATTCGGGCTTTAAGTGCGCTAAAGAGGATTTTCCTGCATCCAACCATTACCTCCCCCCGCTGAGCGTCACCTTTTACAATGCAAGTGACCTTTCGGAGCTGTTTTTTGGAGAGCAGGTAGCCTTTGGTACGTCCGATAATTCATTGATAGCAAGGCATAACGGAGCGATTTTAAAGGTATACAGCAATCATTTCACCTACTCTACAGGGAAAGCGGCAAAAAAAGCTTCCGAGAAAGAGCTGAAAAGGGCACTCAAAAACATAGGAATTGACACAAAATCAATTGTGTTTGACAAAAAAGAAAAGTGCTTTTATAAGATGTACAAGAATTACAATCTTTTCAATATGTATATTAATATTGAACTGGATAAACAAGGTGAAATCTGCAATATGTCCGCACAATGGCCAAAGGAAATCATCGATTTAGGCAGAGAAAAGATAACCTTTACCGAAAGCCTTACAAAGCTTAAAAAAGCATTCCCCGCCGGAGGAAGCATAAAAAAAATCGAGCTTGGGTATGCCCTCCGCTTCTTAGGGGGCGAAAAATACAAGTTCGTCCCTGCCTGGAGAGTTAATGTAGGCGGAGAGATTAAGATATTGGAATAAAAGAATGAGGTGTAAAAAAGCCCGGCTTTTTTACACCTCATTCTTTTATAATTCAGCTCTTTTATTATTCAGCATCGTATGCAGATACCAAAGGCTTAATATCTTCACCCTTTAATCTGGCGAAATAGTTGTTGCTAATCTTAAATACTGTTCCCGAGAGAACAACAAGACCAATCAGGTTGGGGATTGCCATAAGTCCGTTGAATGTATCGGAAAGATCCCATGCCAGAGAAAGATCCATCATAGCACCAACGATAACAAAGCTGATAAATATAGCCTTGTATGCATCGGTGATAGATTTTCCGAACAAGAACTCACAGGACTTGGAACCATAGATAAACCAACCAATAACGGTAGAGAATGCAAAGAAGAAAATGGCAATAGTTGCAAAGTAACCGCCAATGCTTCCAAAAGATTCTACAAACGCCTCTGTTACCAATACGGAAGCCTTATCGGCAGCAAATCCAGTTCCTACAAGGCCTGTGCTGAGGTCAATAACGCCTGAAGAAAGAATAACTAAAGCGGAAAGAGTACAGATGACAATTGTATCAACAAAAACCTCAAACACGCCCCACATTCCCTGCTTTACAGGCTCTTTAACATCTGCCGTAGAGTGAACAAGTGCTGAGGAACCAAGACCTGCCTCATTTGAGAATACACCACGTGCAATACCGCTTTTTGCTACCTTGGAAATCACAAAACCCATTGCACCGCCGGAAACAGCATCAAAACCGAATGCACCTTTAAATATTGCAGCAAAAACATCACCAAGAACTGAGCAATTAGCTATAACAATAATAAGTGCACCAAGAATATAGAAAGCCGACATAAAGGGAACAAGCTTTTCAGTAATAGAAGCAACTCTTTTCAATCCGCCCAATGCCATAAATGCCATCAACGCCATCAAAACGAAGCCGGTAACCATAGTGGGAATGCTGAAGGTTGCTTCAAAATTTGCCGCAATGGTGTTGATCTGGCTCATATTACCGATACCAAAGGATGCCAAAACACAGAATACAGCAAAAAGAACACCAAGAACAGCACCAAGAGTCTTAAGACCTTTTTTGTTTGAAAAACCATCTTTGAGGTAAAGCATCGCTCCACCCATCCATTCGCCTTCCGCGTTTTTCTTACGATAGAAAAGGCCGAGTACGATTTCCGCGTACTTTGTTATCATACCAAAAAATGCGGCAACCCACATCCAGAAAATTGCACCGGGTCCACCGGCTGCAATTGCTGTAGCTACACCGACTACATTACCAACACCTACTGTGCCGCCCAAAGCTGTACACAAAGCCTGGAAAGATGAAATGGATTTTGCATCCTCTTTTTCTGCCTTTTCTCTTTTAAAAAGAGTACCGAAAGTATTTTTCATCCAAAAACCGATCTTTCCTACCTGGAAAAACTTCAATCCAAAAGTGAGGAATATGCCTGTACCAACCAAAAATACAAGCATTACCGGGCCCCATACCCAACTGTTGATTGCACCATTAACATTTTCGACCATTTTTAAGAACTTATCCATAGTTTGCCTCCTAAAATAAAATTTTTTTCAATAAAACAGCCGCCCTGGTCATAAGGCGGCTCCGGATTACAATACAGAAAATGAAGTGTACATTGACACTGTAGATTCTGCCTCCGTCCTTTTGCCTGAGAGATTAGCTTCTTATAAAAGAAACTTTGCACCTTCGGCACCCTTTTGCTTCCTTATTAAAAGGAAACGGACTTCTCCGGAGCGCTATCGGCATACAGTCTTTACCTTTCGGCACCTGAGAGTGTTACTCCTTCGGTAGGTTTAGCCACCTTTTCCTGCATACTTCGCTTAGCCTTTATTAAAATAACACGTGTATTATGACACATTCTGACATATTTGTCAAGAGGTTTATTCCAATATTTCCGAAATTATCCCCTTTTTTTCATTGACAACATAGGTAAAACAGGGTATAATATTGTAGTTATAATATGTAATTTATTACTTAAAGGATGATGAAAAATGCATTGGTCAGAAGAAATTGCACAAAGAATTATTGAACGTAACCCCAATAAGGAAGAATACGTTTGTGCCGCAGGTATCAGCCCGTCAGGCTCGATTCACATCGGCAACTTCCGCGATATAGCTACAAGCTATTTTGTAGTTCGCGCCCTTAGAAAGATGGGTAAAAAGGCACGCCTCCTTTTCTCATGGGACGAGTTCGACAGACTCAGAAAGGTTCCCGTAAACGTTGCCAAGGTTCGTGACGATTTCGAGCAGCACATCGGAAAGCCCTATGCTGATGTAGAAAATCCTTTCTCGGACTGCCCCGAAATCAAAACCTATGCGGAGTATTTTGAAAAGGAATTTGAGCGTTCCATCGTAAAATTTGGTATTGATATGGACTACCGCCATCAGGCCGAGATGTACAGAAGTGGTAAGTACGCCCAGCATATCCTCACAGCACTTAAAAAGCGTGGGGAAATCTTTGATATTCTTGATTCACACCGCACCCAGCAGGCACAGGAGGGCGAAAGAGAAGCTTACTATCCCGTAAGCATTTACTGCCCCGTCTGCGGAAAGGACACAACCAAGATTCATTCCCTTTCCGATGACTGCACTGTTGCAGAGTATTCCTGCGAATGCGGTCACAGCGGAAGCTTTGACTTTACAAAGGACTTTAACTGCAAGCTTGCATGGAAGATTGACTGGCCCATGCGTTGGATGTACGAGGGCGTAGATTTTGAGCCGGGCGGAAAAGACCATGCGGCAAGGCACGGCAGCTACGATACCAGTAAGGATATTGCAAAGGCTATCTACGGCTATGAGCCTCCCCTGTTCCAGGGTTACGAGTTCATAGGTATTAAGGGTACTACGGGTAAGATGTCGGGTTCTTCCGGACTTAATCTCACTCCTGAAACACTCCTTAACCTCTATCAGCCCGAAGTGATTTTGTGGCTTTACTCAAAGACCGAGCCTCTCAAGGCATTTGACTTCTGCTTTGACGACGGTATTCTCAGACAGTATTTCGAGTTTGACAAGATGCAGACTGCATTCGCTGACGGCACTGCAGATGAGCATACAAAGGAAATAATGTACAACACCACGGTTGAAGGAAGAACTCCCACAACCGTTCCCATGGCACTTTTAGTTCAGCTTGGAAGCGTGGTAAACTTCAATGTTCCCATGCTTGAAATCGTATTTGAGAAAATCGGTACTCCCTATAAGCATGCCGATTTTGCCGACAGACTCCAGCGAGCAAAATACTGGCTTGAGCAGTGCTCTCCCGAAAACGTAAACAGACTTCGCGAGTATCGTAACTGGGAGCTTTATGAAAGCTTCACTCCCGAAGAAAAGAAGGAAATTGAGCTTTTGGTAGATTTCCTCAAGACTGACGGATATTCTCTTGATGACCTTAATTCCGAGCTTTACGCAATCCCCAAGAAAATTTTCGGAGAGGATATGGATCCCAAGGAGCTTAAAGGTATTCAGGGACAGTTCTTCAAGAATGTATACAAGCTTATCATTGATAAGGAACGCGGACCCAGACTCTATCTTTTCCTTTTCGCAGTTGATAAGGAAAGCTATTTAAGCCTTCTTGATTTCTCCACTCCCATGACGGAAATCGAGAAAAATCCTCCCAAGGAGGAAGAACCCGAAGAAGTAGTTCCCGAAAAGGTTTACGGTGACCCCGATCCCGTACAACCTATTAAGGAAGAAATTGATATTGACACATTCTCAAAAATTGACCTTCGTGTGTGCAAGATTGTAAAGGTTAATGACATCCGTAAGTCCAACAACTGTATCAAGCTTACGCTTTTTGACGGATTGGATGAAAGAGTTATTGTTTCCAGCATCAAGCATGATTACAAGGCTGAAGAGCTTGTAGGAAAGAAAATTATCGTTGTGGCAAATCTTGCCCCTGCACGCTTCAGCGGCGTAACAAGCAACGGCATGCTCCTTGCAGGAACAAACAATGCCTGCGGATGTAAGGTTATCTTTGTTGATGATTCTATCCCCGAGGGAACAGCTATTTGCTAAATTAAATAATGAAAAAAGGTTTCGGAATTTTATTCCGAAACCTTTTTTTCATTATTTTCTATTTTCATCGCCGGCGGCATGGGCTCTTTCTCTATGATAACTTTACGGAGAAACAAAGGGGTCACTACTGCAGTAAAAAGAAGAATCAGACTAAACGTAATCGCCGAGATGAATTTAGACATTCCTATTGCAATCATTCCAAGCTTAAACGGAAAGAAAAGGAATGTATATATTGGTTCTATACTTACCAATGGATCTAATAAAGCAAGCAGATTTGCCGGAATAATCAGCGAAGACAGTGCCAGCAAATTCGTTTTATAGAAAATCTTCGTATCCTCTTTTGTATATTTATAATAAATAGCTGTAAAAAACACCACGGATATTATATCTAAAAGAGCCGTTACACCAAGCATAAGGACGCTTAATTTATATCCTTGTGGTAAAACACCAAAATAAAACAGCGAGGAAACTACAAACGATACAATTATATGATGTGTTAATGTTTCATGAATTCTTCTTTCAAGATATATCATTACATCGACCTCTTTAAATTATCTGAATAAGCCTACTTTTTCAGAATCGAAGTTCTGAGACATATCTCCCCAAGTGATGAGTTTTTCAGGGGTATATTCAGGACCTTCTCCGGAAGTAGCTATTACGTCTACCTGTGTAAAATCATTAATTTCTATTTCGGGTTTTGTATATTTCTGCATTTTTATCTATCTCCTTTTTTAATTTAAATAGGGGTTAACATTACCAAGCCATTTATTTACAGATTGTACCGAAGTACTGAAATGGTCGCCCATATAAACTTCCTTGTCATCTTCGGTATTTAAGTCAGAATCCATATCAACTACAACATAAGGCATAGCTATTACTTCCTCAGTGAAGTTTTCCTCCGCTATGTTGGAAATAATGACATGAAACTTACCATCATTAGCTATAACTGATTCTATATCCGCACTCTCAGAAGAAGCTACTTCCTCGGAAACCTCATTGTAGATGTACACACCAAATCTTACAATGCTATTTCCAATTTTAGCGATATCTTTTATTCTTGCATTAAGAGAAATAACGCCTACTTTATCAGCACTATCTCTTGTTTCGGAATAATAACCTGCATCTGCCAATGTTTCAAACTCAGGTGCTGCAATCCACTTTGCAGAAAGAGTAATGTTTTTGGACAAGGAAGCATCAATCTTTGTAACAAGCTCAGAGTCCGCGTTATACCAGCCTGCGAAGATATATCCTTCACGCTGAGGATTTGCTGTAATAGCCTTTCCGTGGCTCCAGTAGTAGTAATCAGCAAAGTTTTCGGACATATCAAGGTATTCGTCCATACCTGTAATTGCGTCTTCCCCGATATCACCGAGGTCATAGGTTATTTTGTACATTCTGGGAACTAACATAGCAACAAGCTCCTGTGTCTGCCCGCTATTTACTTCATCGTATCTTGCAGAGCCGTTATATGTAATTCTGAAAGGTACATCGGCATTTTCAAGCTGAACGGTCTGACCATCTTTTGTGTAGCTCTTTACCTTGATTGAATATTCATAAAGGGTAGCTCCATCAGGTTTTTCGGTCCATACGCTGAAACTGTTAGTTCCAACACCGTCTGCAAGAGTTGTATTCTGGCCACTTTGGGCCATCTGTGAAATTATTGCCCAGTCCTGAGGATTACTGCTTGAACCATCATTACAAAGAATGAGTGTTTCTACTTTTTCTGGACGGAATCCTTCACCAAGATAACTTGCGTCAATCTTATATCTAAGATCAAAGTTTGCGGGAGCAAACTCCAGTGATGAGTTTACTGTAGCAGTATTTCCAGATTCAAATATCGCTGTATAGTTATTTGCTGTAAACTCTTTTGATTTTGCGTTCTGATACAAGATTTCATAGTTTGCTGAAATGACCTTGATTCTGTATTCGTGACCATTATCGGGAAGCTCTCTGAATTCATATGCACCTTTACCCGTGCTTCCGCTATATGTTACGGGAACATATAAGTGAGTAATTGTTTCAGGATAACCTGTGTGGTCAATTCGCTGTAATGCAACGTATACGGAAGTTGCTTTGTCACCTGCAGGAATTATTTCGGGAACAGAAATGGTTAGTGTTCCGTTTACTGTAAGAGGCTCTTTCCATTTTGCAATAATTTCAACGTCAGAGTAAAGTTCATCAAAACTGTTTGCAGGTTTTTCATCTGTATAATACCATCTGTCAAACACATATCCGCCATCTCTTACGGGGGTATACTGCGTGAGGTCGGGAACCTGAATCTGGTCTTTTAAAAGAACATTACTTGTTGAACCACCGATTGTACCGCCATTAGGATTGATGGTAACATTGTGCAAGTCAATAGAAATTACAGCCTTTACACTTCCCTGCTGTGCACCATTTTCATAGTATACACCGTCAAGGGGGCTTCCTGAAGGAGCTTTTCCGTCTGTAACTGAAACTGTTGCGGTATAACGTTTACCGTCCGCCACATATGTAGTATGGTCATTATTTGTGTCATCGGCATTAAGAACACTTCCGTCTGCAAGTTCGTATGAAACAATTTCCATTCTGTAATAGTAATGACTGTATCCGTCTGTTGTTTCAATCGGCACGGGGAATGTACCTGTGCCCTTACCATCACTTCCGATAGCAATTCTTTCGTAAGTATATTGCTGACGGCTTGTTGTATACCAATCAACAGTTTCGCCGTCTACATACGGAGAGTCATACCACTGAAGTATCTTAACGTTTACCGCAACGGGTTTGAACTCGTTGGGAACTTTCTTTGCCTGTTCGTCAAGCTCTACGCTGAAAGCTATATCAAACCTATTGGGTTCATAAATTAATTCAACATTAATCCAGTAATTTCCGTTCTCATCAATATTCTTTGTAACAGACTCGCGACGGTAACCTGATTTTGATGTTGTAAAGGTATATTCCTTCGCTTTTTCCACATTAGTCAGAACTGGTTTTTTAGATGTATAGATTGTGTAGTCTTCCCCACCGTTTTCCACGTGTTGTGCAGCAAACTCGTCGGAATTAAAGGAAGATGAGCCGTCCCAGTCTATTGTCTTACTGATAAGCTCGGTATAGTCACCTTCTCCGCTGTCACGACTGTCAACAGTAAAGGTTATATCATGACGACCGTTATCAGTATTGTGTTCACTTGTGGAGGCTATATGATTTATTTTAACAGTAACATAAACATCGGTTGCTTCAACATAGTTTGCCGTTAGTGTGTAAGCCTTTGAAATATCTTCTGCAAGAAGGCCGCCGGGATAGTAGCAATTTCCATTCTCATCAGACCAGTGAGAGAAAAGGTACCCTTCCTTAACCGGAATTTTATCTGAAACATAAACACTGTTGAAGCTCAGGTAATACTCGGTTAATTTATCGGGACCGCCTGTTCCGCCATTAACATCGTAATCAACACTGTTAAAGAAAAGTTCTCTCGTTCTGCTTGCACCGGCAATGGTAAGCTCCTGATCACCTATCTGTGCAGATGGAGACTGAGCAGAATGAATTGTATAGTTTCCGTCAGAGAGTACTGCGGAGTAGATACCTGTTTCTTTATTTTCAAGAGGGAAGTAAAGTTCAGAACCTTCATATCTTAGATAGAGGGTCTGGCAATTTTCCAGAACGGAAGAAATATTTACGCGAGTACCTGTTGCTGTAGAGGTGGACATATCGTATGAGCCGTTCAGAATTACTTCAACAGTACCCACGTGAGCAGGCTTTGTTGTTTCATAAACGAAAGCGTATACGGGGGCATGCTCTGTTCCTTCTATATGACCGATAACCTCTATCTGATATTCCGTATTGGGGGTGAGGTTTTCAAAAATTACTATATCATTTCCTGCTTCGTCCTTGCCACGGACACCATTTTCGTGGTTTATCCGATAAGTACAGTCATCGTCAAGGTTGCTGAGTTCAATTTTTGTCGCGGTTGATGTTGTTATAGGTTTTCTGTATACAAAAACCTCAACATCGGTAGTTATGGATATCTCCTGATGGAATTTACAGTTGCTCTTCACAACATTTATTGTAACTTCACTTTTTCCTTTTTGAGTACCCTCAATAGAATGTGATCCTTTACTTGAAACAACCTCGATATATTGCGAACCGCTTTTAACCCTTGCACTCGGAACGGCACACTCTTCACAGGTAACGTGAACCAAACCTGCTTCACCAAGAAGGTCGTTAATGTGCTTTACGTCGCCTTCAAACATACCGAATGCAACATTTGTCAAGTCCTCTTTAAGGTTAGGCTGAACAAAACCGGTATAATTTTTACCGCTTTTTTTACCTGTATGGGTATCCGTCGCAAGAAGCTTGCCGTTAGCATCATATACTTTAACAGTTACTGTACCTACCAATGCAGAGTTAGACAGATTTGCACCATAAATGGCTGCCCAACCATAACCCTTACCTTTAAAAGAATCTTTGTAAGATCTTCCGGACATATTCTCGGACGAACTCACCTTTCTGTTATAGATTTCAATTTCACCGTCGGTGTTGTTGATTCCGTACATATTATGCGAATTGTATACATACAGATATGTACCGAGACCGTTTGTCCACTCGTATGTAAGGTCATGCGGATTTCCGCTGTATCCTTCAACTTTTGCCTCCAGAAGCTCACTGGAACGCAAATCAGTCTGTGCACCCCGATTGAAGCTGACTATATTTACGGTCACGCTATCCGCGGCTTCTGCCTGAATCGGGCTAATTGCACACATACTAAAGATCATACAAAATGCCAAAATCAGGCTAATGTATTTTGATAGATATTTAGCTGCCAAATTTTCAAATTTCTTCATGAAAATTCCTCCTTATTTCTAAAATTATTATTCCAATATTATACTTTATCACTTTCTGATGTATAATGCAATGTTTTTTATGTAATTTATTTGAATCCTGTATATTTTTTACCTATAAGCACAGTATATAAAACAGGTGATAAGAATGAAGCTTCGTGATTTATTTTTATATAAATATAATCCAAAGGAAACGTTTTCAATTGAAGATTCAAAGTCGCAAGGTAATTTTTCTCCTCAGCTTAATCACGGTGGTCCGGAGCTTTCCGGAAGTTTCCGCAAGGATTATAAAACGCTTTCCGATGAATTTTCCTTCGGAAAAAGCGGTGATGTTAAAAAGAGAGAATTTACAATCCGTATCGACGAAAACGACCGCAAGGCGGTTGTATTTTTTATTGACGGACTTGTAAATAAAGAGTTTTTAAACGACTTTATCTTAAGACCGCTGATGATAAAAAGCCGTGAAATTGAAATTTCAAGTTTCCGTGCTATTGGCGAAATTCTGCTTTCCCAAAGCGAATATAAGGAAACAAATGTAATAGGCGATTTAACCTTCGACCTTAACTTCGGCAGTGCCATAATGCTTGTAGACGGTGCAAAAACCGCTTATTCCCTTGATGTAAAGGGATGGCAGCACCGAGGCGTGGAAAGCCCACAGACTGAACGCATTATAAGGGGTCCTAACGATGCTTTTTCTGAACAGCTTCGTGAAAACACGGCACTTATAAGACACCTGATACGAAACAAAAGCCTGATGTGCCAAGAATTCAAGGTGGGTAAAATCAGCCAGACGCCTGTTTCCGTCATGTACATTGAAAATGTTGCCAACGAATCACTGGTTCGTGAAACGATAAGGCGGATTGAGAGTGTCGGCGTTGATTATATTTTTGCCGCTGCGGAGCTTGAACAGCTTTTGGAGGATAAATCCTTTACCACTATCCCCCAGTTTTTATCAACGGAAAGACCTGACCGTGCATCGCGTGCACTCCTTGACGGTCGGGTTGTAATACTTGTTGACGGCTCTCCCTTTGTACTGATTGTCCCGACAACTGTTTTTGAGCTTAACGAAGCGGCGGAGGACAATTATCTGCGTTTTCCTTATGTAAATTTCATAAGAACCATACGCTGGATTGCGTTTATTCTTTCGCTTCTTTTGCCGGGGCTTTATGTGGCTGTGGTAAGCTTTCACAGCGAGCTTTTGCCTACGGGAATATTAATGTCAATTATAGCAAGCCGCGAGCCTGTTCCTTTCCCCTCTTTGGTCGAAATAATCATAATGGAAATATGCCTTGAAATAATCCGCGAGGCAAGCATCAGGGTGCCTGAAGCTTCGGGAAGCACACTGAGCATTGTCGGTGCTTTAATACTTGGCCAGGCGGCAGTAAGTGCGGGAATAGTAAGCCCTATACTCATTATTATTGTTTCCATTACTGCAATAGGCTCTTTTGCCACGCCTAATTATTACCTGGGGCTGGCGGCAAGAATCCTCAGATTTGCATACATTTTTTTAGGTGCAATAGCAGGCTTTTTGGGAATTATATCGGGGCTTTTTATAAATATCCTCCTTTGGACAAACGCCACCTCAATGGGAGTTCCCATGGGTGCACCCTTTGCCCCCATAACAAACGAAGGTATTCCGTCTCCGCTGTTTCTTCCGCCCATATGGAAGCAGGAAAATCGTGAAGACTATATAAATCCCAAACGCAAAAGGCGGCAGGCACACATATCAAGGAAATGGAAAGGGTGAGCATATGAAACAAAAAAGCGGCAGTATCAGCATTGCAATCCTTTGCTCATGTGCGATACTTTCAAAATATCTTGTTATTCTGCCTGAATATATGGTGAAGTACGTAGGAAATGCCGCATGGCTTGATGTACTGGCAAAATGCGTGATTGCATCAATTTCCCTGAGCTTCGTTTTATGGCTTTACAAGCCCTTTGCTCCCGATTCAATCACCAACATTTTTTCACTGGCATTCGGAAAGTTTGGCAATGTTGTTATAAGCTATTTTTATATAATTACCTTTACGCTTTTCAATGCTTTGCTGCTTCGACTTCTTGCAGAAGCACTCAGCACCGTTATGGCTACAACCGCGCCTGATGAATTTTTTATTTTATTTATTCTCTTAGCCGTATTTGCCGCCGCATACTACGGTACCCGTGCCACTTCTAATCTCAGCAATATAATTTTCCCCTTTGTGGCAGTTACCATTCTTACGGTCTCCCTTGCCCTGTTCCCCCACTATAGGACAGATAACCTGATGCCTCTTTTCGGGGAAAGTTCAAAGAGGCTTCTTCACGGAATATTCGTAAAGCACTTCGGCTTTGCAGAAACCGTTCTCCTCTTTTTCTTTGCACCGCTTTTGGGGAGCTACAAGGAACTTAAAAAATGCTCCGCCATAACTTATATTGTTATAACGCTGATTTCCGTGGGCTTCACTCTTGCCTACTGCCTCACAGTTCCCTACCCTGCCTCAAAGAATTTCTTTCTTCCGTTTTATCAGATGACAAGGATGATTAAATCGGGGGCGTTTTTGCAAAGACTTGAACCTATTGTGGTTTTTGTATGGACAGCGTTTGTAATGTGCAGCATGAGTATACTCATCTCAGTCACATCAAAGCTTGCCTCAAGCTCCGCAAATCAAAGTGAAGAAAAGTCCTTTGTACCCATCATCACGTTCATTACGCTTTTTACAGCACTGTTCCCAAGCAGTGAAAGCGTCGCTTTTTCTTTCTATGAAAAGCTTCTGAGCATCAGCAGTATTCTTTTCCCTGCTGTACCTCTAGTAACATTTATCACAGCAAGAATCAGAAAAAGGAGGGCTGCAAAATGAAAAAAGCCGTTCTATTAATTCTTCTTGTGGGGCTTTTGCTTAGCGGATGCGGCTACGGAACGGACGTGGAAAATCAGGCATACGTAATTGCCGTGGGCATTGATAAAGGGGAAAGCTTTCCTGTTAAAGCATCTTTCGTATTTGCAAATCCGGGAGGTGAAAACAGCTCCGAGGGCGGCGGTGCTCCTTCTGCCCCAAAGCCCGATATAGTAACGGTTGAAGCTCCCACGGTGTTTTCTGCAATTCGAAAGCTCGACTCAATAAAGAGTAAAGAAATAAACCTCTCCCATACTAAAATAGTTATATTTTCAAAAGATATAGCAAAGAAAGGGGTTAAAGACTATTTATCGGGGTTTGCAGCTTCAAGAGATTTTCGCCCCAATACCTACGTATGCGTATCGGAGGGCAAGGCAGAAAAATATCTGAGAAGCGTAAAGCCCGTGCATGAAACCTACATTGAAAAGTACTTTGACAATATTATGCAAAAGGTAGCCGAAAACAAGGTGAACGAAGCTTATCTTTACTACCTCTACTACAATATGACGGAGGACTTTTCAGGAAGCGTAGTGCCTCTTGTGGGAGTAAACAAAAACGAGCTTCCCAAAAAAGAGGAAGCTCCCGACAACAAACAAAAGGATGATTTTGATTATGAAGTACGTGCAGGCAAGATAATGCGTAAAGGCAAAAACCCTGCGGAGGTACTCGGAAGTGCAATTTTCAAGAATGATAAAATGATTGGAACGCTGGGAAGCTTTCACACCGACCTGGTAAGACTTATGTGCAATGAATTCTACCCAAGAAACTACAGTATTTCCTATCCCGAAAAATCCGACTATGTAACCATAAGGATGGACCAGCAGGAACGCGGTGAAATTCACACACAAATAAAAAACGGCGTTGCACACATTAAAATTGATGTTCCCGTTTCAATAGAATATGTGGATGCGGGAAAAATAGAAAATCATACGAAAAAATCAGAGAAATTCTGCCGTCATCTTGAAAAAATGCTTGAGCGTGATGCAAAAAAGCTGATTGAAAAATCTCAGAAAGAGCAAAATTGCGATATTTTAGGACTTGGAAACTCCCTGAAACGGCACTTTACGGATGTTAAGGAATGGAAGAAATTCAACTGGAAAGAAAAATACTCCAAGGCACAAATTAAAGTGTCCTTCCGTGTTGTTTATGCCGATTTTGAAGAAGCAAACTAAGGAGATGTTTTTTTATGGTTGTTTACAAATTTTTCTTCACAATGTTTTTTCTATGGTGCAGTGTCTTTACGATTTCCTTATCTGTATATCATTTCAGGAAAAGGCAGTTTCTTCCCGCAATAAATGCCGCCATACTTCAGATTGCCGCGACGGTGCTATGTATACTTTATTTAATTTAGTGAACGAGGTATCGGGGACGGGGACATTTTTGTAATCCGCAGGTGCAACAAAAATTGACCCGTCCTCAAAATTTCAGCATAAAACACTTGACTAAGGCGTAATTTTATATTATCATATTTGTCGAAAGGAGTTAGAAACATATGGTTCTTGAAACATTAAAAAACATTATTGCAGATGCTATGGGAAGCAGATTAAAAATGGATGTCTCCGAAATTAACGAAAATACAGAATTTATCGCAGACCTCCATGCAGACAGCGTAGATATTGCAACAATCATCTGCGATATTGAGGACGAGTTTGACATCGAAATCGAAGATGAACAGCTCGAAGGCATTGAAACCGTTGGTGACGTAGCCGAGAGAATTGAACAGTTGGTATAAAATACATAACGTAAGGGATTCAGCATAGCCTGAATCCCTTGTATTTACAAAGAAGGGCTTACAATGGATATAAATCAATTTCAAAAGAATATAGGATATTTTTTCAAAAATTCGCAGCTTCTGAAAACCGCTTTCACTCACACCTCCTATGCAAATGAGAATGGAATCGAAAGCTATGAACGCCTCGAATTTTTGGGTGATGCCATAGTTGACTTTTTGGTTGGTGAATATCTGTTTAATAACTTCCCCGATATTAACGAAGGAATGATGACACGTATTCGTGCCTCCCTTGTTTGTGAAAAGACGCTTTCCGAGCTTGCTTCGCAGTTAGGCATCGGTGAATGTATGCTTCTGGGTAACGGTGCCGAGCTTTGCGGTGACCGAATGAGGCCCTCCATTCTTGCGGACATGTTTGAAGCACATATCGCGGCAATGTATCTTGACGCAGGAATTGACAATACCAGGGAATACCTCTATTCCCTTTATAAAGACAGGATTGAGGTAGCGGCAAAAAGCGGACAAGTAATCGATTACAAAACAAAGCTTCAAGAAAAGCTTCAGGAAAAAGGTGCTTGCAGCATCGTTTATGAAATAACTTCCTCGGATGGACCCATCCATCATTGTCTTTTTGAAATGCAGGTTGTTGCTAACGGAAAAATTTTAGGAAAAGGCAGTGCCTACAGTAAAAAAGAGGCTCAACAAAGAGCAGCCGAGGATGCACTAAAGAAATTGGTGTGAATTTTAAATTTTTTAACAAAAAGTTATTGACAATTCCACCTTACTTTGGTATACTATCATAGTCGGATTTGATTGGAGAGGTATCGAAGTGGTCATAACGAGGCGGTCTTGAAAACCGTTTGTCCGAAAGGGCGCGTGGGTTCGAATCCCACCCTCTCCGCCATTTTTATAATATGCAAGGATTGTGTTCCTTGAAGGTAGCTTTACTGCATATGGAGAAGTACTCAAGCAGGTCGAAGAGGCGCCCCTGCTAAGGGCGTAGGTCGGGAAACCGGCGCGAGGGTTCGAATCCCTCCTTCTCCGCCAGCCGTATGCACAATCATACGGAGCAAAAAGCACAGTGATTTTTCACTGTGCTTTTTCATTTTACTTAAACAGCAATAACTTTCCGTTATCGGCAAATTACCAAGAATAACATTCTTTAAAATATTGACTTTTTTGCCGTTAATGTGATATACTAATACTATCTGATAGGAGGGCTTTTATGAATTATTTATCTGTATCGCAAATTGCTCAAAAATGGAATATCTCAGAACGCACAGTACGCAATTACTGTGCTCAAAATAAAATACCGGGAGCATTTTTGACCGGGAAAACCTGGAACATTCCTGAAAATGCAAATAAGCCTGATAGGATTAATAAAAAGTCAATCGAACCGCAAAATCTTCTTGAAAGACTTAGAGCAGAGAAAAAGTCTGCTACTAAAGGTGGTATTTATCATAAAATTCAAATAGAGCTTACCTATAATTCAAATCATATTGAGGGCAGTAAATTAACCCATGACCAGACAAGGTATATTTTTGAAACAAATACTATCGGAGCAGAAAATGATGCACTCAATGTTGATGATATTATAGAAACGGCAAACCATTTCAAATGCATTGATATGATAATTGATAGTGCAACCTATAAGCTCACAGAAAAGTTTATAAAGGAACTGCACTTCACTTTAAAATCCGGCACATCAGATTCAAGAAAAGATTGGTTTAATGTTGGTGATTATAAAAAGCTCCCCAATGAAGTTGGCGGAAAGGAAACTGCAACTCCTGAAACCGTAGCACAAAAAATAAAAGAACTGCTAAAAGCATATAATCAAAAAAACGAGCATACTTTGGAAGAAATTATAGAGTTTCATTACCAGTTTGAAGCATTGCATCCGTTTCAAGACGGTAACGGTCGTGTCGGCAGACTTATTATGTTTAAGGAATGTCTTAAAAACAACATAGTCCCCTTTATTATTGATGATACTCTTAAAATGTTCTATTACCGAGGACTTTCCGAATGGAATAATGAAAAAGGTTATTTGCTTGATACTTGTCTGTCGGCACAAGATAAGTTTAAAAAGTATTTGGAATATTTTAAAGTACCCTTTAATAATTAATAATGCGAGAGTTCAACTAACTATAGCTAATTGAACTCTCGCATTTTAACGTCAGACTGTGTCAACTGTGAATCCGTCACTTTTTAGCTTTTTTTGTCGAAAAGAATAAAAAATATTGCATTTGCCCTCATTGAATGGTATACTTATACTTGCCAAATAGAATTCAATAATTGTGTTCTTACGAAACGGTATGTTTTTACCATTTTGGTAAAAACATGCGGGTTCTATTTATGTACCGTTTTGTTAGGAACATGAATTCTGTTTGGCGACAGGGACTCGTATGTTTTTCATGCGTAGTCTCTTTGGGGCTACGCATTTTTTAATTATAATATGTAGCCCTCTAAATTATTTTACGGAGGGAAAATCATGAAAGCAGAGAGAGTGGGAATGATGAGGAAGGTCGACAACCTCGGAAGAATAGTAATCCCAAAGGAATACAGGGATTTCTACCACTTGAATCATAACGACGAAGTATTCATAATAGATACTACGGAGGGACTTTTGATAACCAATCCTCAATATAAGACTGTTAGAGTTGAAGAAAAGGAAAAATACTGCCCTGAAAAATGATATGGGAACGTTGACAAAAAATGTACTTCAAACTGTGCCCAGAATTTTTAACTGCCATTTATTGACATTTTCACCAAATATATGATATAATGTGCTTAATTTATTCTTAAGGGGTGCTTTTATGAAGAAAAAAATTGAGTCTAAGGTAAAGTTAGCAAACATTTGGAAACGCATAACAATTCTATCAGTGCTTTTTCTGCTTGTCTCTTTTTTACTTAATGCTGCGATAGAGTCTAATCTCACAACCGCTTTACTTGGCGCGTCAGGACTTTTGTTAATTGTTAGCGTTGTTGTATATTTCGGATTCAGACGAAATATTTTAAAATGCGTTAAAATCCTTGAAGATTCGGGGATTACAATTGATGAAGTTGCGGATGATTTAGATAAAGGTCAAACCATTGGCAAAATGAGAAAAGTTATCTGCGGAGACAAATTCTTTTCGGTTTCAAGTCCATTTTGCGTATTTTCCTATAATGAAATTCTTTGGATTTATTTAAGAAAAACCACTACCCATGATACCGGCACCGGTGCTACAACCACAAATAAAAACATGATTTTCTGTACAGCACACGGCAAAAAGTTTTCTCTGAATATTTCAAAGAAGCTTGCTAAAGAGCTTGTTGAACAAAACAGAGAAAAATTCTCACCTGATCTTATTTTAGGATATAAGATGAAATATAACAAACAATATAAAGAATTGGTTAAAAATTATAAATAAGAAGCGTGCCGCTTCACCCATGTCGCGTTCTGACTAAATTCATAATTGATAGATGTTGCTCGCGATTAAATTACGCAAATTCCTATACGGTAAAAAAAGTAAAGAACCCAATCCGAGGGATTGGGTTCTTTCTTTGTCTGCTTAATTAAGTGTAATATTATATTCTTCGCTTTCCTCGCCAGAGTTTATAAACTTAACCTGCACGTCACTTTCAAGATTGTTCAAAACAAAGGCAGATGCTACACTGATTGATACTCCGTTTTTAATCAGTGTTGTAGAGTTGTCGTCAAAATATATTGCACCATCCAGTCTGACACCATTCTGATACGCTACGACCTGCACACTCGAAGGAGCTCTGTCATCTTCATCCGTATTAATGAAATCGTAGAGGAAGTATATCTGCTTTTGTGCCTGTCCCAAGGACTCCCAGGGGATTACAGAATATGCCTTCAGCTTAATGTCTGCTCTGGGTAATGAAAAAGTAACTCCCCCCATTATTTTTACTTTGTTTTGCTCAATCAACTGTGTTCTTCGCAGATCCCTTGCATCAGCCTGATCGGATAAGGTATTAATCGTACCTTTTGCCTGATTGATTGCCTGCTCGGGCGTTGGAAGCATAATTTTGTCATCGTCTCCACAGGCACACAGGCACAAGCCAAGTGCCAGCACAAGAATAAGTGATAAAATTCTTTTTTTCATTTTAATAACCCTCTCTTTATTTTATTTAAATTAATTTTTCTTATACTATTTTTGTACTCCAATCAGATACGTCCCATACCTCGTCCACAACACCGCTGTAAAACTCACTTTCGTGGCAGACAAGAAGCACTGTGCCTTTAAACTCTTTTATTGCACGGGCAAGCTCCTCTTTAGCCATGACATCAAGATGATTGGTAGGCTCGTCCAGCACAAGAATATTTGAGGGGCTTTGCATAATCTTACAGAGCCGCACCTTGGCATTTTCACCGCCCGAAAGAACTTTCATCTGTGAAGTGATATGCTCTGTGGTAAGTCCGCACTTTGCAAGGGCTGCCCTCGCCTCTGCATTGGTAAGGGAGGGAAATTCATCCCAAAACTCCTGCAATGCAGTTTTGTCAGAGGCACTCTCCTCCTGCTCAAAATAGCCCACATTAATGAACTGGTCGTGCTCTATTTCGCCCTCAATGGGAGGAATGATTTTTAAAAGCGTCTTGAGGAGTGTGGATTTTCCCAGACCGTTCACGCCTTTAATTGCAATTTTTTTATTTCTTTCGATTACAATATCAATTTTTCTTGTAAGGGGAGAATCATATCCGATTACCATATCCTTTGCCGAGATTACAACTCTGCCGGGTGTGCGGTCGGTCTGAAAGCAGAAGGTGGGCTTAACCTTTTCGGGAGCAATGCTGATTCTCTCCATTTTGTCAAGCTCCTTTTGCCTTGAACGGGCAAGAGTTGCCGTAGCGGCACGCGCCTTATTTCTGGCTACAAAATCTTCAAGGTCGGCAATTTTCTTCTGCTGTTTTTTATACGCCTGCTCTATCTGCTGTTTTTTAAGGTCATACATTCTCAAAAAGTCCTCATATGTACCTTTATACCTTGTCAGCACCGCGTTTTCAAGATGGTATATAACATTCGTAACCTTTGTTAAAAACGGCATGTCGTGGGATACGAGAATAAACGCATTTTCGTAATTCTGCAAAAAGTTTGTAAGCCAGTTAATATGATTTTCATCAAGGAAGTTTGTAGGCTCGTCCAAAATGAGAATCATGGGGTTTTCCAAAAGCACCTTGGCAAGAAGCACCTTTGCCCTCTGCCCTCCGCTAAGCTCGGTTACATCGCGGTCAAGCCCTATTTCGGAAAGTCCGAGACCATTGGCGTACTCGGATATTTTCGTGTCAATGGTATAGTAGCCCGAGGAATCAAGGATTTCCTGCATTTCGCCTACATTTTCCATCATGTCACTAAGCTCTGCCTCGTCTGCTTCTGCCATTTTTTCATATATGGCAAGCATTTCCTTTTCCAAATCCGAAAGGTGGGAAAAGGCATCCCTCAGCACATCGCGGATTGTTTTCCCTTTTTCAAGAGTGGAATATTGGTCAAGATAACCGTATGTAATATGTCTGCACCACTCCACCTTGCCGTTTTCGGGCTGAAACTCTCCTGTGATGATTTTCAGGAATGTGGATTTACCCTCTCCGTTTGCACCGATTAATCCTATGTGCTCGCCTTTCAGCAGTCTAAAACTGGCATCCTCCAATATCTGCCTGCCTCCAAAGGAGTGGGTTATATTTTCTGCGTTTAAAATACTCATCTCTGTCTCCCATTAATATACGTCGTAACGGTAAACATCAAACATACCGCCCATGCCCGTGATTACCACATAGGCACTGCCTGTACCCACAGCCGTAACCTTACCCAAATCGGACACTGTAACCACTTTGTCATTACTTGTATACACCGTTCCCATTCCGCTCTCGAGCCATATACGCGCCTGAGGTCCGTCCACTTCGCCTACTGCAAGAGACTTGGTATTGAATGAATCGGGGACAAAGCTTTCTATCATGCGGTCATAATCAATTTCCTTTTTGGGAACTTTCTTACTGCCGCATCCCGTAAGCGAAAATATGAGTGTCAGTGTGACTACTGCCGCTGTGAGGGATTTTAAAATTTGTTTCATGGTAATATACATCCTTTCCGTGTTTTAATGATATAAATATCCCCTTGTGAAAAGTGGGGGTTTTATTACAGGTTTTTTTCCTTTGTACATATCTATTGTTTCTGAGGTTTCTTCCCCACTTTCCGTGGTAAAGACAAGACGAATTCCCTCTACACTTGTTTTATACACGTCTTTCATTTTATCAGCCATAAAGGTGGGGCGGGAATTAAGCACTGTGTTAAGATGAGTGTCCTTATCTCCTAAAATTGTAAATTCTGCACCTGTTTTATCTTTTATCCTTATGGGTGAATTACAGTCACACTTTCCCGTTACACCTCGGATAAGGCACGCTCTGCTTGTCATAACGGTCTGATAACCGTGGCAGAGTATTTCACAGGGGATATTTGTTTTCGAAGCTATTTCCCCTATGTCGCCTAATGAAAGCTCCGCAGAGAGGGTAATACCGTCACACATTTGGCTAAAAACATTGGCACTTACGCTGTTATATATATTGCAGCTCCAGTCGGCATAGGCTTTCCTCCCCTGCTTTTTCGCAAGCATAATCATACCGGGAGTCGATGCATACACTCCGTATTTATTGGGTATTTTTGAAAGCTGTGCGGTAGTTTTCTCATCGTCACAAACCACCTGTGGCAAAAGCACACAGCACCTTTCATCGGGGGTGATTTCATTCCACATTGAAAGGGGAATTAATACTCGGTCTGCCTTACTTGCGGAGGCAAACTGCTCCTTTGTTCTGATTTGTACAACAAGGGCGGGTTTAACTTTCTCCTTGTTTCTCGCCTTCGGATACTCAAAAGGATATATATCCTTTTTGATAATTTCTCCGCGTTTTTTTATAAGAAGCTCACAGGCTTCCCGCCTGAGGGAATTAAGCTCTGACACGGGTAGGGTTATATTATCATCTGCATCAAAGCTAAAGAGGTTAAGTACAAATGGGGTTTGCCCCATTTTTCCGATTTGGGACTGCGCACGCTCCTTAGACAACGGGGCATTGATTGCTTTTTCTCCCACTGCACCATTTACACTGACGCTGTATTTTCCGTCGGTGAGGGTAAGCGTTGAGGGGGCATTATATTTTATGCTGAGCACTGCATCTACGCTAATCTTTTTATTTTCTGTCCCCTCCCTGAAAGAAGCACGTGCCTCCTTTAGCACGGATTCATCCGCACGGGAGGACAGATTATCGTTACTTATGGAATAATTCATAATTTCGGGGGTGTTTTTTTCTGCAAAGTATGCTTTAGTAAAGCCGTCCCCCCGAACGAAAACCTTTTCAAGCCTTTCCTCATCCTCACGGCTAAGGGGCGAAAATGAGTCAAGGTATTTTCTGTAGACATTTGTTACCGATGCTACATATTCGGGGCTTTTCATTCTGCCCTCGATTTTAAAGCTGACTACTCCTGCATCCTGCATCCTGCACAGGTCATCTGCAAGGCATAAATCTCTGGGGCTTAAAAGATAGCCTTTTTTATTTTTGCATGAATACATCTGCCTGCAGGGCTGGGCACACATACCGCGGTTTCCGCTTCTTCCTCCGATAAAAGAGGACATCAGGCATTTTCCCGAAAAACTGATACAAAGTGCCCCGTGTGCAAAAGCTTCAAGCTCGGCATTTGTTGCATCGTAAATACGGCGAATTTCTTTTTCCGAAAGCTCACGCGAAAGAACAACTCGGCAAAAGCCCATATTTTGGAGAGCTTCTACATCGTATTTATTACACGCTGTTAGCTGTGTGCTGGCATGTATGGGCAAATCGGGACACACTGTCCTTGCAATCCTCATGCAGCCCAAATCCTGCACAATAATCGCATCTACGCCTGTCTTAGCGGCTTTTTGTACGGAAAATTCAAAATCTGAAAGCTCTTTATCTGACACAAGAGTATTCAGTGCAAGCAAAACACGCACTCCGCGTACATGGCAGTAGCGGACTGCGTTTTCAATTTCTTCCCATGTGAAGTTAGATGCATTTTTTCTTGCACTGAAGGATTTTTCTCCCAGATACACAGCGTCGGCACCGTTTTGCACGGCGGCAACGAGTGCATCCCATTTTCCCGCAGGTGCAAGAAGCTCAGTAGATAAATTCTTATTCATTTTATCGCCTGTTCTTCAGCTCTGTTTCAAGCTTGACCACATTCATTTTAAGAGACTGGTTCTCAGCACGCAGGCGTGAAAGCTCTGCATTAAGCTTGTCAAGTGCAAGCTTGCTTGTGCCCGCCTCCTCGGCATATTTAAGGAGTTGAGCACGCAGTTTTTCATTATCGTCCTGTGCCTGCATATATTCGTCAGCAATATTTACTGCCGTAAGCACTGCCGCCATTGAGGTGGAAAGACGCTTATCACGGCTTATCAAATCACGCATTTTTTTATCCACATGATATGCTACGTGACGAACATATTCCTCGTCTGCCTCACAGCAAATTCTGTACTCCGCACCGTTTATTTTAACAACTGTTGTAGTTTTTTTCTCTTCCATAGTAAAAACTGCCTTTCGATAATATATAATAATTATATCCTATAATTAAACAAAATTCAACAGTTTTATTGAGAAAGAATTATATTCTTGAAATTCTTTTTACTTTGTGATAAAATAGCTATCAAAGGTTCAGCCCTCAGAAAGAGGTATTCTTTGAACAAAAAACGCTCTTATGGCACACCACTGCATTGCCCACACCGAGGCAAAGGCATAAATATTGTCAAAATATATTGCCGCTATCGCCACAAGAAAGAACACGGAAAGCCTGTTTGGATTCTGATATGCTATAAGTGCCGATGACAATACAATCATCACACGCATAATAGTGGTAATATTATCCTTAAAGCCTATATGGATTACACTGCAAAAAAGCACGGCAAGCGGGATTTCCCACCATGCACTTTCGGGAACATCAAATGCCAGCATTGCCAAAAAAACAGGTGTAAACCATAACCATAAAGAGCCTGTCTTTAAAACCAAACAGGCAATAAATGTCACTGCAAGACATATAATTTTTCGCATATTGCACCGCCTTTGATTAATAATATTATTAGTTATTAGCATACGAAATTTTTATATACATTTTGGGAGACGATTATGCACGAAACTGAAAAAGAAATTGAAAAAGTAATACTTTGCGGCGTTCATACAGGAGCACGCAACACGCTCGATGATACCACCGAAGAATCCATGGCGGAGCTTAGGGAGCTTGCCTACACCGCACAGGCAGAGGTTGTGGGTGAAATGATTCAGAATAAGGAGCATCCCGAAAATTCTACCTATTTCGGAGAGGGCAAAATGGAGGAGCTTAGGCTTGCGGCACAGTCCTTAGGTGCAACGCTTTTAATTTTTGATGATGAATTGACGGGAAGCCAGATTCGTAATATTGAAAATTATACCCACGTACGCACCATTGACAGAAGCACACTTATTTTAGATATTTTTGCTCAGCGTGCCATCTCAAAAGAGGGTAAAATTCAGGTAGAGCTGGCACAGCTTAAATATTCGCTTCCACGCCTTTCGGGCATGGGAACGGAGCTTTCAAGGCTTGGCGGCGGTATAGGAACAAGAGGTCCCGGTGAAACGAAGCTGGAGAGTGACAGACGCCATATCCACAGGAGGATAATCTCCCTGGAAGCTGAACTTCGGGAAATCCAGGCACACAGGGATTTACAGAGAAGCCGCAGAGAGAAGGATAACGTAGTTGTAGCGGCACTTGTGGGATATACCAATGCAGGAAAAAGCACAATTCTCAATTACTTTACCGATTCCGAGGTTCTGGCAAAGGATATGCTTTTTGCAACTCTTGACCCCACTATGCGTAAGCTGTCACTTCCCGATGGAAGAAACGCCGTAATAGTTGATACTGTCGGCTTTATCAGAAAGCTTCCCCATCACTTGATTGAGGCATTCAAATCCACTCTTGATGAGGCTGTCCTTGCCGATGTGCTGATTCATGTGGTTGACTCGTCAAACCCCGAAATGCATACGCAGATGCGTGTGGTTGATGACTTAATTCAAGCCCTTGGGTGCAGAGCAAAGAGGATTATTGCAGTATTTAATAAATGTGATGTTGCACCTCCCCTTTCCCCAAGACCTGAGGGAAATTATACTGACTATATTTGTGTCAGTGCCAAAAGCGGAGAGGGTATGGATGACCTCATCGAGCTTCTTCACGACGCTCTTCCCGGAAAGAAAAAGGAAATCGAGGTGCTGATTCCCTACTCTGAAAGCAGAATCTCCTCAATGCTTCATGACGGAGAAGTAATTTTAGAAGAAAGCTATGAAGAAAACGGTACTAAAATCAGGCTTATGGCAGATGAGGCACTTTATGCAAGATTAAGAAATTATATAGCGGAGTAAGCATATGGAAGATTACAAAACAGTACTAAATGATGCAGAAGCTGAAATGATTGAAAAAAAGAGTCGTTTTATAGGATATTGCCGACCGGTTAAAAATCAAGAGGAGGCAATTTCCTTTATAAACGAAATCCGCAGCATGCACCGCCAGGCAACGCACAATGTATATGCCTATGTGGTAAGAGAGGACAACATTATGCGATACAGCGATGACGGCGAGCCTGCCGGCACGGCAGGAGTTCCCGTACTGGAGGTTATAAAAAAAGAGGGGCTTACCGATGTGGCTGTAGTTGTGACAAGGTACTTCGGCGGAGTACTTCTTGGAGCAGGCGGGCTCGTCCGTGCATACGGGAAAAGTGCAAAGCTGGGTATTGATGCGGCAATAAGAATAGAAAAAATTTATTGCAAGCTCTACCTTATCCGTTGTGACTATTCTACATACGGAAAGCTGGAATATGCAATAAATACCGAGGGGTACATTCTTAAGGACTGCGTTTTTGAAAATGACGTCTGCCTTACCGTCGGTGTAAAGCCCGAAATGGAAGGTGCATTTTTAAAAACAGTGGCGGATATTTCAGGAGGAAATGCAACTATCAAAGAACTTCCGGGAGAATACATCAGCCGACGGAGAAGCTAACCCCATACGCCCTGACTTGTTAAATTCCCATAATACGAATTTGTCCGTCTTGAAGGGCGACAGCCCATCTAAGGCTTTCCGCATCCGTCTTATGAAAATTTTCCTACGTCAGGGTTCACAGAAGTTTTAAGAGGATGAATTTTTCTCAAGAGAAGGCAAAATACGCAGATAATACTTTCGTATTTTCAAGGATTTTAACGCACTATTGGGGAAAATTCACCTCTTAAAACCGTGTGGGGTTCGTTTCTCCGTCGGCTAATAAAAGAGCTTTGAGAAAAATCTCAAAGCTCTTTTCTGTAACCGCAACAAGTACTTTCTGCATAATACTGCTTTCCCCATTTAAGTACGGGTATGAAAAACAGGCTTAAGCAAGTGTACTTGACGTACTTTTTATAGTTGCAATATCTTCCGCAAGACGGACAAACATCCATTTCCCCTTTATGTGGGATTTCTTTTATACGGTCATATATTCCCATCATGAAAAACATAGTTTACTTTCCTTTATACTCACTGCTTAACATATGAACAAGCATCTCATGCAAGGATGAAATTGCCGAAATTGAGCAGGCTGTTATACAATAAGCCACTCCATAGCGGCGTTTCAACATATAAGGGATTAAAAATATTGCAAATCCCGTGATTTTATTAAGCTTGGTATGTAGTGACGAAAAGCGATGAAATTTAACTGCTACAAGCATGTAGGAAATTATCCTTATTAAAACCACTGCCACCGTTGCATACCATATTTGATAAGGCAATATCTCAATCATGGCAGGCATACATTTAATCGCCATAACGAAATAGAAGAACAAATCGGAAGCACTGTCAAGACGTGCTCCGAAATTGCTGACAGTATTTGTAATACGGGCAACAAATCCGTCTAAAACATCACTTACCCCAGCAATGGTATAGATGATGAAAAACTGCGTCGTAAAAGGCTCTGCAAACATCATCAGAAATGTTCCTAAGATTCGCACACACGTTATAGAGTTGGCAAGATTAACGTTTTTCACATTAGTCCCCTTCTTTTAATCAATACTATAAAGGAGATTATATCATATCAATAAAGGAAATACAATCTTTTTTTGTCAGATTTTACCCAATGAGCTGTAGGTTTACAATAGATGTGTTACATTCCGATATATTTTCATACGAGGAAACCTCGTACAAAAACATATCGGTAAAAAAATAATAGCAAGTGGAACTTCTTTGTGTTATAGTTAATTCACCACAAACAAACAAAACATA
>JAZTXM010000003.1:0-119484 GCA_045636425.1 Clostridia bacterium | reverse complement strand
GGTATTATACCTCAACTAAATATTCGGTGACTATGACGCAGAGGTCACACCCGTTCCCATTCCGAACACGGTAGTTAAGCTCTGCAGTGCTGATGATACTTGGCGGGAAGCTGCCCGGGAAAGTAGGTCGTCGCCGGAACTATCATCACAAAGACTTCGGTCTTTGTGATAGATATTCCTCCTTAGCTCAGTTGGCAGAGCACGCGGCTGTTAACCGCGTTGTCGTTGGTTCGAGCCCAACAGGGGGAGCCAAAAAAATAAAGACCACATAAAATGTGGTCTTTATTTTTTTGCATTTCCTTGCGTGTCCGCACCAACTCCAAAGGGTTAACAGCCACACGCTGTGCCAACTGAGCGTGGCGAAGTTGGTAGTCTTAGCAGTGCTCGCTTCCGGTGGAAGAAAAAGAGCACTGCTAAGAAACGCAGTAGCCACAGTTTGCAGATGGCGGTTTATCCGCCACGCACAAACTGTGCTGCTACAAGGTGTCGTCTGCATATTGTGAAGGTTTGAAAAAAGTAACGAAGTCTGTACTATTTCGTTGATTCAAGCCCCAAACTGCACGTAAAAAACGAGCCAAAAAATGTACGTTCTCAACATGCATTTGGATAGGTTGTAGGTATTGGTACAAAGGTTAGTGTAACAGAAAGTGCCACGTTCCCAAAAATGAATATTCCTAACGATTTATTTTATCTGTAAGACCAAGGATATAGTCGGTTGTTGTATTATAGAATTTCGCCAAGGCAATTAAGACTTGTGTTGGAATATCTCTGCTTCCAAGTTCGTATCTGGAATAAGCTACTTGAGAGCAATGTAGGTATTCTGCTAAATGTTTTTGTAACAAATCATTGTCTTCTCGCAATTCTTTAATTCTTTTATACATATTATCACCCCAATAAAATTATAATATAAACCAAAATGGAATATTGACAAATAAACCAAAACGGTTTATAATGAGTATGGCGGAATTTTCTGTTAAGAAACATAGCGAAATAAACGCTATCTCCGCTTGTTGCGACACAACCAAAAACAGTGTACCAAAAGGTACACTGTTTTTGGTTAACAAGTTACCCACCAGTTCCACATATTACATTTGAAAACACACACCTCTATATGTTATAGTGATATAGTAATTTCATTAGGAGGTGTTAAAATGAAAAAAATCTTAATTTTTCTGATAGCGGTATTTCAAATAACCGCAGTATTTCCAAGTTATGCTCAATCATCACAAAGCTACACGGTGGTAAAGGGTGACAGCATGTGGAAAATTGCAGTCAAACACGAGGTGGGACTGAGCGAGATAAAAAGCGCAAATCTACATATTGCAAATCCTGATCTCATTTATCCCGGACAGGTTTTGAATATTCCCAAGACTGATACAACAGTTTTAAACTATGAAAATGAGGTTATCAGACTTGTAAATGAAATCAGGGTGAAAAACGGATTAAATCCCCTTACAGCAGATTGGCAGCTAAGCCGTGTGGCAAGATATAAGTCGCAGGACATGAAAGATAATAACTATTTTTCACACACCAGCCCGGTTTATGGCAGTCCGTTTAATATGATAAAAAATTTTGGTATATCATATAGAAGTGCGGCAGAAAACATTGCCAAAGGACAGAAAACACCGCAGGCGGTTGTGAATGCATGGATGAATTCTTCAGGACACCGTGCCAATATATTAAATGCTTCATATAAAAAAATAGGTGTTGGGTATGTTGCAAGCGGAAATTACTGGACGCAAATGTTTATAGGATAATAGCAATTTATAAAGGCTCTTGTCGCCAAACATTAGCTGAATTGAATTTCGTGTCAAAACACATTTACATCCCTGATTTTTTATGATATACTGAAATCAGAAAATAAGAAAGGGTGTTGCAGATATGAAAAAACTGACAGCAGCAATAATCACTATAGTAATGTGCATAGGCATTTGCGCCTTCCCGGTAATGGCGAAAGGCACAACCGCAAAAGTGAACATCGCTCCTTTCAAGACCACTATTCTCGAGCAGGTTGTGGATAACGCCAATGTGGAGTTTCCGCTCATTACGTACAAGGATATCACATATTTTCCCATGACCTATGATTTATGTGCGGCTCTTGGGCTATGCAGTGGCTTTGATTCTGAAAAAGGTCTTTTTATTGCAAAGCATTTTCAGGATTCATACGGTCGTGAAATGAAACCGTACGGAGAAAATAAAAGAAATTATTACAACAAGGATTATCAGGCTGAAATACCCACATACCCCATTTATCTTAATGGAATCAGCATTGATAATTCCAAGGAGGAATACCCGCTTCTTAATTTCCGCGGTGTGACATATTTTCCAATGACATGGCGTTTTGCTTATGAGGAATTGAATTTTGATATAGAGTGGTCTGAGGAGGATTATTCTTTTTCTCTTAAACCGGGTGAAATTTCTGACCTTGCCTATCCCTACAGCACCGAGGGCGATAATATGATTTTGTGGGATAAGGTTTCAATTTATGACCCGCATCTTGACGAAAACGGTGAGGTTGTGGGAGGAACTCTCATTGATTCCTACTGGAAGAAGTATCTTTTTGATACTAATGAGGAAACGATAAGCTTCCTCGCAGATTACAGGGATCATATCCCGAAAGATGAAAACGACAGAAGCTATAACAGACTTGATGGAACGGAGCTTTCGCTTACAGTCAGTGATAAAAGCATATACTGTGGTGACGATTTGCTATTAACAATAAAAGAATCGGAGAAAATAGACCCAACTGCCGTGGAATATAAAACGGACAAAGGCTCGATCATTTATCTCTGTGTGTACACTGCCAATATACCTGCACCGTATACCCCTCACAGTGAATATGTACTCGTAAAGGATGAAAAGGGAGTGCGTCCACTTCCCTGGGACGATAAAAATAATTTCAGCGGTATATTTGCCGATAAGTGCGGAGGATATTATATATGCTCAAGCGGATATTCGCCCTATAATGCGGGAAGATGGTCCAACAGCTTTTCGGATATTTACCATTACAACCCCGAAAATGATAAATTTGTAAGCCTCGCGGATAAATATTCCGATATAATTAATTCGATTCAGGCAATAGGAGTTTCGGGCAATAAGCTTTATGTAAAAGCAATATGGTACGATGCACAAAATGATCAGGGCACTTCATCCACAATAGGTGCACCTATAAGCACCGTTAACAGCGGATTTTATACAATTGACCTTGAAAGCGGAGCCTTTGAAAAGGTTTATCCTTATATAGACGGGGAGTTGTATATATCTCCACAAGGAACGCCTTATTGCTTCACAACATATGCACGAAACGGCAGAATTGTAAATCTCAGTACGGGGAAAATTATTGAATATTATCGTTGAGATTATTCGCAATTTTCACATTTTTGCATTTGCAAATTAAAATTCGGAAAATATTGCTTAAATTTACATAAACTTGTTGACAAATCAACATCTTGGGATTATAATAAACTTGTTGATTCATCAACAAGTTTATTATAGGAGAATGACGCAATGGTTGGACGATTTGAGATTTTCACATTGGGATTGTCCGAAATTACTTCAAGCTGGAATAAGATTGCCTCCGATGAATTAAAGCCTTTTGGACTGAAGGGAACATATGTTATTTTTCTTATAGCGCTTTACAAGCATCCCGAAGGGCTTACCTCGGCAAATCTCTCTGAAATGTGCAACCGTGATAAGGCAGAGGTTTCCCGTGCAATAAAAGCCTTGGAAGAAAAAGGATTTATAGTGCGTGAAAATGTCACCGTAAACGGTTATCGTGCTAAAATCATACTAACCGACGAGGGCTATAGCACTACGAGGGCAATTCGCGAGAGGGTGAAGCTCGCCGTGGAAAAGGGCGGGGAAGGTCTTAGCGAGAAGCAAAGGGAAAATTTCTATACTGCTCTTGAGACCATATCACACAATCTGAAGATAATCAGTAAAGAAGGATTAAAATAATATAAAGGTGGGTAAAATTATGGCTATTAAGTATTATGATGTGCAGCCTTTCTCAACTCTTAGAGAGATGTGGGAGCTTGCAAAAAACGAATCAGGCGAAAAAGCGGCGTATATGTTTAAAAACAAAGCAAAGGAAATTTGTCAGAAGACATATGCCGAGGCATATGAGGATTTCTATTCTCTGGGAACCGCTATTGCCGATATGGGAATCAGTAAAAAGCATGTTGCATGTATCGGTGAAAACAGTTATATGTGGATTAACACATATATAACGGTGCTTCTTTCCGACAACGTATTTGTAGGTATCGATAAGGAGCTTCCTTTGCAGGACTATCTCCATGTAATGACAGACAGTGACAGTGAAGTAATTTTCTATCAGGGAAAATTCGAAGAAAGCCTGCGTGAAAACCGTGAGGTTCTTTCAAAGGTAAAATATTTCATTGGCTTTGACCGTGAGGAAGATGACGGCGAATTCCTTTCCTTTAAGCTTCTCCTTGAAAAGGGAAGAAAGCTTTATAAAGAAGGAAATACCTGCTACATAGACATGAAGAATGACCTTGATGCTATGAAGATGTTGGTGTACACATCGGGTACGACAGGTCTTTCCAAGGGTGTTATGCTTTCCGAGAAAAACCTTGTTGGTCTTGTTTACAACGGACTTCGTACCGCTACAATTTATACAAAGTGTCTTTCAATTCTTCCTTATCATCATACATATGAAGCTGTTTGCGGAATTCTGGTTGGCGCTCATCACAGAGCCACTCTCTGCATTAACGAAAGCCTGCGTATGATTGCGAAGAATCTTAATATCTATAAGCCCGATTATATGCTTGTTGTTCCTGCGGTTGCCCTTGCACTTCATAAAAATGTGCTTAAAAATGCAGAAAAGCAAGGAAAGCTCAAGCTTATGCTCAGAATGATGAAAATCAGTAATGCACTTCGCAAGGTGGGTATTGACCTTAGAAGAAAGCTGTTCAAATCTGTGCACGAAGGTCTTGGCGGCGAGCTTTTGGAGGTTGTGTGCGGAGGAGCACCTATCCCCATTGACACGGCATATTTCTTTGATTCAATCGGAATTATGATTCTTAACGGCTACGGAATTACGGAGTGTTCGCCTCTTGTAAGCGTAAACAGCCCCAAAGACAGCGACTATCGTACCGTTGGATATAAAATTCCTTGTATAGATGTTAAAATTGATGATGTAGATAGTGACGGCATCGGTGAAGTATGCGTTAAAGGTGATACTGTAATGATGGGGTACTACAAGAAGCCCGAGCAGACAGCAGAGGTTATTGTAGACGGCTGGTTCCACACGGGTGACTTTGGGTATATAAATAAAAAAGAACAGATTGTCATTACAGGAAGAAAGAAAAATATCATTGTTCTTGACAATGGTAAAAACATCTATCCCGAAGAAATTGAAAAGTATATTTACACCCTTCCTTATGTTAAGGATGCAGTTGTATATGATTCTACCGACGAAGGAAAGCTTATCCTTTGTGCGGAGGTTTATCCCGACCCCGAGCTTATGGGTGATGCGGATGTGAATGCAGATATATGCAGAGTCCTTTCGGAGCTTCCCTCTTACAAGCAGATATCAAAGATTGTAATGCGTGACACGGAATTCCCCAAAAATGCATCCCAGAAGATAGTAAGAGGTAAAATCGAAAAGAAGTAAAAACTATTGCTTTTTTGAAAAAACTCAAGAATTAAACAGAAAGATTAAGGTTTACGCCGAAAATCTTTCTGTTTTTCTTTAAAAATAAAAGAATTGAGGAAAAATTTTCAGTGTAAAAACTTTTTTGCTTAAAAACAACGGATATGCCTTTGACATCTTTACTTTTTTTGACATTTTTCGTATAATTTACGTATAATTTAGTTAATAATTTCTCGGTAGAATTTTGAGGGGGAATAAAAATGGATATGCTGGACTATCAGATACTTTCTTGTTTGAAAGAAAATTCAAGAGAAAATGCAACAAATATCGGTGCAAAAATCAATTTGTCCACTTCGGCGGTAATCGAGCGTATAAAAAAGCTTGAAAATTCAGGAATTATAGAAAAATACACGACTATAATTAATCAGGAGGCTTTGGGCAGAAATCTCTTTGCCTTTATGTATGTGGGGTTGGAGCATCCCAAGTATTATGAGAATTTTGTAAAGCAGATTAATGAGAATTCCTCCGTAGCAGAATGCTATTATGTTGCAGGTGATTTTGATTTTATATTAAAAATAGTTACCAGGACAGGCAAGGGTCTGGAGGAAATATTAAACTACATTAAAAGCATTAACGGTGTATCCATGACAAGGACATCTGTTGTTCTTTCCGTAAATAAATGCGAGATATGTATTCTTCCCGATAAAGAATAGGCATAAGGAGTGGTTTCTATGGAGATAATAAGTAAAGTCAACAGTGCGGTAAATGGCGTGGTATGGGGGCCTTTTATGCTGGCACTCATTATTTGCGTGGGGTTGTTTTTAACAATTAAAACACGTTTTCTTCAATTTAGTAAATTCAGCTATATAATGAAAAACACCATAGGAAGTGTGTTTTCAGGAAAACAGCATAAAAAGGATGTGTCGGGAGTATCTCCGTTTCAGGCTGTTGCCACGGCGATGGCGGGGACAATCGGAACGGGAAGCATCGCAGGTATTGCTACGGCAATCGGTGCAGGTGGTCCGGGTGCAATCTTCTGGATGTGGATGAGCGCGCTTTTGGGTATGGTTACAAAATATTCGGAAATTGTTCTTTCACTTCACTACCGTGAAAAAAATGCAGTGGGAAGATATGTGGGCGGTCCCATGTATTACATACAAAACGGACTTAAACTTAAATGGCTGGCAGTGATGTTTGCGATATTTGCTATGCTGGCGTGCTTAGGTACGGGAAATGCAACACAGTCAAATTCAATTGCCATAGCACTTAAAAGCACCTTTAATGTTACTCCGTGGATAACGGGAGTTGTGCTTACAATCATTGCGGCAGGTGTTATCCTGGGTGGTATGAGAAGAATTGCCTCAGTAAATGAGAAGCTTGTTCCTCTTATGGCAGTATTCTATGTTATCTGTGCCGTTATAGCCATAGGTGTAAATGTAGAAAGAGTTCCCGAAGCTTTTAAGCTTATTTTTACAGAAGCATTTAACTTTAAAGCGGCAGCGGGTGGCGTAGCAGGCTTTGGAATTATGAAAGCAATGCAGTTCGGCTTTTCAAGAGGTGTTTTTTCAAATGAAGCAGGTCTTGGAAGTGCACCCATTGCTCATGCGGCGTCCAGTACAAAAAATCCTGTTGAACAGGGGTTCTGGGGTGTGTTTGAGGTGTTCTTCACCACAATAGTTATATGTACCCTTTCGGGACTTATAATCCTTACGTCGGGACTTTGGTCTACAGGGGAATTTGAAGGCTCTGCCCTCAGTATTGCGGCATTCAATCAGGCGATTCCCGGAATCGGAGGCATCGGTGTGACGCTGGCGACAGTATTCTTCGCTCTTTCTACAATTCTCGGCTGGGCATATTACGGTGAGGTTTGCACAATCTATCTTTCAAATAAATCCCAGAAAGCTGTTTTTATCTACAGATGTGTTTATGTGGCGTTTGTATTTGTGGGAACGGTAGGAAGCCTTGACCTTATATGGAGCATTTCTGATACTATGAACGGTCTTATGATTATTCCCAACTTGATAGGTGTTATCGGGCTTTGGAAGGTAGTAAGAAATATTACAAGAGAATATTTTGAGCAAAAGAATATTTGAAGATATTTGGCATTATCCTTTGGTGGGTAATGCCAAATATTGTTCTTGAAAAACTTTTTCGTTGATGCTATAATTATTTTATAATAATCAGAAAAGGAAGAGCAGTATGAATAAAAAGAAGATACTTGTATTATTTATGACTTTTATATTAGCCCTTTCGGGATGCGGAGAACAAAAGACAGAAAATAAAAAAAATAATGAAGAAAACGACGTACAGAACAAGCAAGAGGTTGTCAGCACAGAGGATAAGGAAATTGCGGATTTTTTTGATAAATACATATATACCAAAGAACGTCCCATAGCCATTATGGTTGACAATGATGACGATAACGCACGTCCACATGCGGGGCTTAATGATGCTTATCTCATTTATGAAATGATGGTAGAGGGCGGCTCAACCCGACTTATGGCGCTTTTCCGTGGAACAGACACGGAAAAGATAGGTCCCGTGCGTTCTTCGAGGCATTATTATCTTGATTATGTATTGGAAAACGATGCGATATACACCCATTTCGGGTGGAGCCCCAAGGCAACAACCGATATGTCAGCATTGCGGGTAAATAATATAAACGGCGTCAACGGAAACGATGAGGATATTTTCTGGCGTGAAAGAAAGTACAAGGGTGACTGGCACAGTGCCTACACAAGTATTGAAAATATCAAAAACAAGGCTCAGAAAAAGGGTTATGCCGCTATAACGGGGCATGCCAATTCCATAGATTATGCGGATGAATATTTTGAAATCGGCAGCGGTAACAGTGCGGAAAATGTGACGCTTAGATACTCAAGGAAATACACTACAGGTTACAGCTATAACCCTGAAAAGGAGCTTTACGAAAAAACGATTAACGGGAAGCCTCATTTAATGCAGGATAAAACGGTGCTTGAGGTTAAAAATATCATAATTCAGTTAATTGCCGATACTTCTTTGGGAGATGGCTCCGACAGAAGAAATATCAACACCACGGGAAGCGGAAAGGGGTATTATATTTCGGGCGGAGAATATGAGGAAATCACATGGAGTAAGGCATCAAGAAGTGCCAATACATTCTATAAAAAAGCGGATGGAACAGAGCTTCGGATCAATCCCGGCAAAACGATTATAAACATAATCGCTCCGGGTAGCGTTATGTTTGAATAAAAATAGCAATAAAGGGTTGCAGCAAAATGAATGTTTATTCGTTTTGCTACAACCCTTTATTGCTTGTAGTAACGAACCTATATAATAATAAAGAGTGTGACGAAAAATCCCTTTGGGAATAGAATGATAAAAGATGATTATTGTAATTATCAGGAGGTATAGCCATGTACGATTTAATTATAAAAAACGGAAAGATAATTGACGGCACGGGCAGTCCCTATTTCCGCAGTGACATCGGGATAAAAGACAGAAAAATTGTTAAAATCGGAAAGGACATATGCGGTGCAGAAAAAATTATTGATGCCAGCGGTCTTACCGTCACTCCGGGATTCATAGATTCCCACAGCCATAGCGACAGTTCGCTTTTCACATTTCCCGATTTGAAAGAGAAAATCGAGCAGGGGATTACTACATCTGTTGCGGGGCAGTGCGGAGAATCGCCTGCACCAATAAGCCGAGATGTTGACCCTGAAAATGCAAGGGTGATAGAGGGCTTTGGCAAGGTGACTGATATATACAAAACCATGGGAATATTCCTGAGTCTTGCAAAAGAGCAAAGCTACGGCTCCAATACAATTTGCCTTGTAGGGCACAGCCAGCTTCGTAAAGCCGTTATGGGAATGGAAAAAAGAGAACCTACAGCAGAGGAAATGGAGAAAATGAAGTTTCTTCTGCGTGATGCTATGGAGCATGGTGCACTGGGTATGTCAATGGGGCTTATATATCCTCCGAGCAGCTATTCCAAAACAGAGGAGCTTGTAGAGCTTTCTAAAATTGTTGCACAGTTCGGAGGAGTTATTGCGGCACATATTCGCAATGAGGGTGCAGAGCTTATAAAGGCAACGGAAGAGTTTATTGAAATAGTAAGGCTTTCGGGTGCACGCGGTATACATTCACACCACAAAACCTGCGGACACAGGGAAAACTGGGGGAAGGTTTCTCATTCATTAAGGCTTATTGATAAGGCAAATGAAGAAGGTGCTGAGATTTACTTAGACGTATATCCCTACATAGCAACCCATACCTCCGCTTCTGTTACATTTGTTCCCGACAGCGGACAGAATCTTTTGGCAAGGCTTAAAGATGCAGACGAGCGTGAAAAAATGAAAGAATGGGGCAGAGCAAAGTGGGGAGATGACCTTTCCTGGGCAATGGCTTCAAGATGCACTGCCTATCCTCAGTACGAGGGACTCAGGATTCCCGAAATTGCAAAGCTTCACGGAAAAGATGTATATGATACAGTCTACGATATGATTCTTGAGAGTAACAATGCTTGCTCTTGTTGTTACTTTACCATGTGTGAGGAGGATGTGGAAACCGTAATGGCACATCCTCGTGCAATGATTGGTACCGACGCGGGTGTCGCGGGAACAAGGGCGGTTTATCATCCCCGCACACGCGGCACTTTTCCCAGAGCACTCGGAAGATATGTCCGTGAAAGAGGGGTAACGACACTTCCTGAAATGATAAGAAAAATGACAGCCATGCCTGCGGCTGTTTACGGACTTCAGGCAAAAGGTCTCATAAGAGAAGGAATGGATGCGGATATTTGTATTTTTGATGCGGATAAAATTATAGACAGCAGTGAATATACCAACTGCACAGTGGGAGCAGAGGGATTAAACTATGTAATTTTAGGAGGGGAAGTAGTTTGTGAAAACGCCGTCTTTAACGGCAAAAGAAACGGAAAGCTAATTTTGAGAGAGGGTAATTTGTAATGGATTTGAATCAGTACCTGAAAGAGCTTGAATATCTTGTAAATATCGACAGCGGCTCGGAGAACAGTGAGGGCGTAAATAAGGTTGCCGATTTCTTCGTGGAAAAATTCACTCAAATGGACTGGAATGTACACGAGTACGAATTTGGTACGGAGTGCGGAAAGTGTGTTATCTGCACCAACCGTGAGGCGGAGCATTACGACCTTCTTATGATTGGTCATCTTGACACTGTGTTTCCAAAAGGAACTTGCAAGGAGCGTCCGTTCCGGATTGAGGGTAATCTTGCCTATGGCCCCGGAGTTGCCGATATGAAGCACGGAAGCCTTCTGATGTACCACCTTTTAAAAAATCTTCCCGATGAGCTTAATGAGAAACTGAACGTTGTTGCTGTTTTTAACCCTGACGAGGAAATCGGAAGCAGATATTCACGGACAGTATACGAAGAATACGCACGAAAATCAGATTACGGGTTTTTATATGAAGCTTCTGATGAGAATGGGTGCTGTGCCGAGCGTAAGGGAGGACTTTTTTACACCGTGAACTTTACAGGTAAGGGCGGACACTCGGGATATATGTTTACCAACGGCTCAAAAAGTGCCGTTCACGAAATGGGAAAATGGATTGTGAAATTCTCTGAAATGGCAGACCGTGAAAAAGGTACCACGGTAAATGTCGGCGTTGCAAACGGCGGAATTAAAAGCAATGTTGTAGCACCGTCAGCCCAAATTGAGGTTGATATACGCATCAAAGACAACAGTGAAATTGAGCGTTTTGATAAAGCCGTGGAGGAAATGACGGCGGAGGCAAAAGAGCGTGGTATTGATGTGGAGATAGAAAAAAGAATGAAGCCTGCACTGATGTACACGGAGAAAACTGACAAATACATAAAGCATATAGAAAAAATAACAAAGGAAAACGGTATAGAATTTAAACACAAGGCAAGAGGCGGGCTTTCCGATGCGAATATCCTTGCAACCTTCGGGGTTTTGTGTCTTGACGGATTGGGACCCTCCGGCTCTGACGGACATTGTGACGGGGAGTATATGGAGATAGATACCGTCATTCCTTACTACAATTTGTCAGCACTTCTTATAAAGGATTTAGCGCAGCAAAAAGGAAAACAGAATAAATATGATTAAAGAATAACATAACTATAAAGGACGGAAGATTAAAAAGTCAGGCTTTTTTACATCTCCCGTCCTCTTGCATTCCGTGCTGCTAAGTGATATAATCCTTAGAAGGGGAGGTGGTTTAATGACAGAGGAAAGAAATCTTGACATGGCGAAAAAAATCGCCGAAAGAATAAGCCAAGGAGGCGGTCGCGCCTACTTTGTCGGCGGTTATGTCCGCGACAAATTGCGAGGTGTGGCAAATAAAGATATTGATATAGAGGTACACGGAATAGCACCTCAAGCTCTGGAAAAAATCTTGGACACCCTCGGAACACGAAAGGAAATAGGCAAAAGCTTCGGCGTTTATACACTCTGCCATTTTAACATTGACATTGCCATGCCCCGAAAGGAAACGGCTACAGGTAGGGGACATCGTGACTTTAAAATAGATGTTGACCCTTTTATCGGCACAAAAAAAGCGGCAAGCCGCCGCGATTTTACAGTTAATGCAATCATGCAGGATATTCTTACAGAGGAAATCATCGATCACTTCGGAGGAGTGAAAGATTTAAAAGCAGGTGTTTTACGCCACGTAAATAACGATGCTTTCGGCGAAGACCCATTAAGAGTTTTGAGAGGGGCACAGTTCGCCGCAAGGTTCGGCTTTAAAATGGAGGAGGAAACGTATGAGCTTTGCAGAAAGACAGAGCTTACGGCTCTTTCTTCGGAACGTGTTTTTGACGAGATGAAAAAAGCTCTTATGAAATCCCCTAAGCCCTCCGTGTTTTTTGAAGAACTGCGAAAAATGAATCATCTGTCTGTATGGTTCCCCGAATTAGAAAAACTGATTGGCGTTCCTCAGCACACCCTTCATCATAGGGAGGGTGATGTATGGACTCATACAATGATGGTGCTGGACGAAGCCGCAAAAAGGCGTGATCAAGCCGAAAATCCGCTGTATTTTATGCTTTCGGCATTGGTTCATGATTTCGGGAAAGCTCACTGTACCCAATTTATAAAGGGAAATTATCATGCCTACGGACATGAGGAGTGTGGGCTTACAGAGGTCAAAAGCTTTGCTCGGAGACTGACGAATGAAAACGCACTCATGAGGTACGTTCTTAATATGACGAGGCTACACATGAAGCCCAATACCTTTGCATCGGATAAATCCTCAATAAAAGCTACAAATAAGCTCTTTGACGAAGCAATCTCTCCAAATGATTTGATTTTGCTGGCACTGTGTGACGGTATGGGGAAAATCCCGCAAAAGCCCTCTAAAAAAACAGAAGCCTTTCTCAATGAAAGACTTCACGTGTTTCAGGAATACATGTCCCGTCCATATGTGACGGGGCAGGATTTGATTAATGCGGGTATAAAGCCCGGCAAAGGCTTCTCTGAGCTTTTGGACTATGCGCATAAACTCAGATTGGCAGGAGTTTGTAGGACAGACGCTCTTGCGCAGACAATCGCATATTCAAGGCAAATTAAAGCACAGCAATAAATATACCGCTAAGCACTATTCCCGTACACATCAGCTTGTACGGGATATTTTTTTCTTTATACACAAGCCAGCCCGTAAGCACCGTTACAAGAACGGAGGACTGCTTTATTATAGTCATCAGCGTAACCTGACTTTGTGGATTTGCATTTGCTTCAAAAAGGAGCTTGTCCCCCACAATCAGCGACAAACTTAAAAGTGGAATCCAGAAATTATTTTTAAGGCACTTAACCGAAACTTTTTCTCTGTGTATAAGAAGGATTGCTCCGTATATTACGGCAGAAAAGAACATAAACCAGAACTGAAGCTGAGAAGATGTCATATCTCTCATCAGGATTTTATCCATAGTCCCCGAAACCGAGTTAAGGAAACAGTTTAAAAGTGCGGCAATAAGTATCGAAAAAGTCATTTTGCTGTTTTCGGTGCTTTTTTTCATGTTAACAAGGAACAACCCCAAAAGAACGAGTGTCATACCGATTCCTTTTCTGAGGGTGAAAGCCTCTCCTAAAACAAGCACCCCTAAAAGCATGGAAAAAACCATTCTCGAAAGGTCCATAATTCCGTAAAGGCTGACCGACATCTTTTTTAGTGCCTTAAAGGCGAAAAGCCATGCCGTGCACACCACAAGGGCTTTTATAAAAGAGTAGAAAATGAATATCGGTGCAGTAAGAAAAGCTTCTTTAGTACTTGGAAGCACAAGTATAAAACCAATGAGCGTGTAGAAAAACAGAATCTCATTTGAACTGCTTTTTTTCATTGCCGCTTTTTTCATGCCCTCTCTGGAGCCTTTTAAAAGCCCGTATATAATTACAAATATTATCCAGCTGTTGTTCATAAAATCGCACCTCACAAGCAAAAATTATACATCTGCAAAAGAAAAAAATCAAGGAAATTTTATTTACTTTTGTTTTTTGCTGTGCTAAGATAAAACACGGAGGGATGTATCGTGACAAGAATAGAAGATATTGATAAGAATTTCAAAATTGAGAGGATTTGGAAATAAAATGAAGGTAACTGTAGCAATAGATTCTTTTAAAGGAAGTCTGTCTTCAAAACAGGCAGGGGAGGCAATAAAACAGGGGATTAAGAAGGCTATTCCCGATGCACAGGTCTATGTAGCCCCAATTGCCGACGGAGGAGAGGGAACTACCGAGGCGGTAATTGAAGCTTTGGGAGGCGAAATGATAAACATTTCAGTGCATGGCCCTCTTGCAGAAGAAATAATTGCAAGCTACGGAGTGATTCCAAAGACTAATACTGCCGTTATAGAAGTAGCGTCGGCGGCAGGACTTACCCTTATTGATGAGGAGCAAAGAAATCCCATGTATACCACCACTTACGGAGTGGGAGAAATGATTGCCGATGCCATAGAGCGGGGATATCGCAACTTCCTTATAGGCTTGGGCGGAAGTTCCACAAATGACGGCGGAGTGGGGATGCTGCAAGCACTTGGATTTGAATTTCTTGACTGTGAGGGTGAAAGCATCATTTTTGGGGCTGAAGGCTTGGGCGAGCTTTCTGAAATCCATAAGGATAATGCCATGAAAGAGCTTTCAGATTGTACCTTTACTGTGGCGTGTGACGTGAAAAACCCCCTCTGCGGAAAAGATGGGGCAAGCGTTATATATGCACCGCAAAAGGGCGCAAATGAATTTGAAATAGAGAAAATGGATAAATGGCTTTGCCGTTATGCAGACCTGTCAAAAGAAATATATCCCCATGCCAATCCCGATTTTGAGGGAGCAGGTGCGGCGGGAGGTTTGGGATTTGCTTTTAAAACGTATCTTAATGCCAATAAGGGAAGCGGTATTGACCTTGTAATAAAGGAAATAAATCTCGAAGACCTTATAAAAGAAGCAGATGTTGTTGTGACGGGTGAGGGAAGGCTTGATGGGCAGTCAAGCATGGGAAAAGCGCCCATCGGCGTTGCAAAGCTTGCAAAAAAATACCAAAAAACCGTAATTGCATTTGCAGGCTGTATAGGTGATGATGCACAGAAGTGTAATGAACTGGGAATAGATGCATTTTTTCCTATCCTCCGTACTCCATGCACCGTCGGGCAAGCCGTGGAATGTGACTATGCATTTGATAATCTCATGAAAACCTCGGAGCAGGTATTCCGATTAATAAAAAATGAAGAACGGTGAAAGGCAGTCTAATCATTAGTAATTTTTTTAGATAAAAATTTTTTCAATTTTTTGGATTATCTAACCGCTGATAAGGCATAATTTAAAGAAATCAAGAACCTGTATATTTTCCTTTGTTTTGTACATAATAGCTTCATGGGAGAAGAAATCTCTCAATTTGAAAGGAGCGATAATTATGTCAGAACAGAGAAAGAACAATCAGAACGAAAACAACCAGAACAACCAGAATAACCAGAATCAGAACAACCAGAACAATCAGAACGAAAAGCAGAATGAAAGAAAAAATTCTGAAAATCAGAACGCACCCAAGTTTAACTAAATTAATGTAAAAAACAGGTAAAAAGCAAGTGAAACCACTTGCTTTTTACCTGTTTTTAAAGTAAAATAAATACCAGAGGTGAGAAAAATGCATGAAATTACAAATAAAATAGGCTTTATCAGCGATATGGACGGCGTTATATATCATGGAAATAAAATACTTGACGGAGTTAAGGAGTTTGTGGAATGGCTTCAGGCAAACGATAAAAAGTTTGTATTCCTCACCAACAGCTCCGAGCGTACCCCGCACGAGCTTAGTATGAAGTTAGAGCGAATGGGGCTTTCCATTCCTGCCAGGCATTTTTACACAAGTGCCATGGCAACGGCGGAGTTTTTGCACTCTCAGCGCCCCGGCTGTACCGCATATGTTATAGGTGAGGCAGCTCTTACAAAAGCTCTTTACGACCATCATATATATATGAATGATGTGAACCCCGACTATGTTGTGGTAGGGGAAACCCGTACATACAGCTTTGAAAAAATCGAGAAAGCAATTGAGCTTGTAAATAAGGGTGCAAAGCTTATCGGAACGAATCCCGATATTACGGGACCTACGGAAAAGGGTATAATGCCTGCCACAGGTGCTCTTATTGCTCCGATTGAAATAGCAACGGGTAAAAAGGCGTACTTTGTGGGGAAACCCAATCCCCTTATGCTTCGCCACGGCCTTAATAAGCTGGATTGCCACAGTAATGAAATCGCCTTTATAGGTGACAGAATGGATACCGATATTATCGCAGGTATTGAGTCCAATGTGGATACCGTGCTTGTGCTGAGCGGTGTTACCAGGGAAGAAGATATTGAGCTTTTCCCCTATAGACCCAAATATATCCTTGGTGGCGTAGGCGAGCTTTTAAAGTGAAAAATGTAACAAAAAGGCACCCTCTTTCGTACTATGTATTGAAAGGGGGTGCTCCTTTTTTGAAGAAAAAGCATTGCAGACCGTGCGGAGCGTGTACCCTGGCATACATAGCAGGGATTTTTACGGCATTGATTCTTCCTATGTGGCTTCTTGCAGTG
Source organism: Clostridia bacterium (assembly GCA_045636425.1). Lineage (GTDB taxonomy): Bacteria > Bacillota > Clostridia > UMGS1883 > UMGS1883 > UMGS1883. The sequence continues at coordinate 102,820 of JAZTXM010000003.1, read as the reverse complement.
ATTGAGGGTGCCCTTATTATTGTATTGGGCTGCAGTATGATGAGAATGTAGTAGGGGGCGACCCTGTGTGGTCGCCTTCAAAAAAAGGAGGTGTTGTATTGAAAGTCGTAGTTATGAAGCTTCCTAAATTTCTTGCAGGAATAACGAAGAAAATATTCCGCATTAAGGATAGCCGTTGAAAAAGGTGTAGGGTAGAAGGGGGCGGGGCAGTTTTTGTAATCCGCAGGAGCAACAAAAACAGCCCCGTCCCCAAAAGAAACAAAAAAAGTGTTGAAAAAGAACGAAAAAAGGTGTATAGTTAAAGTAAGGGGTATTTTACCTCAAACCACTTAAACTCGGAGGGATTATACAGATGAAAAAAAGATTGCTTACATCGGGGGTTATTGCCCTTTCCATGCTGTTATTATGCTCTTGCGGCGAAAAAGAGAAAATGTCCGTCAAGGAAGATTTTTTGCGTATGGAACCAAAACAGAGATATACTGTCAAGGTGGCAAATGCACCCGAAGAACATATAGAGTGGTCAAGCTCGGACGAATCCATTGCCGTGGTATCGCCCGATGGTACGGTTTCTGCCGTGGATAATGGTATTACCACAATTACCGCACTGAGCGGTGAACAGTATGTGCATGTAGGCGTCGTGGTAAGAAATGAGGACGCCTATACCGATAAAGACGGTAATGTTGTCAGAACGTTTGACGAGGAATCGGATATAACGGAGATAACCGTAGGTGCCTCCGCAGGAGGAAAGGGTGATATTACCGTGAAGGAGGGGGACAAGCTCCAGCTTCGTGCGTATGTTGTGCCCTCCAATTCCGAGGATAAGGACAGAATCTTCTGGGAAACCGAGGACAGCAGCGTTGTAAAGGTTAATGAAAAAGGCGTAATCCAGGCTGTAGGCAAGGGGAAAACCACTATAAATGCCTATGCTCCCAACGGTGTTAAAGGTACCTTAATTGTGCGTAGTAAGTAGTTGCAAAGCAACACGGAATAAGGGGACGGGGAAATTTTTGTAATCCGCAGGAGCAACAAAAATTGACCCGTCCCCAATATTACAAAATTGTTTCGTCAAACCATACAAAAACGCAGGAAAAAAATTGGGTAAAAATATCTGAAATTTTTCAAATAAACACTTGCATTATCTTGGGAATTAGAGTATAATTCTTATTGTATAAGTAGTGTGGGGAGGTTGTTCCGCCTGTCTGCATGAAATTGTAATTTAATTTAATTTAATTTAAAATTTTAATTTGAGGAGGAAACTAAAAATGAAGAAATTCATGAAAGCAATTGCTTTCGCAGCAGTAATGTGCATGCTTCTTTCAGTAGCAGCATTCGCAGCTCCTGTAGCTACTCTTGATACTGACTATCAGTTTGATGTAGTAGTTGCTACAAGCGAAGCTGAGCAGGTATCTCTTTTGGTTGTAAAGCAGAACGCAAGTCTTAACAGCCTTCAGAACAGCGATATCCTTTTTGTTGGTCAGGAAGCATCCGATGGTGAGGCAGCAACATTTGAAAATGTTATAGTTGCTGCAGGAAATGATGTAGTTGACATTTATGCAGGTTATGCATCTGCTAACGGTCCCGCAGTATCCTACAAAGGATTTTCTGTTAAGGCTGCTCCCGTGCTCTCTATCTCTCTTGTAGACACTGAAGTTATTCAGAACGTTGAAGAGTGGGTTAAGACTAATGGAAACGATGCTGCTAAGGCTATCAAAGTTCCCGACAACGACTATGCTTCAGTGGTTTTTGCAGATGTAACATTCTCAGAAGCTTTCACAGCAGCAAATGTTGTTAGCAAAATTGGTTGGGAAATCCTTACCAGCGCAGGCTCAAGATTTGCCGAAGTTGATGCAGATGATTATGGCTTTAACGTTTTAGACGGTGATGTTAAGATTGGTCTTTCATTCACAAACGGTTCAAAAGATGAAGTTAGACCTCATTTGACAATCAATGGCGCAAACCTTTATTTCTTGGTTGACGGCACTTCAATGCAGGCAACAGTTGCAAATAATTAATTCAGGAGGTAATTAATGATGAAAAAGTATAATAAACCCGAAATCGTTACATTAGCTCTTGATACAGTTGATGTAATCGAAACAAGCGGCGAAACCTATGGTAAGAATGTTTCTGATGCTATGGGTACCGGATATAGCGTACAGTCTATCTCCGGCGATATCAATAACATGACTAACAGATGGTCTTGGTAATCGCTTTATAGGTTACATACTTAAAGAGCTAATTAAAGAGCACGGAATTTTCCGTGCTCTTTTACTATGCCCTTTTAACTTGTAATTTCTCAATTCCTAAAATCACCACTATGCTTATCCCAAACCAGATTAAGGAATACAGCGGACATATCTGCCCCATGAAGTTAAAAGCCTCTTTTGAATAATTCCATACCCCAAGGTTGAGAATCAGATTAACCCATATTCCTATGAAAAGCTCAATCCCCGTAATAGCGAGGGAACATAAAAAACCCCTGAAAAATATTGATTTATGATAAAACCGACTGTTTATAAAATCTATTGAGATAAGACTTAGCCCTCCTGCAATAGCCATGCTGGGGTGGGTGTAACCCCTTGCCAATATTTCGATTAAGGCATAGCCAATTCCACCTATTATAAAAAGAAAGTAATAACGCTTGTAAAGTGACATGTTTTCCCTCGCAAAAGTAATATAAAATTATTATGTCACCAGCAGGAGGAAAAATACGTTTTTTATACAAAAGCAAAAAAAAGAACGCTGTGTATCAGCGTTCTTTTCAATACATCTTATTCGTATATGGGATACTTTTCGCAAAGTGCGATAACTTCCTTTGTAATCTGCTCTTTATTAGCTTCAAAATCTGTAGCTACAAGCTTCATCCATTTAGCGATAAGCTTCATTTCATCTTCCTTGAATCCGCGTGATGTAACGGCAGGAGCACCTACGCGAATACCGCTTGTAACAAAAGGACTTTGCTTATCGTTGGGGATTGCATTCTTATTAACCGTGATATGAACCTCATCAAGACGCTTTTCCATTTCCTTGCCTGTAATATCGAAAGGACAAAGGTCAATAAGCATCAGATGGTTGTCCGTGTCATCGGAAACTACATTGAAGCCCTCGGCTTTAAGTGCCTCGCAAAGAACTTTAGCGTTCTTTATAATCTGCTTCTGATATTCTTTAAACTCATCAGTGAGTGCCTCGCCGAATGCAACTGCCTTTGCCGCAATTATATGCATCAGAGGACCTCCCTGTGTACCGGGGAATACGGCCTTGTCAATCTGCTTTGCGTATTCTTCTTTGCAAAGGATAAGTCCGCCTCTGGGACCGCGGAGTGTCTTATGAGTTGTTGTTGTAACAACGTCGGCATAAGGAACGGGGCTGGGATGAAGGCCTGCGGCAACAAGACCTGCAATGTGTGCCATATCTACCATCAGTATAGCACCTACTTCATCTGCAACCTCTCTGAATTTAGCAAAGTCAATTGTTCTGGAATAAGCGCTTGCACCTGCAACGATAAGCTTGGGCTTGCACTCTAATGCAATTTCACGCATCTTGTCGTAATCAATCATACCTGTCTCGTCATCAACGCCATAAGGAACAATATTGAAATACTTACCGCTGATGTTTACGGGAGAACCGTGTGAAAGATGACCGCCGTGTGCAAGGTTCATACCCATTACAGTGTCACCAGGCTGAAGAAACGCAAAGAATACTGCTAAGTTGGCATTGGCACCGCTGTGGGGCTGTACATTCGCATGCTCTGCACCAAAGAGCTTCTTTGCCCTTTCAATGGCGATTGTTTCAACCTCATCCACATGGATACAGCCGCCGTAATAACGCTTTCCGCTGTAGCCCTCGGCATATTTATTGGTAAGAACTGTTCCTGCTGCTAAAAGCACAGCCTTGGAAACAATGTTCTCGGATGCAATAAGCTCAATGTTGTGCTGCTGCCGTGTAAGCTCCCTGCCGCACGCTGCGGAAACCTCACTGTCAAAGCTTGCAAGCTCTTCAAAAAAATTCATAACTTCATTTCTCCTTTGAATATATTTGAAAAATATTTCCTTAATTATATTATACAATAGAAGCAAAATTATTTCAAGCGATATAATAAAAACTCCTCAGAATTTTTCCGAGGAGTTTTTATTATATCGGAACATTCAATTGCCTATGGGGATTATTAAGGGAACTCCCTTAACATCAAATCCGTTAAAATCGGGGGCGTGTACCTCGATTTTAACTCCTTGCAAGGGCTGGCACGGTGAGTGCCGCGCGAGCGAAAGCCCTTTACTCAGAGCGAAACATTTTCGTCAGAAACTTTTCGCTCTGAAAGGATGACATTGTCATCCGTCTTATTTAATCATGGAAGCAACTTCATCTGCGAAGTTATCTTCTTTCTTTTCAAGACCTTCGCCCTTTTCAAAACGAACGAAGTTTACAAGCTTAACGCCCTTGGATTCAAGGTACTTAGCAACCTTAAGGTCGTTATCCTTAACGAATTCCTGCTGAAGAAGGCAGTTCTGTTCGTAGAACTTATTAATCTTACCGCCCATCATCTTTTCAATGATTGCATCGGGCTTGGAAGCATTCTTGGGGTCTTCCTTAATCTGTGCCATAAGGATACCCTTTTCCTTCTCAAGGTCTTCTGCGGGAACTGTCTCCTCAGAAAGATAGAGAGGATTGATAGCTGCAACCTGCATTGCAACATCTCTTGCAGCTTCATAAGCTGCTTCGTCAGCAAGAGAGCCCTCAGCTTCTACAAGGACACCGATTCTGCCGCCGCCGTGTGTGTAGCAGCAAACATTACCTTCGATTCTTGCGATTCTTCTGATGTTCATGTTCTCACCGATTTTAGCGATAAGAGCAGTAAGTGCATCGCCTACTGTTCCTTCAGCACCGTAGGGAAGAGCCTTGAGAGCTTCTACATCTGCGGGAGCCTTCTCGATAACGATCTGTGCAATGCTGTCAACGAATGACTGGAACTCATCGTTCTTTGCAACGAAGTCTGTTTCTGAGTTAACCTCAACCAAAACACCGATTTTCTTATCATCTGTAACGTATGCCTTTACAACACCCTCAGATGCAATTCTGCCGGACTTCTTAGCTGCTGTAGCAAGTCCCTTTTCACGGAGAAAGTCAATAGCTTTTTCCATATCGCCGTTTGTTTCTGAAAGAGCCTTTTTACAGTCCATCATACCGCAACCGGTTTTTTCTCTTAATTCTTTAACGTCCTGAGCTGTGAAATTCATATTAATAACATTCCTTTCGTAATATTATCGGATACCTGATTATTCAAGTGTAATATCGATTTCTTCTTCTGCAGGAGCTTCTGCCTTACCTTCGCGGCCTTCAACTACAGCGTTAGCGATGGTAGAAACAACAAGCTTAACTGCACGGATAGCATCGTCATTACCGGGGATTACATAGTCAACATCCTCGGGATCGCAGTTTGTATCAACGATTGCAACAATCGGAATATTGAGCTTCTTAGCTTCGGCAATGGCAATTCTTTCTTTTCTGGGGTCAACGATGAAGATTGCAGCGGGAGCTTTCTTCATTTCCTTGATACCGCCAAGATACTTTTCAAGCTTTTCCATTTCACCGCGAAGACCGATAACTTCCTTCTTGGGGAGAAGATCGAATGTGCCGTCTTCTTCCATCTTGTGAAGCTGAGCAAGTCTCTCAATTCTCTTCTTGATAGTCTTGAAGTTTGTAAGCATACCGCCGAGCCATCTTGCATCAACATAGTGCATACCTACGCGAACTGCTTCTTCCTTGATTGTTTCCTGAGCCTGCTTCTTTGTACCTACAAAGAGGATTTCGCCGCCGTCTGCTGCAACAGAGCGGATGAAATCGTAAGCTTCCTCAATCTTCTTAACTGTTTTCTGCAGGTCGATGATGTAGATACCGTTACGTTCTGTAAAGATATACTCCGCCATTTTGGGGTTCCATCTTCTTGTCTGATGACCGAAGTGAACACCTGCCTCCAAAAGCTGCTTCATAGCAATAACTGACATGTTAAAACACCTCCGTTTATTTAGTTTTTTACCACCGCGCCCATGTCACAAGCGATGCGGCAGCACCTCCACCACCGTCAATATGTACGCCAACCCTCCTTATATAATAGGAAGGCACATGGCGCCACTCAGGCAGTGTGCGTATTTTTGTGCCATACTATGATACCACAAAGAAATGGTAATTGCAAGCGTTTTTTAAAAAAATTTAGTAAATAAAGATACTCGCTTAAAAAAGGTCTCTAAAACTTGACTAACACGGTAAAATAGTATACAATATATGTTGTGATATTTTGGGAAAGTGAGGGGTGAAGCGTGAACGGATTAACCTATATATGGGTGGTACTGGGAATCCTGATTGCAAAAGGAATCGGATTCTTCAGGGATATTGTTTTTGCTTCTGCTTTCGGGGCAAGCACCAAGACGGATATGTATTTTCAGATTTTCGGTCTTGTAAATCTGATTTTCACGGGGATAGGTGTTGCTCTTTCCACTCTTGTTATAAAAAATCTTAATAAGCCGGGACTTGAAAGTGAAAAGGCAAAGCGTGTATACGTCTCCTCCTTTATTGGAAAAACCACGCTGGTAACCATTGCGGTGACGGCTCTTTTGTATGCTTTCTCAAAGCCTTTGGTGGGAATTTTACTTCCGGGGCTTTCCGCAAATGATACGGTCCTTGCAATAAAACTTATGTATATTATGCTCCCCTCGCTTTTGTTTGTGCTTATAGCATATATTATTTCAGGAGTGCTTCAGAATTGCAGGGTGTTTTTTATAAGCTCGATTATGAGCCTGCCGTTTAATGCGGTTATTATATGCTCGCTCTTTGTGCCGGGAATTGACATCACCGCAGTAAGCATAGTTACTACCATCGGTTGGTTTCTTCATGTTTTGATTCAGCTTCCGTCTTTCTATAAAAAAGGCTACAGATTTATTTATCGTGATAAATCGGGAGAAATGACAAAATCCTTGAAAAAAGGAAAGAACAGTGAGCTTTTATGGATTTTCATATCAAATATGATGTTTCAGGTTTGCTTCATGATAGATAAGGCCTTTGTAAGTAACGAGGGCGGAGCCGCATCAACCATAAACTATGCATCAAATTTATTTATTACCATAGCCAGCGTGTTTGTTGTTGCGATGAGCAATGTGGTATTCCCCTCAATAAGTAAAAATTATGAGGAGGGAAACCTTGATTACGTAAAGTCACTTTTGCAGAATATGATTGTAATTATGCTTTCCATATTCGTGCCTTTTATTTTGGTGACGAGCTGTTTTGGCACAAATATAATATCTCTGCTTTATGAACGGGGAGCGTTCACGCCCGAGCTTGCCAAGACTACGGGAACACTTTTTGCGGTGTATACATTAGGTGCATTTGGCTATGTGTGCCAGGAGTTATTCAACAAAATTCTTTATCTGGACGGAAAATACAGCTATACTGTTATCGGAACGATAGCTGTGGTAACGTTAAAGCCTGTTATTAACATTTACGCATCAGGATACGGCGTTTTTGCAATTGCTGTTTCTACAACGGTTCTCTTTACCCTGTATGCTTTAAATATAGCACTGGCGATGAGAAGGGTTACGGGCAATTATATGGACAAATCTCTTTTGAAAAATGTTCTGAAAATTCTGATTTCGGGTGCAGGTGCGTTTTTAGTGTTTATGATGTTTAAGCTGGCTTGCCCCGATATGACAAGCGGAAAACTATTGTTTTTAATTCCTCTTATGGTATGCGGCGGCGTATATTGCGGAGGACTATTGCTAAGCGGCACAGTTAAAGTGATTTTAAAGGGAACCAAAAGTAAGGAGTAATAAAATGTCAAAAAGAAATTTGTTTGTAAGAATAGCAATAATGGTTGTTTTAACGGCAATGCTTGTGCCAACATTTGCACTGCGGCTGGACAATGAAAGCAGAAACAAGGATGTTGTTTTTGCGCTTAACTACAATAATGCCCGCATGGTTTTAAGCGATGAAGAATTTGATGAAACGCTTGAAGAAAACAAAAAAATAGGTGTAAATACTTTGCTTATCGGAGAGGAAAGTCTTAACTCAATGATAAATGCAGGCTATGTTACCGCAATAAGATACAATGTGCTTTGTCATAAATATGATGATGAAAGCGAAGATATAATTAAGCTTTTAAAGGGAAATTCCAAAATTCATAACGACAGCTACGTTCTTATTACAAAGCGTGCCGAAGTAAAAGAATATCTTAGCAAGTGGATTCCCTCAAAATATAGTGAAACAGAATATGTTAAAAAGGAAACGTCCCTTAATGCGGATGTGTATGTTCTTTACGAAGGAATCTCTGATGCGTGGAAGGTTACAATGGGCTTTGACGAAGAAAAGATTGAATATGCCCATAAAAAAGGCTTTGATATAGCCCTTTCCATGATGGTGGGAGCATATTCGGATACCCGATATATTGATTATATAGGAGAGATTGTAGAAAAGTATAATGTACGATTTATCAATCTTAAAGAGGGACATAAGAACGAGAGTCAGGCGGAATTTGCAAAAAAGAATTATGAAGGTCTTTGCAAACTCATAAAGGAAAAAAATCTGAAACTCATTGTGACGGAAACGCCCACACAGCTTTCAAATCAGAAGCCCATAGGCTATGAGGAGCTTATTAAGAGTGCCGAGGGCAGGGTAATGCGTGGGTATGACACCGTGGATTTCCTGGATGAAAATACGGGTCCTACCATTACAGAAAAGAGATATTACCAGATTCTTAATTCAGTGGTAGACAGAAATCTCAGGTTTGTTACGGTGAATCAGCTTACTAACGGAACGGATAATTTCGGGGAGAGAAGCAGGAAAACAAACCTGGCTACAGAACAGATAATGAGTAAGCTTGAGGAAATAGGATATAATACAAAATCCTATGACATGGTTTACGATTACAATGTCAACAGAAGGTTTGTCAGTGCCATAGCAATGGCTCTGATGCTCATAATGGGGCTTACAATGATAGAATGGCTTTCGGGCAAAGCTCACAAAAAGCTTGAGCTTTTAGCCATAGCAGGTGTAGTTTTAGGTGCGGGCTTTACGTGGAAGGCTCCCGATGCGATTGTTTTGTTATATCCCACATTGTTCGCCGTGTTAGCTCCGTGCTTTGCAATAACGGCAGTGTTTATGTTTGTAAAGCATTTTCGTGAAAAGCTTTCTTCACTTGTGCTTACTCTTTCGGCGGCGGCAGCCACGCTCTTTGTGTTGTTGTGGTGCGGAATGGTGCAATCCTCACTTCTTTCGGGATTTGATTACTATATAAACTCAATCATATTCAGAGGAATTAAGCTTTCGCTTATTGTTCCCATTTTGTACAGCATGGTAGCTTATGCAGTGATATTTGCAAAGAAAGAAGAAAATTATTTCAGTGCAATTATTAAGCTTCTCAATGCGGATATTAAGGTTTACTGGATGATAATTTTCGGTGCAGCAGCGGCATTTGCAGGCATTTATCTTATCCGCAGCGGTAATGTGACGGAGATTTCGGCTACGGAAAATCTGCTCCGTAATACCATTACGAATCTGATGACGGAGCGTCCCAGAACGAAAGAATTCTTAATCGGGTGGCCCTCTTTGATTCTGTTCCTTTACTATATAAAGAATACCGATATAAAGCTTTTGCAGTGGGCGTTTGGTGTAGGAAGCTCCATACTTTTTGCTTCTGTTATAAATAGCTTCTGCCATGTGTTTACAGGTGCGGGAATTATTTATACAAGAGTACTAAACGGCGTAATTATCGGAGCCTTTGTATGTGTTGGAGCGTTGATTTTCAATGCCGTTATGATAAGAATTTTTCAATACTTTATAAAAAAGGGAAAAGAAAATGGCTAATTATCTCACAACTCAAAAAGCGTTTCGGACATTGCTTAGCAGTGCGAGAACGGCTTCGTTTTCCCAGGCATATATTTTTGAGGGAATGAAAGGCGTAGGAAAATATACTTGTGCAAGGATTTTTGCAAATGCAATTCATTGTACGGGAGAAGTAAAGCCCTGCGGTCAGTGTCCCGATTGCAAAAAGCACAGTGCAAACACTCACCCCGACTTGATCATTATTGGGGACAGCGGAGAAACCGTTAAGGTGGAAGATATCAGAGGCATGAATGAGGAGCTTTATATAAAGCCTGCTTTGTCAGAGAAGAAGATTTGTATTATCAGAAATGCGGATAATATGAATCAGGATGCACAGAATGCACTGCTTAAATCCTTTGAAGAACCGCCCTCATATGCCGTTATAATACTGCTTTCGGAAAATGTGAAGAATCTTCTTCCCACCATTCGTTCAAGGGGAAGCAAGATTGTTTTTGAACCGTTTTCAAAGCAGGAAATAGAAGAATATATTAAAAGGCAGTATCCTTTGAAAAAAGATATAATTCCTTTTGTTGCCCTCTACAGCGGAGGCGTAATAGGAAGAGCAATATCCATTTGTGAGGACGAGGAATTTTTTGAAATCAGGAAAAAAATGTTTGAGGCAGTGTGCCGCATGACGGGAGAGAGGCTTTCAATCTTTGGTGTAGCAGAGGTTTTCGGGATAAAAAGCCCGAAAACAGGTTTTCAAAGCTGTGATTTGTATTTTGATTTATATACAAGCTTTATGCGTGACGTAATGGCAATAAAAACGGGAGCACGTATAATCAACACTGATATGAAGGAGCTTCTTGATTCATTTTCGGCAAAGGTTACATTGTCGTCAGTGATAAGCATTATAGAAAGAACTGCAAATGTGCGTTCACAGCTTAATGTTTCAATGAAATATGATTTGTGGATTGTGAATTTGCTGATTAATTGTTGGGAGGATATCCATGGTAAAGGTAGTAGGAGTTAAATTTAAAGAAACGGGAAAGGCATACTTTTTTGCACCCGGGAAATTTGAGCCCAAGGCGGGGGAGGCTGTAATTGTTGAAACCGCTCGCGGGTTAGAGTACGGCACTGTGTCTATGAGTGCAAAGGAGGTTTCAGAGGAGGAAATAGTAGCACCCCTCAAGGAAATCGTAAGAATTGCAACACCCCAGGATAAAACACAGGTGGAGAAAAATAAGAAAAAGGAAAAAGAAGCATTCCTTATTTGTGAAGAAAAAATTGCCGCACACAAGCTGGATATGAAGCTGGTTGACGTTGAATATACATTTGACGGCAATAAGATTCTGTTTTATTTCACCGCAGAGGGCAGAGTTGACTTCCGCGAGCTTGTAAAAGACCTTGCGGCTGTATTCAGGACGCGTATAGAGCTAAGGCAAATCGGAATCCGCGATGAGGCAAAAATGCTTGGCGGCATAGGCATATGCGGAAGAGGACTTTGCTGCAGCACATATCTTGACGGATTTCATCCCGTGTCCATTAAAATGGCTAAGGAGCAGGGGCTTTCCCTTAATCCTACGAAAATTTCGGGAAACTGCGGAAGACTTATGTGTTGTCTTAAATACGAGCAGAATTGCTATGATGAGTTCTATAAAATTGCACCATCTGTAGGAGCTGTGGTTTCTACCCCTAAGGGAAAAGGCGTGGTTCAGAGTATTACCATGCTTAAAGGAATTGCAAAGGTGAAGCTTGATAACGAACAGGAATCTCAGCTTGTAGAAATTGATTTTGCCGATATAAAGGTTATTAAAAACAATCATAGGAATGAAGATAAATCAGAGGCAGATATGAAAGCTCTTAAAAAGCTGGAGGAAAACTGATGAAGATTGTGTTGCTTGATGCAGGCACCATAGGAAGCGATATTGATTTTTCCTCAATTGAATCTCTGGGTGAGTGCATTAAATACCATAATACGCTTCCCGATGAAGTCTCCGAAAGAATAAAGGATGCGGACGTGGTAATAATCAATAAAGTGCTTTTGGATGAATCTGTATTAAAATATGCGGAAAATCTCAAGCTCATATGCGTGTTTGCCATAGGCTATAACAATATTGATATTGAATATTGCAGAAAGCGTGGTATCAAGGTGCGTAATGTACCCGGATATTGCGTGGAAAGTGTGTGTCAGCATACCTTTGCTATCCTTTTTGCACTGCTTGAAAAACTGCGTTATTACGATGATTTTGTAAAAAACGGAGAGTATGCAAAGAGTGGATTGGCAAATCATCTCGGCAAGCCCTTTTTTGAAATCAGCGGCAAAAAATGGGGTATAATCGGCATGGGTGCCATTGGCAGAGAGGTTGCCGATTGTGCTTCGGCTTTTGGTGCAAAGGTTTGCTACAGCAGTATCAGCGGAGTGAAGAGGGAAGAAAAGTATGAAAATGTTCCCCTTGACACCCTTCTTCGTGAAAGTGATATAATTTCCGTTCATGCACCGCTTAATGAAAAGACAATGAAGCTAATTGGCACGGAGGAACTTAAAAAAATGAAAAAAACCGCCTACATTGTAAATGTGGGCAGAGGTGCAGTAATAGATGAAGCCGCATTGGCAGATGCAATCAATAACGGCGAAATTGAGGGAGCTGCACTGGATGTATACACGCAGGAGCCGCCCACGGCGGATTCTCCGATTCTGTCAATAAAAGATTCAGAAAGAATCGTTTACACCCCTCATATTGCATGGGCAAGTGTGGAGGCACGTCAAAGGTGCGTGGATATGACTGCGGAAAATGTTAAGGCTTTTATGGAAAATAAAAGTCTTAATGATGTATGAGAGTAAGGAGATTGGATAGTGGAAAACAATTTATTGATTTCATTTAAGGTGGTAGCACCGCTTTTGCTTTTGATGCTTTTAGGCGGTTTGTTACTTAAAGTGAATGTACTTGACGACAGTACAGTTAAAAAAATGAACGGCGTTATTTTTAAAGCCTTTCTTCCCGCTCTCATCTTTAATAATCTGTATAATTCCAACCTTTCGGATATAAAGGATATCCGGGCAGGCGTTTTTTCCGCCGTGTTTTTGGCAATTGCGTACATAATTTCTATTTCTCTGGCAATTCTCGTGGAAAAGGACAACAAAAAGCGCGGAGTAATAGCACAGGGAATATGCCGCAGTAATTTTGTTATATTCGGCGTTCCTCTTTGTCAGGCAATTTGCGGAGACAGCATTGTTGGAAAAATATCAATAGCCGTTGCGATTGTTATTCCCGTTATTAATGTTTTTGCGGTTGTATCTCTGGAAACCTTCAGGGGAGAAAAGTCGGGGTTTAGGATTGGAAAAGTTTTAAAAGGCATTATAAAAAACCCGCTCATTATATCCTCCGCTCTTGGAATAATTACATTGGCAAGCGGAATTAAACTTCCCGAGATTGCCGAAAAAGCAATTTCCGATGTGGCAAAAATTGCAACACCTCTGGCACTTGTAATTTTAGGAGCATCGATTAACTTTAAAACTGTACGCGGAAATCTTAAACCGCTTATATTTACCCTTTCGGGAAAGCTTATAATACTGCCGCTGATTGGAATCAGTATTGCGACAGCATTAGGAATGCGTGGAGAAGATATAGCTCTTCTCATTGCGGCATTGGCTGCACCTACAGCGGTATCATCTTATCCAATGGCGATTCAGATGGATGGCGATGGTGACCTCGCCGCACAGATTGTAGCTTTCAGCACTGTACTTTGCATCATTACCGTGTTCTTGTGGGTGTTCGCACTCAAACAATTAGGTTTGATATAATACAAAAAAACAGACTTCAAACGAAGTCTGTTTTTTTCGTTGGCTGAGTAATCCTGTAAGCCGAGTTCTGTCGTTTAAAACGGTCATCTATCTACGCCGTATATCTCTATACGGCTCCAGCCGCCTTTCGGATTATAGGCCGGACAAGCCAATCCAGTCGGCGTTGCTTCGGATGGGGTTTACATGGCACAAAGCGTTACCGCAATGTCGGTGGGCTCTTACCCCGCCTTTCCACCCTTGCCCGATAAAATCGGGCGGTTTATTTCTGTTGCACTTTCCTTAGAGTCGCCTCCACCGGGATTTCTCCGGCATCCTGTCCTGCGAAGCTCGGACTTTCCTCACGGGCGAAGATTCGCCCCCGCGACCGCTCAGATTACTCGATGGTTATTCTATCATATTATTTTATCCGTGTCAAGGAGGGGGGATTCCTCTGATGTACTGATAATCACTTCAAGCTCATCACCAAATTTCTTTAGGAGTCTGTCCCTGAATATTTCGGTGACAATTCTTTCAGAGTCAAAATGGCGTATTTCAATAAAATCAATGTTATCACTGATTTTAAGGGAGTTTATTTCATGATGCTTCAAATCGCCTGATATATAAACATCAGCACCAAGACTCATGGCAATTTCAACAAGCTCACCGCCACCACCACCGTTGCATACAGCTACGGTTTTGATTTTTCTATCCTGCGTGAATGTGGAATAGAGCTTATCAAGATGAAATTCCTCTTTGATTTTTTCGCAAAGCTTTTTTGCAGTAGTGCCTGCAGGTGCCGTGCAAATTCTCGCCAAATTCCCTTCCATATTGCCTGTGGGGGTAAGCCCTAACTTTTCACACACCGTGTCGGTAAGACCATGGGGGGCACTGTCGGCATTAGTGTGGGCACTGTAGATACTTATGTTGTTTTCGATGGCACTGATAAGCATTTCGCCTGCATCAGTACTGTCCGTAATGCTTTTTATGGGGTTAAAGATTACGGGGTGATGCGTCACGATAAGCTGTGCACCGATTCTGATTGCTTCCTTTACCACATTCTTATTGCAGTCAAGGCAGACTAATACCTTTGTTACTTCCTTGTCAAGCCTACCCACAAGGAGACCGATATTATCAAAGTCCTCCGCATATTCTGCGGGAAATTCATTTTCAAGGCAGTTTGTTATTTCTAAAAGTTTTATCATACCGATTCTCCTAAGAGCTTTTCATATTCAAGCTTTAAATTCTCGTACTGTTCACGCTTTTCACCATTGGTTGTTCCCATTTTCTCCAATATGCTGTTTATTTCATACAACCTGTATCTCACATAATCGTAAAACAGGGGAGGGGTATTCTCTATTAAGTACGGACCGATTTCTTTTTGTACCTCATTTAATTTCGGGCTGTTTCCGCGAACGGCAAGAAGTGCCGTGTACATTTTATTTCCCTCACGGCAAACGGACTCCTTTTCAATCACATATCCGTGAGTGCAAAGGTATTCCCTCAAGTGCTTATGTGCAGTCTGCATCTGCAATACGAAATATTTACAGCCCTTTTCATTTTCAAGTATTTCGGCAATGGTTTCTCCGCCCATTCCTGCAATGATTGCACATTCTGCTTCGTTTTCCTTTATTGAGGAAAAGCCGTCGGACAGTCTTGTTTGCACATTGCCCCAAACATTGAAAGCGGTAATGTTTTTTTCAGCCTGCATAAGAGGCCCTTTTTTTATGTCAGCAGCAATAATATTTTTTGCAATTCCTTTTTTAGCCAGGTAAATTGCTACATATGCATGGTCTGTTCCTATATCGCACAGTGAGGTGCAGGGAGGAACAAGCTCTGCAATCATTTTTAATCTGGGAGTTAAATTTTTTTCTATGTTTAACATAATTTCACCATTTAAACAGGAGGTTTAGGGGATCGTAGCAAAAAGGCTTAAAATGAAGAAAAATCGGATAAATACGATTTTTCAACCCTAATAATACTGTTCGGATTTTGCTCATAGTACGTTCAGTCTTGTTAGTGCCTTTTTGCGTTCTGGGCTTTTTATACATCCCTGTTTCTTAGCCACACAGCTCGGCAACTACCTTATTAATAATTTTTCCGTCTGCCTTGCCCTTAAGCTCTGCCATAACGGTTTTCATAATCATACCCTTGTTCTTTGTTGCGATGATATCAGCAAATTTTTCTGTAAGGAGTGCCTTTATTTCATCTTCACCCATCTGAACCGGTGCGTATTCCTTGATGATTTCGTAATTTGTCTTATATTCTTCGAGCAAATCACTTCTTTCGGCAGGGCAGGTGTCAAGCTGCTCCTTTGCACTTTTAAGCTCCTTTAAAATAACGGCATCTGTCATTTCCTCCGTAATATCATTACGAACACCATTGTCGATGCCGTACTTTTTTACCGCTGCAATAAGCGAAGATATAACGTTTTTCCTAACCTTTTCCTGTGCCTTCATTGCTGCAATCATGTCTTTCTGCAATTTTTCAAGTGTCATTTCAAACAATCCTTTCTGATTCTGTGATGTATAACATAAAATCCGTTAAAATCGGGGGTGTGTACCTCGATTTTAACACCTTGCAAGGGCTGGCACGGTGAGTGCCGCGCGAGCGAAAGCCCTTCCCTCGAAGCGAAATATTTTCGTTAGAAACTTTTCGCTTCGAAAGGCTGACGTTGTCAGCCTTAGTTTGGCATAAGACCACTGTCTGACATGCTTATAAATTTTTCCGCAGAGGCGGCAATAATATGATCTACTACATCAATACCCATTCCCTCAAAAATCGTGCAAAGCTGCCGAGTCACCCTTCTGTCATCTTCCGAAGCAAAAGCTCCGCCTGAGGGATGGTTGTGTGCTAAAATTACAGCCGAGCTGTTGTGCCTCAGGGCACATTCCACAACCTTTCTGGGATGAACGTTGGCATCGGAAACAGTACCTTCTTCTAAAATTTCAAAGGCAAGAATGTTTTTCTGCGAATCAAGGCAGATTACAGAAAACACCTCGCTTTTAAGACATCCGATCTGTCCGCATACATATGTGCCGGCGTCATAAGATGTGACAAGCTGCTTCTTGTCCCTAAGGGCAAGGGATGCATAGTACTGTGCCAGCAGCGGAATCATTTTAATCAGCACCGCTGAATGATAACCTATTCCGTCTATCTCGCACAATTCCTCGATAGATGCATCAAAGACCGCTTTCGGAGTGGAAAATTTATCTAAAAGCTTATGCCCCAGCGGATTTACATCACCTTGCGGAATGGAATAAAAAAGCAGTAATTCAAATATTTCGTGGTCTGCAAAGGAATTAAGTCCCTCGCTTAAAAATCGGTCCTTAACTCTTTTTCTGTGGTTTTTATGAAGATGTGGGGTTTTGTCGTCATGCATAATATCACTTGCCCGTAATTTCTAAAAATTCTTCTTTGGTCATCAGTGCATTCAGTGCGTCCAAAAGAGCGTTTACCGAGATTTTTTCAGGGATGGAAAGCCTTTTGCACAAAGATGAACGGGCGGCGGTGCAGTCAGCACCGCCGTACAGCCCCGTGTCATATAAATCCCATTTGGTAATTTTATCCCCCGAGGGTAACGGGGAGGAGTATTTTTTTAAGACCTCAATAAGTGCGTCCTTGTCTATTCCCTCCACGCCCAGCTTACCCTCTTTAGATGGGGAAGCTTTGCGTTTTTCTTTCCCGAAAATTTCGGGAATATATGCCTGGATAATTCTCCCTTCCTTTACAAACCCTTTTATATGATTTCGTATCATAAAGCCTGCACGGTCGGAATCAGTCAGAATCAATATTCCGCGTTTCTTTGCAAGGGAGCTTAGAAAATCACGTTTTTGCTTATCCTTAAAGATTCTGAAACCCTCGGTTGTGAAAACAGGAGAGGAACAGATTTCTTCAAGACGCATCTTATCATATTTGCCTTCTACAATAATGGCTTCTTTAATGTGTATCATCAGTCTGTTTCTATAAGTCCGTAATTACCGTCTTTGCGGCGGTAAACGATATCGGTTGTGTTGGTTTTAGCATTTGTGAATACAAAGAAGTTATGCCCCAAAAGATTCATTTGAAGTACTGCCTCTTCTGCACTCATGGGCTTAACATGATGGGTTTTTGTTTTTACAATCTTAATATCCGCTTCTTCTTCGGGAGCATCAAACAAAACATCGAATTCCCTGGAAACTCCCTCGCGAAGCTTTTTTGCAAGCCTTGTTTTATTCTTGCGAATCTGACGTGTGACGGAAGCTACCACATCATCTGCCGCATTATATACTTCTTCATTGCGCTCCTCGGCACGGTAAATCATATCTGCGGTGCGGATTGTAACTTCAACAATCATTTTATCTTTCTGCTCGGCTACCACAATATCCGCAGAAGCTTCTTCGTCAAAGAATTTGCCCAGCTTGTCTATCTTTTTGATAAGCATATCCTTCTTTTCCTTGCCCAGTTCAACTTTTCTCAGATAAATGTTAGTTTTCATAAATGCCCCTCCTTGAAAGTGTTGTCAGATGCCGGAAAGATAAAATCCGTACACCGGTCTTGCCGGCGTCTGTGAAGAGCTTTGCTCTTCATGGTTATATTATACAATAAAATTGCCCTTTAGTAAATATTTAATTAGTAAAAAAATAAAATTAGTTGCCGAAAATATTTTATTTTTCCCGGAAACAAAAATGCTTCGTAATGTATTGACAAACAATTTAAAAAAAAGTATAATTATATTGTTATACGCAATTTAGGAGGATAAAAGAATGAAAAAAGTTTTAGCTTTTATGTTGGCACTTTTACTGGTGCTTGGTTTGGCTTCGTCAGTACTGGCAGCGGCAGACACTGAGGCAGAATGCGAGGCATGTTACGAGCTTATCACACCCCAGGATGTAGTTTATAATGACGATGGGGACGCAATGTGCATTTATTGCGAGGAGATCCTTTCGCAGGAGGTACTTGATGCTTTGTTCTATGAAGAAGAAGGCGAGGAAGAAGAAATTTGCTCCGTGTGCGGAGATGTTGCAGGGGAATATGCTGTTTTCACGGATGACGGCCTTGTGATTTGTGATATTTGCAGCAGTGAAGAAGAGGAAGAGTACGAATCTGATGATCCGGATGAATACACTCCCGACGAAGAACAGACAGGCGTTGTATTAATCGTTTCCGATTGGGCAAGGAAAGAGGCGGATGAAGCATTTGCGAGAAATCTTATTCCTATTGAAATGCTTGGTACAGATTTAAAAATGGATGTTACCCGTGAGCAGTTTGCGGCAATTGCCGTTGCTCTCTATGAGAGAATAACAGGTAAAGTGGCAGATGATTCTACAGATAATCTTCCTTTTACTGATTGCAGTCCCACAGGAACATATTCAAGATATGTAGCAGCGGCATATAAGTTGGGAATTACAAATGGTACAAGTGATACTACTTTCGCTCCCACACAAACAATTACAAGAGAGCAGCTTTCTACAATGCTTTACAGAGTTATACTCAAGGCAAGAGAAGCTGGTATAATTGAAAATGAAATGCCTCTTACTCTTGATGAATTCGCATTTGATGATGACGCACAGATTTCAGGGTATGCACATGAAAGTGTTTACTATATGGCAAAAAGAGGTATCATTAAGGGTATGAGTGAAACGGAGTTTGCACCGCAGGGTGTAGCAACAAAGGAGCAGGCAATACTTATATCAAACAGAATAGTAGCTAATCTCTATTAAAATAGAAAAAGAATTGGCAAATCATTATGGATTTGCCAATTCTTTTTTTTCTGTAGCTATATAGCCGCTATCGGAAGTTTCGTACCTTTTTGATTTTTCCATGGATGCATTTGTCAGCATCAGTTTAATCCTGTTCTCCTGGTTGACTCTTGTTGCTCCGGGGTCGTAATCTATGGCGACTATGCTGATGTGAGGGTTTTTGTCCTTGAGCGGCTTCATCATTCCCTTACCGAAAATGTGATTGGGAAGACAGCCAAAGGGCTGAGTGCAGACGATATTGTTGACGCCCCTTTCCGAAAGCTCCAGCATTTCGGCAGGAAGAAGCCAACCCTCACCCATTTGGGCACCCGTGGAAATATATTCCTCGGCTAATGCTTTAATATGCTCGAAGGTGGGAGGGACATCAAAAACTTGTGCTGAGTGTATGGCTTCAATAAGCTGTTTTTGCATAGCCTTAAAAGCCTTATATGCAATTTGCATGGGAATATACAGCTTTCTTTTCATTTTATACAGCTTGTAGTCCGAAATGTTTGAATATATGCAATAAAGGAAAAAGTCTATAATTCCCGGGCAAACAACTTCTGCCCCTTCTTTTTGAAGAAAATGCTCCAGATTATTGTTCCCTAAGGGGGAATATTTCACATAAATTTCTCCTACCACACCAACCTTTACAAGGCTTCTTGATTTGTCCATTGGAATTTGGGCGAATGCATTTGCAATTTCCTTAAAATATTTTCTGCTTTTAGCAAAAAATAACTTATCTCTCTGAATTGCACCGGTAATCTTCGTTGTATACATTTCTACAAGATTATCGGTGTCCCCCTTATAAACTTCATAGGGCTTGCACTGGTTTTTAAGATTTGCAATAATGTCTCCGAATACTGCCGCAAAAATCATTTTGTATATCATTCCCGGACTCAGAGAGAAGCCGGGGTGCTTTTCAAGAGCATTAAATGAAAGGGGAATTACGGGGACAAAACCGTAACCTGCTTTTTTTAGTGCTTTCCTCAAAAGTGAAATATAGTTTGATGCACGGCAACCTCCGCCTGTCTGAAACAGAATTAAGGCAACCTTATGTGGGTCATAGCCTCGGTTTATAATAGCGTCAAGAAACTGCCCTATAACCAAAAGTGCAGGGTAGCAAGTATCGTTATGTACATACTTAAGTCCCAACTCCGTAATACCGGGACCGCTTGACTCAAGCAGCTCGCATTTGTAGCCGTAGCCGCTGAGCACCTTCATAACCAACTTGAAATGGGTAGGGAGCATGTTTGGAACGAGGATGGTATGCGTTTTTTTCATTTCCTTTGTAAAAGGTATATATTCCTTATCCATGTTCTTGCTCCTTTCTTGCATCTTCCATTGCACCTATAAGACTGCGAAGCCTTATTTTAACGGCACCGGGATTGGTTATTTCATCAATTTTAATCTGTGTATATAATTTTCCGCGCTTTTCAAGGATTGAGCGTACCTCATCAGTAGTGATAGCATCTACTCCGCACCCGAAAGAAACAAGCTGAACAAGCTCAGTCCTTTCATTTTCACAGGCATATTGGGCAGCATTATAAAGCCGTGCGTGATAGGTCCACTGATTTAGTACATTGACATGGGCTTTTTCCTTGGGCAAGGGGAGGGAGTCCTCGCTTACCACAACAAATCCAAGGCTCCCCGCAAGTTTATCGATACCGTGGCAAATCAGGCTGTCAATATGATAAGGACGCCCTGCAAGAATCATTACATCCTTGCCTTCTGCCTTTGCATAGCGAAGAGCTTTCTCACCCTCGCTTAAAACACTCAGTCGGTATTCCTTAAGAGCATTATATCCTAAGGAAACTGCCTTTTTAATATCTCTTTTTCTGAATAAACCTATATTACTTTTGTTAAGATAGCTATAAAGCCCGCGTGCAAGCTCCCTTTTGCTGTTAATGTTAAGATAGGGGAAAAGAAAAGCGGTGTCTTTAAGCTTTTCCACATTGCTTGCAAGAAGCTCGGAATAATATGCAACCACAGGACAGTTATAGTGGTTGTCCGAAAGCTTTTCATCAATATTATATGTGAGGCACGGATAAAAAATAGCGTCCACATTCTTTTCAAGAAGTGACATAATATGACCGTGCATCAATTTTGCAGGGTAGCATGCCGTATCGGACGGAATGGAAAATTGCCCTTTCTCATACAGCTTTCTTGAGGACATGGGAGATACAAGCACATTGAACCCAAGCTCCTTAA
Organism: Clostridia bacterium; assembly: GCA_045636425.1. GTDB lineage: Bacteria > Bacillota > Clostridia > UMGS1883 > UMGS1883 > UMGS1883. The sequence goes on along the minus strand of JAZTXM010000003.1, from coordinate 81,304 downwards.
AAATTGTTTTCCAAAGAGGCAAAAGCTCGTACATTCCCAAAGCAAGGGGAAGAGCTATTGTTTTCTTATCACATTCAAAAGAATCTTCATTCAAGAGAAGATTTCTTTTGAATTCGTAGAGGTTGGGAAGGGAAGAAGCTTCTTTTAAGCCCGCCCCCCTCTGACATTGATTGCCCGAAATAAAAGTTCTGCCGTCGCTGAATTTATTGAGCGTAAGATGGCAACTGTTTGTGCAGCCTTTGCAAATCATTCCCGTTGCAGTATGGGAAAAAACTCTCAGCCTTTCTTCGGATATTATGGAGGAAAGGGTTGCCCTCATAGCATATAATGCCGCGCCATACGCACCCATCAGTCCCGAAATTTCAGGTCTGATTACATTTCTGCCCAATTCCATTTCAAAAGCTCGGAGTACTGCGTTGTTGTAAAATGTGCCGCCCTGCACCACGATGTTTTCACCCAACTCGTCGGCACTGCCTGCACGTATTACCTTATAAACAGCATTTTTTACTACGCTTACCGCAAGGCCTGCGGAAATGTCCTCCACTGAGGCACCCTCTTTTTGAGCCTGTTTCACCGAGGAATTCATAAAAACTGTGCAACGACTTCCCAGATTGACGGGTTTTTTTGCAAAGATACCCTTTTGTGCAAATTCTTCGGCAGAGAAACCCAGGGACTTTGAAAACGTTTCAAGGAAAGACCCGCATCCCGAAGAACAGGCTTCGTTGAGCATGATGCCATCTATTGCACCATTGTGAATTTTGAAGCATTTTATATCCTGACCGCCTATATCCAAAATAAAGTCAACATCGCTCTTAAAATGCTTTGCCGCCGTAAAATGAGCAATGGTTTCAACAATTCCGTAATCAATTGAGAAAGCATTTTTAATAAGCTCCTCGCCGTAACCTGTAACGGCACTGCCCTTTATGCGGATATGGTTTGAACACAATTGATATATTTCCTCCAGGCAGTTTTTTACTACATCAACAGGATTTCCCTTGTTGGAGGAATAGTAGGTGTAAAGAATCTCCCTGTTTTCACTGATAAGCACGAGCTTTGTGGTAGTGCTGCCGCAGTCAATTCCCAAATAAGCACAGCCGTTGTATGATGAAATATCCCTTGTCGGTACAGTGGCTTTTTCATGCCTTTGTGTAAATTCAATATACTCACTTTCATTGTCAAACAGCGGCTTTAATGTTACACTTGCTGTAGGTAGTGTTGCCTTTGAAACTCTCTCCAAAAGGTCTTTTATATTATAGGTATGCTCTAAAGAGGAGGCGTAAAAAGCAGCCCCCAAAGCCACCGATACTTTAGCATAATCAGGAAAAATCACATCTTCATCCGAAATGTTAAGCGTTTCCTTAAAACAATCTCTAAGACCCTTAAAAAAGGAGAGGGGTCCGCCTAAAAACATAATCTTTCCGCCGATAGTTCTTCCCTGTGCCAGTCCCGCAATTGTCTGATTTACAACCGCCTGGAATATACTTTTTGCTATATCCTCCTTGCGAGCTCCCTGATTTATAAGGGGCTGAATATCGGTCTTTGCAAAAACACCGCACCGCGAAGCCACCGGATAGATGCGTTCAGCCTTTAAACTGAGCGAATCCAGTTCTTCGCCTGTCACATTAAGGAGGGTTGCCATCTGGTCAATGAATGCACCTGTGCCGCCTGCACAGGTACTGTTCATTCTTTCGTCAACGCCACCATCAAAAAATACGATTTTCGCATCCTCTCCGCCAAGCTCAATAATGCATGAGGTGTCGGGAGCAGTGTGCTTTACAACCTCGCTCTCGGAAACAACCTCCTGTATGAAAGGCACACGAATTGCCTCGCTTATTCCCAGCCCTGCTGAGCCGGAGAGGGCAAATCTGATGTCACAGTCTCCCGTAATGCTGAAAACATTCAAAAGAAGCTCACGGCATTTCTCCAGAACCTTTGAGTAATGTCTTTCATATGTACTATATAAAACTTTTCCGTTATTATCAATAAGAACGGCTTTTGCCGTAGTCGAGCCTATGTCGACACCAAGACTGTAGTTCATAAATATACCCCTGACAAAATTTTACCAATTAAAAAGACAAACAATTTCATTGTAGATTATATGCCAAAAAATTCCCTTTGTCAAGGCAGAACGTGAATGTTAAGGCAAAATTCAAGGTTTGTTCATAAGAAAGAAAAATAACAATATCTTGTTAATTATCGTTGACAATCACCCTATATCTTGTTATAATTATACTGCACAAGTTTTTATGGAGGATAAAATATGAAGATTATAAAAAGGAGCGGTGCGGAAGTAACCTTTGATCCGCAGAAAATTATAGTTGCCGTTACAAAAGCTAACGAGAGCGTGGTTCCCAGCAGCAGAATGTCTGCCGTTCAGATTAAACGCATTGCGGAGGATGTTGAAAGTGCCGCCGCAAATATCAATAGGTCTCTCAGCGTGGAAGAAATTCAGGATATGGTAGAGGACCAGATTATGAATCAGCGTGCATTCGACGTTGCACGCCGATATATTACTTATCGTTATACACGTGCTCTTGTTCGTAAGTCAAATACTACAGACGAGCAGATTCTGAGCCTTATAGAATGTAATAACGAGGAGGTTAAACAGGAAAATTCCAATAAGAACCCCACGGTAAACAGCGTTCAGCGTGACTATATGGCAGGCGAAGTAAGTAAGGATATCACAAAGAGAATTCTTCTTCCTCAGGACATTGTTTCAGCACACGAGCAGGGGCTTATCCATTTTCACGATGCAGATTATTTTGCACAGCATATGCATAACTGCGACCTTGTAAACTTGGAGGATATGCTTCAAAACGGGACAGTTATCAGCGGAACAATGATAGAAAAGCCACATAGCTTTTCTACAGCGTGCAATATATCCACGCAGATTATTGCACAGGTTGCCTCCTGTCAGTACGGAGGGCAGAGCATTTCGCTTACGCACCTTGCACCTTTTGTGGATGTCAGCCGCAAAAAAATCCGTAAGCAGGTAGAGGAGGAAATGAAGCTTTTGGAGGAAGCGGTAACTGATGAAAAAATCGATGAGATTACCGAAAAAAGGCTTCGTGAAGAAATTAAAAACGGGGTACAGATGATTCAGTATCAGGTTGTAACCCTTATGACTACCAACGGACAGGCACCTTTTGTAACTGTGTTCATGTATCTTAACGAGGCAAAGAGCGAGCAGGAAAAAAATGACCTTGCTCTTATTATAGAAGAAACCCTCCGCCAAAGATATAAAGGAGTAAAAAATGAAAAGGGAATCTGGATTACACCTGCATTCCCCAAGCTTATTTACGTTCTTGAGGAAGACAATATCCACCCGGGCAGCAAATACTATTACCTTACACAGCTTGCGGCAAAATGCAGTGCAAAGCGTATGGTTCCCGACTATATTTCGGAGAAAATAATGCTCCAGAATAAAATTGACAAAAACGGAGAAGGCCATTGCTACACCTGTATGGGATGCAGAAGCTTCCTGACACCCTTTGTGGATGAGGATGGCAATCCCAAGTATTACGGCAGATTCAATCAGGGCGTTGTAACGGTAAATCTTGTAGACATTGGACTTTCTGCAGAAGGTGATATGGAAAAATTCAAGAAGATTTTCCATGAGCGAATGGAGCTTTGTCACAGAGCGCTCCAGTGCCGTCACGAAAGACTGACGGGTACTGTTTCCGATGCGGCTCCCATTCTCTGGCAGCACGGAGCGCTATTAAGGCTTCCCAAGGGTGAAAAAATTGATAAATATCTCCATGGCGGATATTCTACACTTTCGCTTGGCTATGCAGGCCTTTGGGAATGTGTTTACAGCCTTAGCGGTAAAAAGCTTACCGAGCCCGAGGGTGAAGCTCTGGGCCTTGAGATTATGAAAATGCTTAATGAATATACCGCAAAGTGGAAAGCGGAAGAAAATATTGACTATTCTCTTTACGGAACACCCCTTGAAAGCACAACCTATAAATTTGCAAAATGTCTGCAAAAGAGATTTGGTATGGTAAAGGGTGTAACCGACAAAAACTATATTACAAACAGCTACCACGTTCATGTGACGGAGGATATTGATGCCTTTGAAAAGCTTGCACTTGAAGCAAAATTCCAGGCACTTTCTCCGGGCGGCGCAATAAGCTACGTGGAAGTTCCCAATATGCAAAATAACCTTGAGGCTGTTCTTTCTGTGATGCACTTTATATACGACAATATTATGTATGCCGAGATTAATACAAAGAGTGATTATTGTCAGGAGTGCGGTTTTGACGGAGAAATTGAGGCTCTCGAGGACGAACACGGAAAGCTTGTATGGACGTGTCCCAATTGTGGAAATAATGATCAGGCAAAGCTCAATGTGGCACGCCGTACCTGCGGATATATCGGAACGCAGTTTTGGAATCAGGGAAGAACGCAGGAAATCAAGGAACGCGTATTACATCTGTAAGAAGGATAAAAAATGAATTATGCAACCATAAAAAAATTTGATATAGCAAACGGACCCGGCGTCAGGGTATCGCTTTTTGTCAGCGGATGCAGACACCACTGCAAAAACTGCTTTAATAAGGAAGCCTGGGATTTTAACTATGGAAAGCCTATGACGGACGAAGTCATGGAGGAAATTCTTGAAGCCTCAGGCGGCAGTCATATTGCAGGGCTTTCTCTTTTAGGCGGCGAGCCCTTTGAAAAGGAAAACCGCGAAAGGCTGATTTCCCTTACAAAAAAATTCCGTGAAATGTACCCCGAAAAGGACATATGGTGTTACACGGGGTTTGTCCTTGATGAAGAACTTTTGAAATCGGAGGACAGGGATGTTTATGAGCTGCTTTGTCAAATTGATGTGCTTGTTGACGGAAGATTTATAGAGGAGCTTAAAAGTCCGTCACTCCTTTTCCGAGGCTCATCTAATCAGCGGATAATCAATGTTCCGGAAACACTCGAAAAGGGAGAGGTAGTTCTTCTCAAAGGAACATGGGAGCGTACCATGGGAAGTACAGATATATACGAAGCATGAAATGAAAGGAAAAAACTATGAATAAATATTCCGTAAGAATTAAAAAAATAGATGAAAATGCCATTGTTCCCACATACGGCAGTCAGTTTGCCGCAGGAGCGGATTTATATGCATGTACGGGGGAGACCGTTACAATCAATCCCCACGAAACAAAGCTTATACATACAGGCATAGCAATGGAAATTCCTGTGGGATTTGCAGGGCTTGTTTATGCAAGAAGCGGAATTGCTTCAAAAAGGGGACTCGCCCCTGCGAATAAGGTTGGAGTTATAGACAGCGACTACCGCGGTGAAATTATGGTGGCACTTCATAACCACAGTGAAAGCGTGCAGACCATAGAAAACGGTGAGCGTATAGCACAGCTTGTAATAGCTCCGTATATCACGGCAGATTTTATCCTTTCCGATGAGCTTGACGATACACAGCGCGGCGAAGGCGGCTTCGGCTCAACAGGAACAAAATAATATTTTCAATTCCTATAAGTCAAAAAGCGTGTGAATTTTCAAAATCACACGCTTTTTGACTTAAAAGGTTTCGTATTTAACTGTCTCGTCCATACCTCTGAACTGACTGTGGTACGGATGAGGCTTTGCGTCGTCTGCGGCATATCCCATTACAAGCAGTGCCACGGGGATTATATTTTCGGGAATATTAAATTCCTCCCTCATTTTAAAGGGGTCAAAGTGCATTACCCATGTACAGCCCACACCTTCATTTTCAGCGGCAAGGAGCATATGGGTTGCCACGATGCTTGCATCAATGGGGCCACTTAAAGCACCATCGTATTTGCGTGTCCAACACTCGTCCTTATTGTAGCAGACCAAAATAGCGGTAGGTGCACCGAAATGGGAACGGGTGCATTTTTGAAGCTTCTCTATCGCTTCGGGGGTGTTAAGCACCAGTATTCTCTGCGGCTGAAAATTGCAGCCCGTGGGGGCTAAGTGTGCCGCCTCCAGAATCTTGTCGAGGGCTTCTTTTTTTACACTTTCGCCTGTAAAGCTTCGCACCGAATAACGATTTTTAATAAGTTTAGAAAATTCCATAAGAGCCTCCTTTTCACAAAAGACATTTTACCACATATAGAATAAAAAGGCAAGAGTCGGAATAAAACTCTTGCCTTTTTTCTGCTCATTATTTAATCAGACAAATCATCCATAAATATATCGGCAATTTCTCTGGCATATTCCTTTGAATATCCGTGACTAATAACATTAATTGCCGATTCACTCTTTTTCGGGACGATTATTACCCAGCCGTTTTCAAAATCAATTTTTACATAATCATTGTTTCCCTCGGAGCTTTGATTATGCTTTTTGCAGATTTTTTGCATAAGCTCACGGCAATTTCTGCCCTTGTAGCTTATATTGGTATTTACCATATATGATGCGGGGATTTCCAGTGCAAGACGGTCAATTGTTGTGTTATAGCTGCACAGAAAGTCGCTTAAAAGAATAATGGTGCCCACAGCATCAAACCGATAAATGAACTGGTGTAGAAACATTTTTCTGTCCTCTTTTGATAGCTCATTCATAATGTGGGGAGGACTTATAAGCGTGCGGTGTACTGTTGCATTATATTTATCTGCCATCACTTCAATACTTTCGGGAGCAGACTGGGGAACATATATCGTGGCATTTTTGAAGCTTTTCATTATAATTAATGAAGTAAGAGCATCGTAATCAAACTCGGAAAGAATCTGTCCATGCCCCGAAATCAGGGTAACTGATTCGCACTTGTAATCAAAAATCGCCCCGAAGTCATAGCTTGCGTCAGCCATCTCCACAAGAAAATGCTCTTTTGCGGAAGTGTCGGTGAATACAAAGGTGCATTTTAAATCATGGGAGGCACTTTCCAAAAGCTCTTTAGCCCAAGGAATGGGACAATGAATCAGAAGCTTTTTTCCAAGAGGCTTTTTAGAGGTTGAGTTTATAAGCTGTTTAAGGTAATAAAGCTTATATTCAAACAAGAATTCCCCATCATGAATGTTTAGCGGATTTTCACGGCTGAAATCACAGCTTCCCGTAAGTGCGGAGATTTTCTCAAGCTCTCCATTTTCCACATTGGCACCGCTCCGATTCAGAATATCAAGGCTTCCGTAGAGAGAGCCGTCCTTTTTCAGGCAGCTTAGAGCTATCGCACCGTCAAGACCGTAAAATTTTACGCCGCTACGAGTAATTGCAAGAGGCTGTTCTCCTAAATCGTAGGCAATTCCTCCTGCCGACTGAATACCTGCAAGGAGTGCATTTTTTATCATTGACCCCGCCCCTCCGCTGCCGGAGGAAACAGCAATTTTTTTGCCCAGAACCCTGCATACGCTTCCGGCTAAGGTAACGCAGAATTCGGGAGTAATTTCCCGATTGATAATGCCGTAGGCGCATCCGTCGAAGAATAAGGAATGACCGCAGTTTTCTCCCCATACAATATTTTCGCTTATGACTGATTCGTCATCAAGATGCTTTTCGGGCCATATGTGGATGCCGTTTTTTATGGTGCAGTGCTTTCCTAACGTGCTTCCCGATGCAATTACGCTTCCCTCATATACTGCACTTTCGTAGCCTATATTACATCCCTTAGAGATAATTGCACCTCTTAATGATGCGCCTTCATCAATGTGACAAGAGGACATTACTATGCTTCGCTTAATGTTTGCAAAGCAATCCACGCTGACATTCTCTAAAATCTGGGTATATGCCTCCAGCCTTGCTCCCTTTGAAACAATGCTCCCTTTTCCCACGTATATGGGAGGCACAAGCACACTTCCCTGCATTACGGTAGCATCTTCATCAATCCATACACCCGGAGCTCTTTCATCGCAGGGGAAAGGCAGATTTATTTTTTTGTCCATGAAATCCCGATTGCATTTATGATAAACTTCAAAATCGGAAATATTTCTTATATAGCAGTTGGGAGAATAGGAAAATATTTTTTTACCGCTTTCAAAGATGTTTTCAACCACGGATGGCAGGTCGGATGCCTCTTTAAACTTTGTCCCTTTGGGAATAATCATAATTCCCGAAAAACTCTGTCCCGTACAGTGTGTAAAATCGGGACAGCGGATATATTTTGATACAACCCCCTCGGAATCTGTGTGAACGCATCCGAATTGACAAAAAGGAAGTTCGGGGCATGTAACCAGCGTGGTGCAGTTTTTGTTTTCAAAAACCTCAAGCACCTTTTCAAAATCAACATCACTTAAAATACTATCGGAAATCACAAGGACGTCATCTTCGTTTGTTATATCACCAAGAGGCTTTAGGGGTGAAAAGCCAATGCGATACCCGGGCAGTGAGTCAAAATGCTTTTTTACCGTGTCCGTAAGGTAATCCGACATAAATGTAATGTCCTCAATTTTATGTCTGTAAAGACTTCTGACCATATGCTCAATTATAGGTCTGCCCATTACGGGGAGCATAGATTGGGGGATTGAACACGTTATGGGCCTTAAGCGGTTTCCCTCGGTGCAGGATAAAATAATAGCTTTCAAAATAAAAACACTCCTTTTAGGTATATAGGATTCGACTCTCTTATGCCTTTTATTCTGCAATTTGTATAACAATTTTTTTGTCATCGGTAACGCAGAGAAAGGCAATCTCTTTATAATCCGTTATGTTGTAGCGGACAAGCTTTTTCCTAAGCCATTCTTCGCTTACCCCGGCTCCCTCCAGATTCCTTTTTCTTAAAACACCGTCGGAAATAACCGTGTGCGGTATATGTGTCTGCTTGGGGGATAGGTTTAAATCACTGCATATAACGGGACGATGGGTTTCCTTGGGCACAACGGACAGCTGCCCGTTTGTTTCTATTATTGCGCTGTCAATTTCCGAAATTGCGCTGTAGCCGGCAAGGCGAAGCTGCTCCATAACATCGTCTATGCAAATTCTAAGCCCTTTAAGCCGTTTCATCATTATTTTTCCGTCTTTTATTATTTGTATGGGTGAGCCGGTGATGATTCTTCGCATGGTCTCGCTTTTTATGACTAATATCGAACAAAAAAGCTCCAGCAGAACCAGTGCAAAAATCGGTATAATCCCGTGGAAGAGAGGTGTTTCCTGCTTATCTATGGGGATTGTTGCAATTTCTGAAATCATAAGTGCAATTACAAATTCCGAGGGCTGAAGCTCACCAAGCTGTCTTTTTCCCATAATTCGCATTGCCGTGACAACACAGATGTAAAGCACTATGGTGCGAATAAATGTTGTCAAAATATACACGCTCCTTTTGACCTATATTATTTGTAAAATAAAAAAAGAAATTCCCAATTTGAGAATTTCTTTTTTAAATTCGCATTTTATCAAAGTCCGCTTAGCTTACATCTGTCATATCCATATACTGCTTTCCGTTTTCTGCGATGAAGTCCTTTCTGCCCTGAAGATTATTTCCCAAAAGCAGTTCAAATACTGCGGCAGTCTTTTCGGCATCCTCGCTTTCGATTTTAATCAGCCTGCGTGTTTCGGGATTCATGGTGGTTTGCCACATCATGTCGGGCTGGTTTTCACCAAGACCCTTGCTTCGCTGAATGGAAACGCCCTTTTCGGGAAGCTGTGCCAAAATTTCCACCTTTTCCTTTTCATTATATGCAAAGTAGGACTGATCCTTATAGGTGATTTCAAACAAGGGGGATTCTGCGATAAATACCTTTCCCTCATCAATCAGCGTGGGAACAAGCCTGTAAAGCATGGTTAGAATCAGCGTCCTTATCTGGAAACCGTCCACGTCGGCATCGGTACAGATAATGACCTTATCCCAACGAAGATTATTAAGGTCAAAGGTGTTCATATCCTTATTATGCTTTGTCTGAATTTCCACACCGCAACCGAGTACCTTAAGAAGGTCTGTGATGATTTCGCTTTTGAAGATTTTTTCAAAATCTGCCTTAAGGCAGTTAAGAATTTTACCCCTTACAGGGATAATCGCCTGAAATTCCGCATCTCTGCCCAATTTACAAGCACCCAATGCACTGTCACCCTCAACGATGTAAAGCTCTCTGCGACTTACATCCTTAGTACGGCAGTCAACAAATTTCTGCACGCGATTGGTAACATCCATTGTTCCCGTGAGCTTTTTCTTCATGTTAGTACGGGTCTTTTCCGCACTTTCACGGCTCCTCTTATTAAGAAGCACCTGGTTTGTGATTTTTTCAGCTTCGGGGCGGTTCTCAATGAAGTATATCTCTAAATTCTTACGGAGGAAATCCGTCATTGCTTCCTGAATGAATTTGTTTGTAATACTTTTCTTGGTCTGATTTTCATAGCTTACAACCGTGGAAAAACAGTTTGTAACCAATATTAAGCTGTCTGCAATATCATTAAATGTAATCTTGGATTCGTTTTTGGTATACTTGTTATTTTGCTTGATATAAGAATCCACGGCACTTACAAGGGCACTTCTTGCAGCCTTGTCGGGAGCGCCGCCGTGCTCAAGAAAGCTTGAGTTGTGGTAATACTCAATTAACTGCACATCGTTTGAAAAAGCAAACGCCGCACTCATCTTAACCTTGTAGTCCTTCATGTCCTCGCGGTCACGGCCTACGCTTTCACCCTCGCAGAAAGAAGTGTAGGAAATACGCTTTTCATCCTCGGGGCAAAGCTCATTAATATAGTCCACAATGCCGTTGTCATAGCGGAATTCGTGCTTCTGTGTGTCGCTTCCGTCGTGATATGTCAGCTTAAATGTAAGCCCTGCGTTTACCACTGCCTGCCTTTTAAGCGATTCAATAAAGAAATCAACGGGGATATTGATGTCAGTAAAAACCTGCAAATCGGGACGCCACTTAATGGTAGTTCCCGTACTGCGGTATTTTTTTTCTTCCTTATATAAACCGCCTACGTTTTCACCTTTTTCAAAATAAAGGGTGTGCTCGTAGCCGTCACGGTTTACGGTAACGTTCATATATTCGGCACTGTACTGCGTTGCACAAAGTCCCAGTCCGTTAAGACCGATTGCGTAGCCGTAGTTTCCGTCATTTTCCTTGTCATATTTACCGCCGGCGTAAAGCTCGCAGAACACCAGCTCCCAGTTGTATTTTTCCTCCTTGGGATTCCAGTCCAGCGGAATACCACGACCATAGTCCCTTATTTCAATGGACATATCGTTATAACGTGTTACCTCGATAACCTTTCCGTAGCCTTCTTTTGCTTCGTCTATTGAGTTTGATACTATTTCAAATACGCTGTGCTCGCAGCCTTCAAGTCCGTCGGAACCGAAAATAACCCCCGGTCTTTTACGGACACGGTCGGCACCTTTAAGTGCGGTAATACTTTCGTTGCCGTAGCTTTTCTTAGCCATTTACACATCCTCCAATTACTTTTATTTATTATGAATTTCAGCGGCTTTCACTGTGTTTCTCATCAGCATTGCAATAGTCATAGGACCAACACCGCCGGGAACGGGAGTAATTGCACTTGCAACCTCTTTAACTTCTTCATAATCAACATCTCCGCAAAGCTTGCCGTTCTCATCGCGGTTCATTCCTACGTCAATTACAATAGCGCCTTCCTTGACCATATCTGCCGTTATGAACTTTGCCTTGCCTACAGCAGCTACAAGTATATCAGCACGGCGGCATACTTCTTTAAGATTCTTAGTTCTGCTATGACAAATGGTAACAGTGCCGTTGGAATGAAGAAGAAGCATTGCCTGAGGCTTGCCTACGATATTGCTTCTTCCGACAACCACACATTCCTTTCCGCTTACATCAATGTCGGTCAGGCGGATAAGCTCCATAACACCCGCAGGTGTACAGGGAAGGAAATCGAAGTTTCCTATCATGATTTTACCAACGTTTACGGGGTGGAATGCATCCACATCCTTGTCAGGAAGAATAGAAAGGAGAACCTTCTCACTGTCAATTCCTTTAGGGAGGGGAAGCTGTACCAATATGCCGTCAATTTCCTTTTTATTATTAAGTGTGTCAATAAGCTTTAAAAGCTCCTCCTCGGTGGTTTCTTCGGGGAGTGCGTATTCCTCGGAATATATTCCGCATTCTTCGCATGCCTTTTTCTTGTTGTTTACATAAACGCGGCTTGCGCTGTCGTTACCTACGATAATTACCGCAAGGCCGGGATTAATTCCTTTTGCCTTTAGCTCGTCTGTCTGCTTTCTTAAATCCTCCTTGATTCTGATTGAAAGCTCTTTTCCGTTTAAAATCTGTGCTGCCATTTTGTATTCTCCTTTCAGGTTTTATCAGGCACTCGGGACCAAATCCGATAAGGTCTGCTCTGCCCATCTTTATAAGTGCTTCCTGCACCAATTTGTAATTTTCTTTTCTTGAGGACTGGAGTAGTGCCCTCTGCATTGCTTTTTCATGGGGATCACGAGGAATGTATACCTTTTTCATTGTTCTCGGGTCGATTCCTGTGTGAAACATTGCCGTGGAAAGAGTTCCGGGGGTAGGGTAGAAATCCTGCACCTGTTCGGGGCGGATGTTGTTCTTCCTTAGATATACTGCCAAATCTATTGCATCACGAAGTGTGCTTCCGGGGTGGCTTGACATTAAATATGGAACAAGGTATTGTTCTTTCCCGATTTCTTTATTTATATCATAAAACTTTTTACAGAATTTCTCGTATTGCCTAACGCCCGGCTTTCCCATATAGCGAAGTACATTGTCGCTTATATGCTCGGGTGCTACCTTGAGCTGACCGCTTACGTGGTGCTCGCACAATTCACGGAAGAATGTATCATCCTTATCCGCAATCAGATAGTCGTATCTGATACCGCTTCTTATAAATACCTTTTTCACCTTGGGAAGAGCTCTCAGTTTACGGAGAAGTTCTGAATAATCCTTGTGACTGACATCTGCATTGGGGCAAACTGAGGGGTAAAGACACTGTCGGTCACGACAAGTACCGCTTTTAAGCTGCTTCTGGCAGGCAGGGGAACGGAAGTTTGCCGTGGGTCCTCCCACATCGTGGATATATCCTTTAAAATCCTTATCCCATATAAGCTTTTGTGCTTCTGCAAGGATTGATGCGTGGCTTCTGGACTGAACTACTCTGCCCTGATGAAAAGTCAAGGCACAGAATGAACAGCTTCCGAAACACCCTCTTGAGGAGGTTATTGAAAATTTTACTTCCTCCAATGCGGGGATACCGCCGTCCTTGTCATAAACGGGATGCCATGCACGCATATAGTTAAGGGCGTATACCTTGTCCATTTCTTTTTGGGAAAGAGGCTTTGCCTGAGGGAGCTGTACAAGATACTTTTCCCCGTGCTGCTGTACCAATGTCTTTCCTCTGATACTGTCCTGTTCGTAATACTGCATTGCAGCGGCTCTTGCGTAGCTTTCCTTGTCGCCTTGCACCTTTTCAAAGGAGGGGAGGACAATGCTGTTTTTAGGAACATTGTCCGAAATATAACAGGTCCCCGCAAGATTTGTGATTCTATTTATGGGGATACCGTCAGATAGCTTTTCCGCCACGGTAAGAAGAGTTCTTTCTCCCATGCCGAAAAGGAGCATATCAGCACCGCTGTCCACCAAAATGCTTCGACGTACGCCATCCTGCCAATAATCGTAGTGGGCGAATCGCCTGAGGCTTGCCTCCGTACCGCCGATAATAACGGGAATATCCCCAAAAGCATTTCGTGCCATATTGGAATATACGATAACGCATCTGTCAGGTCTCAGCCCTGCCTTACCGCCGGGGGAATAAACATCATTACTGCGTTTTTTCTTCGAAGCAGTGTAATGATTCACCATTGAATCAATAACACCGCCTGAAATCAGTATTCCCAGTCTGGGCCTGCCGAAAGAGGTAAGGGCATTGGGATTGTTTCTGTCGGGCTGAGGACAAATGCAAACTCTGTATCCGTTTGCCTCCAGCAGTCTTGCAAGAAGTGCCGTTCCGAAGGAGGGGTGGTCTACATACGCGTCACCTGATATAAAAAGGAAATCGTAATAATCCCAGCCTCTTTCTTGCATATCCTTTTTTGATATTGGTAAAAACAAGTTGTTCATAGCTATGCCTTTCAATCTTTTAAAGATTGCTGAATAATCAATAAAAATCTATAGTATATTATAATATAATATAAACTTCATTTCAAGGAAAAATTTTTCCTCTGCGAAATTGACATTGCAAAATTTATGAAAAACAGCCAAAAAAGCCGTTTTCCCGCCTATATTTTACATAATTATTAAATTTTATGCAAAGAATAACAAAATATATTGTTGAAAATAACTGGAAAAATATGTAAAATAATTTTTGCGATATGTGGAAAAAAGTGCCTATGGAAAATGTCGTATTTTGCAGGTATGATAGTGAAGCAGGACGCTAACAATCTAAAGAACCAAATAAAAAAAGTAAGGAGTAGAATCATGGCAGAACCTATGTATATCAGAAAAACCGAAACAGAAAGCATAATGGGAGACAAAATTATACTCTACTATTTTACATGCGAGACGGAAAAACCGTATAAAAAGGGAAGAAATTTCAGATATGGTATAGGAATTGATATGTACACACAGCTTCCCAATGAAAGGACAGTCAGAGAAAGAAAAATTGCAGAAGGAATATTTGCAAGCAAGAGGGAAGCGGAAGCGTTCATTGACCGCTTGTGCAGTGGGTTTGTCACTCCCTCAACGTTGGATGACATTATAGAGGATAATATAATTGCATAAAATTTTGGAAAAAAGGCTTGCAATTTCAAAAATAGTATGATATAGTAGTCGGGTAAAAAAGCGGTCCTCTGCATTTCTTTCGTAAGAACGCTTTATTTTGACCACAGTTTGTGGGTAAGAAAGGAGAGATTTGAGTGGACGTTTTAAAGGCGATTACTCAGGAACAAATCAGAACTGACCTTCCCAAGCTTGAAATCGGTGATTATGTAAAGCTGTACGTAAAGGTAAAGGAAGGTGCAAAGGAAAGACTTCAGATGTTTGAAGGTACCGTTATCTCTAAGAAGCATGGCGGCATCCAGGAAACATTTACTGTAAGACGTCTTTCATACGGTGTCGGCGTAGAGAGAACATTCCCTGTTAACTCACCCAGCCTTGACCATATCGAGGTTGTAAGACACGGTAAAGTTAAGCGTGCTAAACTGTACTATCTGCGTGACAGAGTTGGTAAGGCAGCTAAAGTTAAGGAAAGACTTTAATAGTCAAAAGAAGGAAGTCTGTCACAAGGCAGGCTTCTTTTTCTTTTTCAGTTTTAAGGAGGGAAATTCGTGGAGCAGAATAATTACCCCGTAGGGGAAAATAATGAAAATGAAAAGGTAAATTCAGAGGAAGTAATTCGTGAGGTAGAGGAGCAGGAAACAGAAAAGCCTGCTAAAAAAGGAATGATGAGAGAAATTCTGGAGTGGATTCAGGCAATAGCGATAGCGGCGATTTTAGCAATCCTTATCCGTAATTTTGTGTTTACGGTTGTCCGTGTGGACGGGCAGTCCATGGAGTCTACGCTTAAGCATAATGACAGAATGGTAGTGTGGAGATTAGGATATGAGCCCGAGGCAGGAGATATAATTGTATTTAAGTCCAGGGCTACCGATGACAGGTACTGGATTAAGCGAGTGATTGCAACCGAAGGTCAGCATGTCAGAATAGATTTTGACAGAAACGAATTATATGTAGACGGCGTAAAAATTGACGAGCCGTATATTAATGATGATAAAAGCGGTGACCCAATGATGTACAGCCAGGGCTTTATATATACCGATATAGAAGTTCCCAAGGGATGTATTTTCGTAATGGGCGATAACCGCAATCATAGCAGTGACAGCCGTGTAATAGGTCCTGTAAGCACTGACGATGTGCTTGGAAAAGCCAAGGTAAGATTCTGGCCCTTTAGTGAAGCTAAACTGTATTAAAATATGAAAGGAGGAAGCATAAATGAATATACAGTGGTTTCCCGGTCATATGACCAAAACAAAGAGAATGATAGCGGAAAATATCCGTTTGTGTGACTGTGTGATAGAGCTGTGTGACGCAAGATGCCCCAAAAGCAGCCGCAACCCTATGCTTCCTTCACTTATTGGCAATAAAAAATTGCTCCTTATTATAAATAAGAGCGATATTGCTGACCCGATCGAGACGCAGAAATGGATAGAGCGTTTTAAAAAAGAGGGTGTGTATGCAATTGCCCTGAGCTGCAATGATGCCAAGGGAATTGTAAAGGTATTTGATGCGGTAAAAGAGCTTTTGAAGGAAAAGACCGAGCGTGACAAAGCTCGCGGATATGTTAATAAGCCTCCCCGTATTATGGTGTGCGGAATCCCCAACGTGGGAAAAAGCTCTTTTATAAATAAACTGTACGGAAAAACTGCGGCAAAGGCAGGCGACCGCCCCGGTGTAACAAGGGGTAAGCAGTGGATTACCCTCAAAAACGGCATGGAGCTTTTGGATACCCCCGGAATCCTCTGGCCAAGGTTTGAGGATAAGGAGGTTGCCCTTAAATTGGCGTTTACAGGTGCAATCAAGGACGAAATACTTGATTGCGAGGAGCTTTGTGCCAATCTTTGCAAATTCCTTGCCGATAAGTATCCCGAAAAGCTTGTCGAGAGGTATAAAATAGAACTTGAGGATAATCTTCAGGGATTTGAAATTCTTGAAAGAATTTGTAGAAAACGCGGATTCATCGTAAAAGGCGGAGAGGTGGACTATCTGCGTGGAGCAAACGTAATTCTTGACGAGTTCAGGGGTGCAAAGCTTGGTAAAATCACTATCGAATAGGTGAAACAAATGAAAGAACAGGAACTTTTAAGGCTTCAATCCATGTGGGAGATTGAGCACTCTCTTTTTGAAAAAGGCTACAATATAATTGCAGGTGTCGATGAAGCAGGGAGAGGTCCTCTTGCCGATGAGGTATATGCCGCAGCGGTAATACTTCCGCCTGATATTTGTATTGAGGGGCTTAATGACTCTAAAAAAATATCGGAGAAAAAGCGTGAGAAGCTTTTTGATGAAATAAAAGAGGTTGCCTATTCCTATGCCGTGGCAACGGCAAGCGTAGAGGAAATTGATGAGTATAATATCCGCAACGCTACATATATGGCAATGAACAGAGCAATAGAGGCTCTTAATATAAAACCCGATTATGTGATTGTTGACGGCGACTGTATCAAGGAATGTAATTACCCCCACGAGTGTGTTGTCAAAGGCGATGCTAAAAGCCTCAGTATTGCGGCGGCGTCCGTACTTGCAAAAGTGTCGCGAGACCGCCATATGCTCCAGATGGCTGAAAAATATCCCGAGTACGGATTCCAGCAACACAAGGGTTACGGAACAAAAATGCACATAGAGGCGTTAAAGGAGCATGGTGCGTGTGAAATTCACAGAAAAACCTTTATTAAAAAATTTGTTAAAGAATGAAAAAGTGACGGCAGTTTCTATCGGTAATTTAGGCGAGGAGGCTGCCGTTCAAGCAATAAAAAAGCAGGGGTATAAAATTATAGAGCGTAATTACAGAACAAAGATGGGTGAAATCGATATTATTGCGAGGGACGGGGAATACACCTGTTTTATAGAGGTAAGGCTCAGAAAAAATAACGATTTCGGTTCTCCTGCGGATACCATCGATGTGAGAAAACAGCACAAGATTATAAGGACGGCAAAATACTACGCCGTGACAAAGAAAATCTATGATACCCCTATGCGGTTTGATGCGGTTCTTATAAATGCCGATGCAAAAGGCGGCAAGCTTACAAATATAAAAACCGAAATTATAAAAAATGCTTTTTTTGAACACTGACAAAGGAGCAAGAAATGAAAGTAATAATTGCGGAAAAACCGAGTTTGGCACGAAATATCGCGACGGCAATCGGAAACATGAAAAAACATCCCCGTCACTTTGAGGGCGGAGATTATATCGTTACATGGGCTTTCGGTCATCTGTTTTCTTTGGCTGATATAGAGTATTACTCGCCAAATCCCGATGGAGAAAACAGATGGAGCATGAAAAATCTTCCGTGCTTTCCCGAAAAGTTTGAGTTCGAGCTGAAAAAGGACCGCAATAAGAATATCGACAGCGGAGTAATTCAGCAGTTTGAAACCATAAAGGACCTTTGTTGTCGCAAAGACGTAACCGAGATTATAAATGCAGGCGATGCTGACAGAGAAGGTGAAATCATTGTACGCACCTGCGTA
Organism: Clostridia bacterium; assembly: GCA_045636425.1. Taxonomy (GTDB): domain Bacteria; phylum Bacillota; class Clostridia; order UMGS1883; family UMGS1883; genus UMGS1883. The sequence continues at coordinate 63,221 of JAZTXM010000003.1, read as the reverse complement.
ATGAAAGCCGATTGTAAGGAAAAGCCGTTTTTAAGGCTGTGGCTTCCCGACCAGACGGAGGAAACAATCAGGCAAGGGCTTTCGGAATTAAAAAACGAGTCTGAATATGATAATTTAGCAAAGGAAGGCTATGCACGGACTTTCATAGACTGGCTTTACGGAGTTAACCTCACCCGTTACGCAACGCTTAAAACGGGAACGCTTATGCGTGTGGGGCGTGTCATTGTGCCTATAGTAAAAGCTATTTATGACAGGGATATGCAGATACGCAATTTCAAGCCCGAAATATACTATGCACCCTACAGTCTGACGGAGCAGGGCGGGGGAGAAATAGAGCTTACAAGCAAGGAAAAATTTGATAAAAATTCCCTTTCCAAGGCACAGGCACTTTGCAATAAATATAATGAGGCAAAGGGTGTTGTCACAGACAAAAAAACCAAGAAGGATTCCCTTTCGCCCGGAAAGCTGTTTTCTCTTACAAAGCTTCAGAACGCACTGGGAAAAAAATATAAAATGCCCATGGATGAGAGCCTTCGGATAGTGCAGGGGCTTTATGAGAAAGGGTATGTAACCTATCCCAGAACAAACTCGGAATATATGGCTACGGCAGAAAAAGGAAAGGTGAAACAAATTCTTTCCGCAGTAGAAAAGCTGGGTTACCCAGTTAAGTTCAAAGACGGAAAAACAATCTTTGACGATAGTAAGATAGAATCCCACTCAGCGCTTACTCCCACCCATAAAATTCCTGCAAAAACGGCTCTTTCCGAAGAAGAATCAAAGGTTTATTCCACAATAATGCGTCGCTTTGTGGCTGTTTTTTGCAGTGAGGAATGTATAGCTCAAAAAAGCGAAATAAAAATAGATGTGGGCGGTATGGAGGAGTTTATTCTTAAAGGAACGGTTATTCTTGAGCCGGGCTGGACAAAGTATGACGATTACAGCAAAAAGGACAAGATTCTGCCAAATCTGGAAAAAGGCGATATAATCGATGTGAATTTCGCTCCCAAGGAAAAGGAAACCTCTCCGCCTAAGCACTATACAATTGAAACGCTTAATAACTATTTAAAAAATCCTTTCCGTGAAGAAAAGGCAAATGCACAAAATGAGGATGATGAAGCTGAGTACCGTGCAATTTTTGAGGGATTAGAGCTTGGAACGGAGGCAACGAGGACAGGCATAATTGAAAATGCCATAAACAGCAAATACATATCTCTCAAAAAAGATGTATACACTATACTTCCCGACGGTGAAAATCTGATTGTATCGCTGAGCCGTATGGGGATAAGCATGGATAAATACAAAACCTCATACTTAGGACAGGCACTTAAAAAAGTGTATAAAGGCGAAATAACCGTTAAAGACAGCATACTCCTTACACAAAGGGAAATCAGCAGAATTTTTGAAAGAACTAAGATGCCCGAAGCACAGGATACCGATGACGGCTTTGTGGGGGATAATATAGGAATATGCCCTCTTTGCGGAGGCAATGTGGTAAGAACACGCTACGGATATGGGTGTGACAAATATAAAGAAGGCTGTAAATTCAGCGTGAATAATGTTATCCTTGACAGAGTGATTTCAATTTCTCATATGAAAACACTTCTTCAAAGCGGAAAAACAGGCAAAATTGACGGATTCATTTCCAAGAAGTCGGGAAAAGCATTTTCAGCCGTTTTAAAGCTTGATGAGGGAACTGTTAAATTTGAATTTTAGGTAGAAAGGAAGTTATGATATGAAAAAAATACTTATTGTAGTGGATATGCAGAACGATTTTGTAGACGGTGCATTGGGAAGTAAGGAAGCGGCATCAATTGTAGATAATGTGGTGAAAAAGATAGAAAGCTTCGACGGGGAAATATATGTGACCTACGATACCCATTATGAGGATTATATGCAAACAAGTGAGGGTAAGAATCTTCCCGTTCCTCACTGCATAAGGGAAAGTGAGGGCTGGCAGTTAAATGCGGCGGTAAAGGAAGCTCTTGACAAAAAAGATACCTATACGGAAATAGAAAAAATCACTTTCGGAAGCGTTGATTTGCCTTTTGTTCTGGCAGAAGAAAATGATATGGATAATGCGGAAATTGAGCTTATCGGTCTTTGCACCGACATCTGCGTTGTTTCAAACGCACTGATACTAAAGGCAAGCTTCCCCGAAATTAATATAAGCGTAGACTCAAGCTGCTGTGCAGGGGTAACCCCCGAAAAGCACCTTGCGGCACTTGAAACAATGCGGTCTTGTCAGATTATTGTAAAAGGGTGATAATTATGTTTAACGCACAAAAAGTAAAAAACGAATGTGTAGAATGGATAAGGAAATTCTTTGAAGAAAACGGTCCGGACTGTAACGCAATTGTAGGCATATCAGGCGGAAAAGACAGCTCCATTGTGGCGGCTCTTTGCGTAGAAGCCCTTGGAAAGGACCGTGTTATCGGCGTTCTGATGCCCTGCGGAGAGCAGGCGGATATTTCCTGCTCATATAAGCTTGTGGAACATTTGGGAATAAAGCATTTTGTTATAAATGTAAAAGATTCTATAGACGGCCTCAAAGGTGCGTTTCCCAAGGAAATAGAGCTCACAACCCAGGCAAACACCAATATTCCTCCCAGAATCCGCATGGCAACCTTATATGCAGTTTCCCAGTGCTTTAACGGAAGAGTTGCAAACACGTGCAATCTTTCAGAAGATTGGGTTGGATATTCCACTCGCTATGGCGATGCGGCAGGAGATTTTTCTCCCCTTGCAAAAATCACGGTGACGGAGCTTAAAGAAATCGGGCATCTTTTGGGGCTTCCCGGCGACCTTGTGGAAAAAGTTCCGATTGACGGACTTTGCGGAAAAACCGATGAGGAAAACTTGGGCTTTACCTACGCAATGCTTGACCGCTACATCCGCACAGGCGTGATTGATGATGAAGAAAAGAAAGCGAGAATTGACAGACTGCATAAAATGAATCTGTTTAAATTACAGATGATGCCGATGTTTGAACCGAGTGAAATATAAATAAAACTATGAAAAAGCGAGGTACGCAAAATGCGTGCCTCGCTTTTCTAAGAGGATGAAACCGTGAAAAAGTTAATCTTCAATTTCAATGATTTTAGACGCTTTCACTCCCAACGCTTTTGCAATGGTGAAAAGAGCCTTAATCGACGGACAGTAGGGAAGATTGGGACTTTCAAGCTGGCTGATATACGAAAGTGTCAGCCCCGTATGCTCCGCAAGCTCCGCCTGCGTCATCCCTGCCCTCCTGCGATAGTATCCAATTTTGATGCCAATGTCTAAAAGAATTCCTTTGTATTCGTTTTCATTAAGCATAATTACTCAACCCTATCAAGTATTTATTTATTATAAATATTATAAACTATTGACAAATAAAAATAAACTGGATATAATTGGCTAAAGACTCAGTTATACTGAGTATATATTATAAAGAGGTGTGTGGAATTAATGTTTTGTGAAAACTGCGGAAAAGAACTGTCAAGCCAAGAAAAATTTTGTATGAACTGTGGCGAAAAAACATTCTTTGCTGAAAACAGTATTGCTATTAGAAAAGAGTACTCAATTGTGGATTCTTTTTCATACGAACAAACAGTATCTTTTTTAGAAAATGTAAAAACGTTGGAGCAGCATAAATATACTTTGGAAAACATTATTAAGATGTTGCAAGAAAAAGCTAAAAGCCTGCAATATCGGGAGAAGATATCTTCCGATGAAAATCCTACAATCATCGGAACATTTTCTTTTTTTATTTTTCTTGCCAAGATACCCATATTAATAGGAGCCATATGTTTTTTTCTCACTTCGGCAGAAGAAATTGCAGTAGCAATGGCTGTAATTTGTCTTCTTATAGGTGCTTTCTGTATTTTCGGACATGTAGGTCAAAAGAATGATTACAGAGAAAAACTGCAAAAAGCAGAAAATAATTTCAGATTTCGTATGACAAAGGTGGCAGAAATAAATAACGAGATCAATAAATTCAGTAAAGAACTACAAAGCGTTGAAGTCATTTTACAACGTGCATATTCTTTAAATGTCGTACATAGCAAGTATTGTTCGCTTGTTCCGATAGCAACAATTTATGAGTACTTTGAAGTAGGAAGATGCAATTCGTTAAAAGGGGAGCATGGAGCTTATAATATATATGAGAGTGAACTTCGCCAGAACCTTATCATAAGCAAACTCGATGAGGTTATATCAAGGCTTGATATTATAGCTAATACGCAGTATATGCTATATGAGGCTATACAGGAATCTAACCGAATCCTAAGTGGGATTGCAAGTCAGACCGACGGATTGATAAACACAACAAAAAGCATGGCAAGCAATATGGAAGCAATAAAATACAACTCAAAACTAAGTGCAGATTATACAAGAGTGTCAGCCTTTATTGATGTTTTTGAAAAAGTAAAAGATTAAAAATTGAAAAGGAGAAAAAGAGTATGAGAAAATTTTTAAAAAGAGTGCAAATTGTTATTTTGATTTTTGCAATGTTATTGCCCGTAAATGTTTTTGGGTACAGTACGGGGGACACCTATCCACAGAAGTATAAAAGTAAAGCCATAGATGCTGTTGTAGATGAATGGAATTTCTATAACAGACAATGTACCTCTTTTGTTGCATGGTGTTTAAACAGCAGAAATGGTGTTGCGTTTACTAACCAGTATAAGGGTGCGTCCCGTTGGGGACATGCAAAGACATGGGGAACTGTCGCTGCAAACCTAGGAATCCCGGTAAATAAAACTCCTGCTGTAGGGTCAGTTGCTTGGTGGAATACAGGAACATATGGTCACGTTGCATGGGTAAAATCGGTAAACGGAAGCAATATTACAATTGAGGAATATAATAAATCTTACGATGGCATGTTTGGAGAGAGAACAATTGCGGCATCGTCTGTGACGGGTGGATTTATTCACATAAAAGATTTGACTCCCGTAACAGCCCCTACTAAACCAACCTTAAAAAGCGTATCGGTTGATGGCTCTACCATTAATGTTTCATGGTCAAGTGTAAGCGGAGCGGAAAAATATACGGTGGATTTTTGGGTAAATGGCGGAAGTCATAACTATTTCAGTACAACACAGACTTCTATGTCAAAATCAATGCCTGATAACGTTTACGGCGTCAGAGTGTGTGCTGAAAACAGTGCAGGCAACAGCGGATTTACGGGCTTTAGCTATGTGACTGTACCGGAAGCTTCCGAAACGAAAAAAGATGCAGTGGTTTCAAATGGATTATACACCTTGAAAAATGTATCGAGCGGCTATATGATGAACATATATGGCGGAAAAGATGCAAACGGGACTAAAGTAACAACGTGGGAATACGACGGAACAACAGACCAGAGAATTTATATTCAGCACAAAGGTGACGGAAAGTACTTATTGAAATTTAATGCTTCTTCAAGCGGAAGAGTTATCGACGTTAACCGTGGCGAAAGTTTGTCTGCAAGTATAGATGACGGTGATAAAATTGATATCTGGACAGCAGATGATTTGACAGCCCAGTATTTCTTTATTAATGATTGTGGGGATGGGGCATATAGCTTTGAGCTTGTATCAAAGGAAGGATATGTCATTGCTGCAGAGAGTGCATCAGCAGCGAAAAGCAATGGCACACAGCTTCAACTGAAAAAATGGACAGGTGCCGATTATCAGAAATGGTATTTGTGTGACACAAGCGGAAATATAATAGGCAGAAAATGCGAGCACGACAGTGTGTCAAAAAAGGTAACCAATACGACATACGAAAAAGACAATGATAAAGGACACAATGTCATTATTAAATACAATAATGTTTGCAAGGAATGCGGAGAAACGGTTAAAAGCAATCTGACAGAAGAAAAATTCGAGAATCACAATATCAGTAATGATAAGTGCTCAAAGTGTGGTTATGAAATTGAAAAAGAGGAAATCCCCACAATAACTGAGTGTAAGCATACAAAAACCTATGACGGGGAAATAAAGAACATTGAGATAAAACAGAAAGATAGCGAAAATCATACTGTAACTGAGATATACGATGTTTTATGTACAGATTGTAATGATGTAATTGGGAAAAACAAGGAAAAAAGCTATTCACAGAGGCATCAGCTTTTCGATAACAGATGCGGTGAATGTGGCTATGCTTCGGAAGATGAAATATGTTCACACAATGAAGTAGAAAAGACAATGTCAAATAAAGAAGCCACTTATGAAATAAAGGATGATTCCGAGCACATCATAGTTACACACTACAATGTGTATTGTAAGAAGTGCGGTATGCAACTTGAAAAGAACGAGGCTGAGCGTGAAGCAGAAGCTCATTCCTTTTCAGATAACGTATGCGGATTGTGCGGTTATGAAAAAGAAACGGTAAAAAGCCATGGCTTTAATGATATCTATGATGAAGCCTTGCAAAAGACCGTGGAAGAGCTTTCGGATTTTGATATAATCCACGGCTATACAGATGGAAGCTTTAAACCAAACAATCAGATAACAAGAGCAGAGTTCTCCAAAATAATCTGCGAAACTATTATGTGCGGAGAAGGCAATGACAGCGGTGTCTTTATTGATGTTTCTGAGAATCACTGGGCAAGAAAATATATCTATGCAGCTAAAAATTTAGGTATTATAAACGGAACGTCGGCAACAACTTTTTCACCTGACGCAAATATAACCTATGAGCAGGCTATAAAGATGATAGTAGCTTCGTTGGGCTATACGAAAGAAGCAGACGAAAAAGGAGGATACCCCAACGGATTTATTGCAGTTGCAACGGAATTGGGAATAACAGAAAGCATTTATTTCAATAAAACGGCATATGCAACCCGTGGAAACATTGCTAAGCTTGTACGCAATGCAATGAATGTGCCATACTATAATTTAAAAAATCAGTATGGAAATGTAACTAGAGAGGAAGCCAATTATACTTTGTATGAGAATCATAAAATGAGGTAGGGAGTGTGTAAATATGTTTTGTAAAGAATGCGGTACAAAATTGTCTGAGCAAGATAAGTTTTGCAATTACTGTGGGTGTAGGACTGAGATTGTTATAACCTCTTCAGATATGAAAAAGAACGAAGAGTCAGAAAACGGGAAAAGCGTCACAGCTTTTATTATATCGCTTGTGACACTTCCAATTATTTTTGCAATTGCTATGCTGGGTCTTGAAGAAGAGTATCAGCCGTTGCCGAGAGGTGCAGCGTGGGGAAACCCCTACAGAACGGTTCTGCCCGATAATGTAAGAATGCTTATGATGATGGTGCTTATGGCATCTACGATAATGGTTCTATTAATGCGCAAAAGCAATAAACCTAATAAGATTATATCGGCAATAACCGTTTTAATGTTGGGCGTAAATCTTATTGGCGGATTGTTTTTGTCATTGGCAGAGTGAAAACTGAAACCCAAGCAAGAAATATTAACAATAGACCTTGCTGATGCTTTTTTCAGTATTTATTATGACAGAAGTGTCAAAGTTATAATAGAACGGCTACACAAATAAGAAACACACAACATCTCCGAATGCGGATATGTTGTGTGTTTCTTGTTTTTAAATATAGCGTCCAGGGATGTGCTATTACGGAGATATTCATCCATGCGAAAAAAGTTTTAATAAGGGAACTCAATATTCCTGAAATCTAAAAATACTTTGTGAACATCAGAGGCAATTAATTACTTTAACGGTATGAACATATTGTAAATGTTGCCAAAAAACTATTGACAAATGAAAATACTTGCGTTACAATCTGTAGCGTGCTACATAAAACGGAGGGAGGATTGTCCGTGAATGAGAAGGATATCGGATATCTATTAAAAGTAATTAATGATAAGATGCGCTCACGCTCAGACGCTGATTTAAAAAGTCATAACCTTACTATGACTCAAAGCAGGGTTATGGCATATGTAAGCAGCCGCGGCGGTAAGTCCACCCAAAAGGAAATCGAGAAATTTCTCCAGGTTTCCCACCCTACGGTAGTAGGCATTGTTTCCAGGATGGAGCAGGGCGGATATTTGACTACGACTATGGTCGGCAGGGATAAATACGTCAGTCTTACCCATAAGGCTATGTCGGTATGGGAGGATATGCACTCCAATATAAAAAAATGTGAAGCGCGGCTTGTAAAGGGGTTATCCGGGCAGGAAATTGCAGAGCTCAGGAAAACTTTACTGGTGATATACAACAATCTGAAAGGGGAATCACAATGATAAGAAAATTACTGGAATGTGTCAGGGAAAATAAGAAACTGACTATAATTACATTCTGCTTAATGGTTGGCGAAGCGGTTATCGAATGCTTGATACCTTTTTTGACGGCGGCTCTTGTAAATCAGATGAAAGCCGATTTGGAAATGAAAAAGCTTCTTATAATCGGAATTTCCCTTATAGCAATGGCATTTGTTTCATTAAGCTTCGGTGCGTTGGCAGGTTATACCAGCGCCAAAGCAGCTGCCGGATTTGCCAAAAATCTGCGTAACGATATTTTTGATAAAATTCAGGACTATTCCTTCAAAAATATTGACAAATTTTCCGCATCATCCTTGGTTACGCGAATGACTACCGACGTTTCAAACGTGCAGATGGCATTTATGATGACCATTCGCAGTGCAGTTCGTGCACCGCTGATGTTTACGTTCTCGGTTATTATGGCATATATTATGGGAGGAGCCCTTGCCACAACCTTTGTTGTGGTAATCCCCGTTCTTATTATCGGGCTTCTGATTATTACAAAAACAGCTATGCCGGCATTTCGCAGAGTATTTAAAAAGTACGACAAGCTCAATGAATCCGTTGAAGAAAATGTTCGCGGAATGCGCGTGGTAAAGGGCTTTTCCAGAGAAGAGTACGAAAAAGAAAAGTTCGGCAAGGCGGCAGAAAACATCCGCAAGGATTTTACCAAAGCAGAGCGAATTATTGCTTTTAACCATCCGCTGATGCAGGTGTGTATGTATTTTAATATGATTTTCATTCTGACTGTCGGTTCGAAGCTTATTATTTCGAGTATGGGCAGTGCCTTGGATGTGGGGCAGATTTCCGCAATGCTTACCTATGGGGTACAGATTCTGATGTCGCTTATGATGCTTTCCATGGTTTATGTTATGATTACAATGTCCTTTGAATCTATGAAAAGAATCGGCGAAGTTCTTTCCGAGGAATCTACACTGACCAATCCCCAAAACCCCATTACAGAGGTAAAGGATGGCAGTATTGATTTTAACGCTGTCAGCTTCAAATACTCCGAAAAATCAAAAAGAAATTCCCTGTCCGACGTTACACTGCATATAAAATCCGGTATGACCGTGGGTGTTATCGGCGGAACGGGAAGCGGCAAATCTACGCTGGTACAGCTGATTCCCCGACTGTATGATGTGACGGAGGGAAGCATCCTGGTAGGCGGTGTTGATGTAAGAAAATACGACCTTGTCACCCTGCGTGATAACGTTGCCATGGTACTGCAGAAAAATCAGCTTTTTTCAGGAACAATCAATGAAAATTTACGTTGGGGCAACGAAAATGCAACCGATGAAGAGATTGCCAAGGCATGCAACCTTGCCCAGGCAGACGGATTTATTTCTCAGTTTCCCAAGGGCTACGATACTTATATCGAGCAGGGCGGCGTAAATGTCTCCGGCGGACAGAAACAGCGGCTTTGCATTGCCAGAGCACTGCTGAAAAAACCCAAGATTCTGATTCTTGATGATTCCACCAGTGCAGTTGATACAAAAACTGATTCACTCATTCAAAAAGGCTTCAAGGAATTTATTCCCGAAACAACCAAGATTATTATTGCACAACGTGTGTCCTCCATACAGAGTGCAGATTTGATTGTGGTTCTGAACAACGGAAAAATATCCGACATAGGAAGCCACGAAGAACTTATAAACCGCTGTGAAATTTATAACGAGATTTTCAAACAGCAAACAGGGGGGAGGGCTGATGATGCAAATGAATAAACGACCCAAAATAAAAAAAGGCAGCCTTGTCCGTATAGTGTCTATGCTGATAAAAACATACCCGGTATTAATTCCTCTTACGGCAGTGTGTATTATAATATCTGCGGTTACGGCTTCGCTTCCCGCAATATTTCAACAGCAGGTGCTGTCCGATATAGGTGTGTGGTATAAATCGGGGGATTGGGCTTCTGCGGCAAAGGTTATTTTGCCCAAAATTACAGTGTTAGGATGCCTGTATGTCGGTTCACTCCTGGCAATTATGGCATATACACAGCTTATGGCATATATCACCCAGGGCTTTCTTGACAAAATGCGTCGTGAAATGTTTGATAAAATGCAGAATCTGCCTATTAAGTATTTCGATACAAACAAGCACGGCGATATTATGAGCCATTATACAAATGACATTGACTCTCTCAGACAATTGGTTTCCCATGCACTTCCTACGCTTCTTCAGTCGGCGATTTTGCTTATGTGCGTGTTTGGAATTATGGTGTATTACAGTTTATGGCTGACCATGATCGTGCTGCTTGGGGTTGCGGCTATGCTTTTCATCAGCAAAACAGTGGGCAAAGGAAGCGCGAAATACTTTATGCGCCAACAGAAATCTATGGGTAAAACCGAAGGCTTCATTCAGGAAATGATGAACGGACAAAAGGTTGTCAAGGTGTTTAACCGCGAAAACGAATGTCGTGAGGATTTCAGGAAAGTTAACGAAGAGCTGTATAATGATGCATTCAAGGCCCATGCGTTTTCTAACATTCTCGGCCCCGTTATTCAGAATATAGGTAACGTACTCTATGTGGTTATTGCTACAATGGGTGGTGTGCTGGTTTTGTCGCAGGTTCCGAATATCGGAATTTCATCTTTGATAGCCGGAAGTGTGGGAGCGCTGACTCTTGATGTTATGATACCCTTTCTGAATATGGCAAAGCAGTTTACCGGCAACGTAAATCAGGTAGCACAGCAGATTAACGCTATTGCCATGGCAATAGCCGGCGGAGAAAGAATTTTTGGAATTATTGACAGAGAAGCGGAATCTGATGACGGATATGTAACATTGGTATATGCAACAGAGGATTCAGCCGGTAATATTACAGAATCGGCTGTGCGTACAGGTAAATGGGCATGGAAGCATCCTCATCATGACGGAACTGTTACCTACACACCGCTTACCGGCGATGTGCGTATGATTGATGTGGACTTTGCCTACGAAGAAGGAAAAAACGTTCTGCACAATATTTCTTTGTATGCGGAGCCGGGACAAAAGGTTGCCTTTGTAGGTGCCACCGGTGCAGGAAAAACCACCATTACCAATCTGCTTAACCGATTTTATGATATAGAGGGCGGAAAAATCCGCTACGACGGCATTAATATAGAAAAAATCCGCAAATCCGATTTGCGGCGTGCTTTAGGCATTGTATTGCAGGAAACGAACCTGTTTACAGGCTCCGTTATGGATAATATCCGTTACGGTAAGCTGGATGCATCCGATGAAGAATGTATTTTGGCGGCAAAGCTTGCCGGTGCCGATGATTTCATCTGTCGTTTGCCGGAGGGCTACGATACCATTCTTGAAAATAACGGTGAAAACCTTTCCCAGGGGCAAAGACAGTTGATTTCCATTGCAAGGGCAGCTGTTGCAGATCCGCCCGTTATGATTTTAGACGAGGCAACCTCCTCCATAGATACCAGAACCGAGCAAATTGTTCAGCGCGGTATGGATAAGCTGATGGAGGGAAGGACAGTTTTTGTTATTGCGCACCGTCTTTCAACGGTTAAAAATTCCGATGTGATTATGGTGCTTGACCGTGGCAGAATCATTGAACGTGGAAACCACGATGCACTTATTGCACAAAAGGGAACTTATTATCAGCTTTATACGGGCGCATTTGAATTAGAATAAAACAAGAGGGTGAAAAAATCAACGATTTTTTCACCCTCTTTTAAGGGGATAGGAAAAAATGCTTCAGAACGGACAAACTGAGCTAACAATGCCCACGCTTGGGCATTGTTAGGTTACCCGAAGGCGTACGTGGGTACGTCGAGTGGCGAAGTTTGTTCGTAACAAAAAGGCTTCAAAAAAAGAAAAAATCGAATAAAATGAGATTTTTAACCAAATTAACATGTTTTGGCAAGCACCAACTGCCTATAATCCGTATTATTATCGCCTTTTTGTGGTCTGGACTTTTTTTACATCCCCTTTTACGTCTATTCCATAAAATCAAATTTAGTTGCCCGCCTTCGCATACGTACATTCTGAACAAGTCCGATAGCGATAAAGCAGGTCACAAGATTACTTCCGCCGTAGCTTATAAAGGGAAGCGGAATTCCCGTGATAGGAAGAATACCAAGGCACATTCCGATGTTTTCCACTATGTGGAAAAACATCATCGAGCCGACGCCGATACAAATGAATTCACCGAAGGGGTCGTGGGAACAGCTTTTAGCGTTGTCAAAACAGCGGTAAACTATAATCAGCAGTAATGCAGTGATGAAAATTGCACCTATAAGCCCCAATTCCTCTCCCAAAACGGAAAAAGCAAAGTCGGTTTGCTTTTCGGGAAGAAATCCCGACTGTGTCTGCGGTCCCTGGAGATAGCCCCTGCCTGTAATCATACCGCTTCCTATGGCAAGCTTCGATTGCAGCACATGGTAGCCTCCGCCCAAAGGGTCGCTTTCGGGGAAGAACAGAGTTATAATTCTGCTTCTTTGATAATCCTTCAGGAAAAACCATATCACGGGGGAAGCTAAAGCACCTAACGCAAATACCCCTGCAATATATTTTTTATATATGCCTGCAAAAAACAGCTCAAATGCAAATATTACCGCAAAAACCGTTGCCGTACCAAAGTCGGGCTGAAGCAGTACGGGAATCATATAGCAGAGCAAATGTAAAAGCAGTCCCAAAAGCGTTTTTCGCTTGTTAACCGATTCATGCTTTTTTGCAAGGTGGGTTGAAAAGGTTATAATAAAGCACACCTTGGCAATTTCCGAGGGCTGAAGCGTTACAGGCCCCAATACCAGCCAGCCCTGCGTTCCGTTGGAAAGCTTACCCATTGCAAGAACTAAAATCAGCATCCCTATTCCCAATAGAAAAATAAGATAGCGTAGCTTTTCTATATATTTGTAACTAAAAAATATGGTAAGCGTCATTGCACCGATTCCCAGAATGAGGGCGATGCTTTGCACCGCCACATATTTCAAATGTGTATCAAGAGCATATGTGGCACTGTTAATAATCAGAATACCGAAAACGGAAGCGAGAATCACACTCACCAGTAAAACTATATCAATTTTATCGGAAAAAATATTAGACTTTTTCACTCTTTATCACCCTGAAAATATATTAACAGAAATTTTAGTAATAATCAATATTTTTTTCCTTTATTATTTTGTCGGAATTTGCAGAAATAAAAAAAGAAAAGCAGACTTGATTTTCGTAAATTGCCGTGATATAATAAGAAAAAATGCGAACAAATGTTTTGAAAAGCGGTGATATTTTGAAAAAGAAAATTTTAATTATACTTTTGTTTATTCTTTTTGCAATACCAATTCCTATTGCTATGGTAGGCTTTTTATTTTCTTTTATATGGATTGCCTGTGTAATTATAGGGGAACTTCGTTTCGCCGAAATTTTATCTTCTTTATGTGTAATAGCAGCAGGAGCTATATATCTTTTTGGTTATGTATATGGATTCTCAAAAACTTGGAAAGAAAATAAAATTACCGCAAAAACATTTATCCCAACAGTAACTGGTTTGCTGGCGGTGATGCTTTTGCTGCTATTAAAACCGATAAATAATTACATTGACAAAACAACACTATATTTTGGATTTGCAAAAAAAGATTTTTCGGTTGTCGAGGAACTTGATTCCCATGGCGGATTTCAAGGGGAAGGCTCGCATTATATGATTTTAGATTGTTCAGGCAACAAACAGAAAGCATTGGAGATAATAGAGGATTGGAACAAACTTCCCTTGTCAAAAAATCTTAATCATATTATGTATGGTGAAGAAGATATTAATTACGAAATTAATTTAGCACAAGAAGCACATATTCCTAAAATTGAAAATGGTTATTACATATTTGAAGATAGCCAGTTGGGAAATAGGGATAACAGAGATGATTCTGAATTATTTAATAGAGCTTCTTTCAATTTTGAAATAGCTATTTATGATTGCGATACTGATAGAATGTATTATTTTGAATATGATACTTAAAACAAAAAAATAATAATTTGTTCGCCCTAAAAATGGTCAGGGAATCTCAAAAGAGAATCCCTGACCATTTGCTATTTACTGCTTAATCTGCCGTCCTGTATGGTCAATAGTATAATTATCCTTATAAATCAAGTCGCTGACCTTTAAAAAGGAAAATCCCTTTTTTTCAAGCTCGGTTAAAATAGTGTCAAGGCTTTCGGCGGTGTGTGCAGTGTCGTTATGGAATAAAAGTATATCCCCCGATTGCGTTTTGGGGATAATTCTCTCTAACATCTGCTCGCAGTTAAGATTTTTCCAGTCAAGTGAATCAACCGACCACTGTATATATTCCATACCCGCTTCCTTTGAAGCGTTGATAACATCGTTATTATAATCTCCCGACGGTGCTCTTAAAAGTGTGGGGGAGGGTGCTCCTGCTTTGGTAATTGCATCATCGGCTTTTTGTATGTCGGAGAGAATTTCGCCTATGCCGAGAGTGGTGTAATGAGTATGATTATAGCTGTGGTTTCCTATCTCGTGCCCCGATGCGACAAGCTTTTTGATGACATCGGGATTTTTTTCTGCCCAGCTTCCCAAAACGAAAAATGTCGCCTTGCAGTTGTGCTTTTGGAGCGTTTCGATGATGCTGTCTATATCATCGCTTCCCCATGCACAGTCAAATGTAATTGCAATCTTTCCGTCATCACGCGAAACAGAGTAGATAGGAATTATTTTGCCCTGAGAAGACGCGGGGACAGTGGGCGTTTTTGCAAGATATGTGCCCAAGCCTATTATTGAGCATATGAGCAGAAAGGTTATTATTCTGTATTTGTCCGTTACATAAATTTTCATAATGAGGAGTCTTTCCTTTCACTGTTATAATATTTTTCTATTCCTTTTACTATGGCTTTTGAAAGCTTTTGCTGATATTTAGGCGTTCCTAAAAGCTCCTCCTCCTCAAAATTGGAAAGGAAGCCGCATTCTACTATCACGGCAGGAATTTGTGCCTTTCGTAAAAGAAAGATTGAATCGGGAGATTTAAGCTGTGTTCTTTTTGAAATGTTTTCGGGCAGAAAATTAAGCTCTGCCTGAATAAACTGTGCCACGCTATGTGATTGGGTAAAATTACCCGAATATATTACCTGAGCACCCCGATAGCGTGAATCACTGAATTTGTTCATATGAATACTGACAAATAAATCCGCCTCCGAATTATTTATTATATTAAGCCTCCTGTACATATCCTTGTGCTTTTTATTGGAAATGGTATCTTCGCCCGAAATCGGGGAATCTTCTCCAGTGCGTGTCATAATTACCGTATAGCCCTTTTTTTTAAGCTCTTTTTCAATTCTTTTGGCAATTTTAAGGTTAAGTGTACATTCAATCGTCCCGCTTGCACCCACAGCTCCGCCGTCGGGAAAGCCGTGTCCGGCGTCAATTATAATGCGTTTTGTAAGCTTCCCCGAAAAAACTTCCGCTGTATTATTGTCGTGACCAATCAGTGCGGCGACAAATAATATTGAAAAAAGCAGGAATGTTACAAATTTTCTGCGAGTAATAATTATCATAGAAATCACCCATTACAGTATATAGGAAAAAAATCCCGATATTCTTAAAATTTTAGTAATAGTTTTAAATATGGGTGAATATAATAGATAATACATGTTGCACAAATCAGCTACATAAAAAAAGGAGTTGTAAACCTTGGAAAATAACGTAATAACATTAACAGGAACCGTAGAAACAGAGCCGATTTACAGTCACAGCGTTTTGGGGGAGGATTTTTACTCTTTCACATTAAGAGTACCCAGACTCTCGGAAAATGACGATTTACTGCCGGTGACTGTAGCTGCAAGACAAATGGATCCTGTTCTGATAAAAAACGGAAATAAGGTAAAAGTAAAAGGACAGCTTAGAAGCTATAACAAGTATACGGGAACGAAGACGCGTTTAATACTGACGGTTTTTGCCAAGGGAATTGCCCCTGCAATATCGGAGGATAATGAAAATCCAAACGAGATTTTTATAAACGGGTTTATATGTAAAGCACCTATTTACAGGCGAACTCCTTTCGGCAGAGAAATCACCGATTTGATAGTGGCTGTAAATCGTGCCTTTAATCGTTCCGATTATATTCCTGCCATTGCATGGGGCAAAAATGCCGTGTTCTCCGAAAACCTTGAAGTAGGAAGCAATGTTATGCTTTGGGGCAGACTGCAATCGAGAAATTACAGCAAGAAAATTTCCGAAGAAGAAACAGAAATCAGAACGGCGTACGAATTGTCTATAACAAAAATAGAAAAAATGGCATAACGTGAGAGGCGGTGTAAAAAAACTCGGTTTTTTTACACCGCCCTTTTTGTATAAATATCTTGCAAATGAAAAAACTATCTGTTATAATAACTTATGGTGAATTAATATGAAAATTTTAGGTCTTGATTACGGCGAGGCAAGAATAGGCGTGGCGGTAAGCGATGCTTTGGGAATATTGGCAAATCCCCTGGACACTATCTGTGAAAAGGACAGGGCCTTGCAGCTTGAAAAAACCGCCAGTGTAGCAAGAGAACACGGCGTGGAAAAAATTGTAGTGGGTAATCCCAAACGTATGGACGGAAGCATAGGACATCGTGCTGAGTATACCGAGGAGTTTGCCCGTGACCTGTCGAAAATGCTTGAAGTCCCATATGTTATGTGGGATGAAAGGCTTTCCAGCACCGAGGCACACCGCATTTTGGAAAGCGGCGGGGTCAGCGGAAAAAAGAGAAAAACCAAGGTGGACAAGATAGCGGCAGTGATTATTCTGCAAGGTTATCTTGACGCTAATTTATAAAAAAGGAGAAATCGCAATGGAAGAGAATACAAAGGAAACCACGTTTGAAACAGTTGAGGAGGATTATGAATTTCTCGACTCGGTCGAGCTTGATGGAGAAACGTACTTCTTGCTTGTCCCTGCATCAGATGGAGAGGAAATTGACGGCGAAGTTTTTGTTATGAAACTTATTGAAGTTAATGGGGAAGAAATGCTTGAAGGTATTGACGATGGCGAAATATTTGACAAGGTGTACAATATTTTCAAGGAAAATAATAAGGACGAATTTGAGTTTTTGGATTGATTTGTCCTTAAAAATGTGTTATACTTAAAACATGAGCAATCCCCCTGCGGTGTGCGCAATTACGGATTTATTTTAACCAACACATCTATATAGGGAGACCGAATGTCTTGCCGTGGCGTGTAAGCCCTTGCTATGCCAGAGGGAAACCCAGGAGCGGTGAGCGAGTCACCCACCTGCTTTGGCAGGTTTAGAATAGTCCGAAATAAACGGCACTGCGGGGATACATAATAAGCAGTAAATAATAGGTGTTGAATTTATAATTAAAAATATACATATAGAGGTGTAGAAAATGAAAAAAATTAGTGTTATCGTACTTAGTTTGATTCTTGTCCTTTCGATGTCTGTAGGCGCATTTGCGGCGTTTACCGATATGCCTTCAGGGCAGGATGGTGAGGTTTTGCAAAAAGCTGTTGACAATGGTCTTATAGCAGGCTTTGAGGACGGAAGCATTCAGCCTCAGACTCCCATCACAAGAGCGCAGATGGCAACGATCATGTCAAGAGCCATGAATGCGGAGAAAAAAGCGGATATTTCTTCTTTTGTTGATGTGAAAGAAGGCGACTGGTATTACGATGCCATGGCAAAGGCTGTTTACATGGATGCATTCAAAGGGGATACAAACAGTTGTCTTAATCCCAATAATACCATTACCCGCCAGGAAGCATTTATTGTTCTTTGCAGAATTTTCGATATACAGGACACTGATGAAAACGCACTTGAAAAGTATACCGATAAGGCTAATGTTGCATCATGGGCACAGGTTGAGGCAAGAAGCATTGCAGCGGCAGGCTATCTTGGTGATATAACCGAGTTAAGACCTCTTGACGCCATGACCAGACTTGAGTTTGCCCAGATTATGGGTAGAATTGTCGATGTTTATATCGACGAGGATGGCGAGTATACAACACTCCCCGAGGGAAATGTTCTTGTAAGAGCAAAAAATGTTTCTTTTAAAGGTGTAAGCAGTGATAAAATTATCTACCTTGGAGACGGCATCAGTGAAATAGTTAATTTTACCGATTGCGTTTGCGAAAAAATTGTTATCCGAGGAGAGCAGGTTTCCATTAATTCGGGAACCTATGCATCAATTCGAGGAATAGGAATGGGCACAAAAATTTACCTTAACAAAAATCCTTTGGAGCTTGTTAAAAAATATGAGGACGGCACAACAGGAAGATTCTATGCCGCAAGAGGTAAGGCGATATTCATTCCTCTTGTGCAAAATGTAGAAATAAACTAAGAGTGTATTAAATAGAGAGGGACTGTAGCATAACATTATGCTGCAGTCCCCCTTTTGGGAGTTGTTATTTTGAAAAAAGTTGAAATCTACACCGATGGAGCCTGCACTGGCAATCCGGGAAAAGGCGGGTTCGGTGCTGTTCTTATATACAACGGCAGCGAAAAGCAGATAAGCCGCGGGTACAGAAAAACCACAAACAACAGAATGGAGCTTATGGCAGCTATTGAGTCGCTGAGGCTTCTCAAGGAAAAATGCGACGTGGATCTTTACAGTGATTCTAAGTATCTTACGGATGCAATTAATCAGCACTGGCTTGATTCCTGGATTAAAAACGGCTGGAGAAAATCTGACAAAAAGGCGGTTCTAAACAGGGATTTGTGGGAAATGTTGCTTGAACTTATAAAAATTCATCGTGTCAGTTTTATATGGGTTAAAGGACATGCCGGAAATAAGTATAATGAAATATGTGATGCCATGGCAGTGGAGGCATATACCCATGATGCGACAAATATTGATTCAGAATATGAAAAGAATGGCTGAAAACCATTATTCCTATTGACAAAGACACCTGTTATGTATTAAAATAAAAATGTATATGCAATAACGCGGAGAGTACCATTGTTAATACTCCCGTGTGGAAAGCGATAAAACAATTTGGAGGGCTTTGCATGAATAATTCAAATGATATTGAAAAGATTGATATAAAACAAATGATAGAGATTGTGCTTGACCGAATCGTATCAATTGTAGTTATTACGTTGATATTTGGTTTAATTTCATTTGCGCTAAGTAAGTATTTCCTGACGCCTAAGTATGAGTCAAGCATAACCATGTATGTCAACAACCGGGGAAATGTTACTGAAAGTGATGTTGTAGAAACCAGAATTCTTTCCGGTGATATTACTGCTTCTCAGATGCTCGTTCCTACTTACATAGAAATGATTAAGAGTGATAATGTATTAAGAGAGGTTGCCGACCAGGTGGAAGACAGAACGAAAAAGAAATTCAGTGCCGGCAAAATAAGGACAATGATGACTGCGGAAGCTGTCTCGGAAACAGAAATCATTAAAGTTTCCATAGAGGCAACAGACCCCGGTATTGCCAGAGAAATTGCCGATACAATTGCAAAAGTCGCTCCGACGAAAATACAGAAATTCATAGAGCTGAGTAAGGTTCAGATTATAGACGAAGCTAAGCTTTCCGGCACACCTGTTTCACCGAATATAAGAATGAATACGATTATCGGTGCGCTATTGGGCTTTGTGCTTAGCATATCATTTATTCTTCTCAAAGAACTTTTTGATGTGCGTGTTAAATCCGTTGATGACCTTGTAAACCGGTTTGATTATCCCGTGCTTGGTACAATTCCGGAAATCTTCATTTCCTATGATGATTCTTATTCGGAAAGTGAAGCGTAATACTCTGTGGTGAGTAGTTGTAATTGAATGATTGGGCGTGCAGGAAGGGTTTGTTCAAACTTTTCGGCACGTGAAAGGAATGTGATTAAAATATGGCAAATTTCGTATCCGGATTAAGGAAATTTTCTTTAAAGTTTACTAAAAACGGCGGTTTGAGTGCGGGAAGCCCCTTAGTGGTAAAAAGAGCAAAGGTGCTTAATGATAAAAGTTCATTCCATGTTAAGGAAGCTTACAAAGCCCTCAGAACAAATGTGGTGTTTACAATCCCCCGAGAGGGAGCAAAAAAAATAATTGTGACAAGTGCGCTTGCAGGAGAGGGTAAGAGTACAAATTGCCTTAATCTTGCAATATCTTTTGCACAGACAGGGGCAAAGGTACTGGTTATAGACTGTGACCTCAGAAAACCAAACGTGGCAAACCTGCTTAACATTTCTTCTACTCCGGGTCTTTCCAATGTTTTGGCTAATCTTAATACTGTTGACTCAGTAATTGTCCATTCAGAGTATGCAAACTTAGACGTTATCCCGTCGGGAGACATGCCTCCCAATCCTGCTGAGCTTTTGGGAAGCAGTAATATGAGCGATACTCTTGATAAGCTGTCTGAAATATACGAATATATATTCCTGGATACTTCTCCGATTAATATTGTAACCGATGCGGCTGTTATGTCAAATATGGTTGATGGCATACTCCTCGTTGTAAGGCAGGGAAGAACAGACAAGGAATCTGTTTCAGAAGCAATTAAAAAGCTTTCTTTTGTTGATGCAAATGTTATCGGATTTGTGCTGAACGGAAGACTCTCTGATATTAAGGTGGGATATCGTTACGGCAAACATGGATATTATCGATATGGAAGGAAAATGAAGTATTACAGAAGCGGTTACGGAAACTACGGCTACGGCGGCTACGGCGGATACGGCTACGGCGGCTACGGCTATGGCTACGGCTATGGTTATTCAAATAAAAGTTCTCAAGGCACGGCTACCTCAAATAAAAATAAAAAGTAGGGTGTTATATGATTGATTTTCATACTCATATTTTACCGGAAGTTGATGACGGAAGCACCAGCTTGGAAATGTCTGTAGCTCTTTTGAAAGAACTGAAAAATCAAGGCGTAGAAAAGGTATTGCTTACTCCTCATTTTTACGCATATGCATCTTCTGTGGAGACTTTTGCCGAAAGGCGGGAAGACTCACTGCAAGAGCTTTTACTTGAGCTTAAAAAAAATCCCGTTGATATAGAATTATATTTGGGATGTGAAGTGCTCTATTTTGAAGAACTGTGGAGAATAGAGCAGCTTAAGGAATTTTGCATAAAGGGAACGGAATATATTTTGGTAGAAATGCCCTTTGCTCCGTGGACAGAAAACATGGTCAGAGGCGTGGAGAGAATTATCGGAAAGGGTTTAACACCTGTTATTGCTCATTTTGAAAGATATATGAAATACAAAGGCAATCGGGAGAAGTTATATGAATTGGTAGAAATAGGTTCGCTTTTGCAAATGAACTGCAAGTATATAAATGATTTCAAAACAAGGCGCAGAGCTGTGAAGCTCATCAAATCAGGGGCGGTTTTTGCCATAGGGTCGGACTGTCATAATTTGAGTGACAGAGCACCAGACTATTCGCAAGCAGTAAATATACTTCAAAGGAAACTCAGTGATGCTGAACTTAAACAGCTCCTCTCAAGACCTAATAGTGTTTTGAAAGGTGCAGAAAGAATTTATTAATGGCTATGATAGAAAAAGGGGGTAAAAAATGATTTTTTACATCCCCTTTTGTTTTAATGAAAATGCAGGTGGTTTTGTGCTGAACTCATTATATGAGAAATGTCAGTTGTGTCCAAGAAAATGCAAAGTAAACAGATATAAGGAAACAGGCTTTTGCAAAGAAACCGCAATGCCTAAGATTGGCAGAGCAGCCTTGCATTTTTGGGAGGAACCGTGCATATCGGGAACAAACGGTTCGGGAACGGTTTTCTTTTCAGGGTGCACTCTAAGGTGCTGTTATTGCCAAAATTATGGGTTGAGCCGCGGTAACAAAGGCACTATAGTCGATGAGCAGCAGCTTGTGAAAATATTCCTTAGGTTACAGGGCGAAGGAGCACATAATATCAATTTGGTTACTGCCGAGCATTACGCACCTACCGTTAAATATACAATAACAGAAGCGAAAAAAAGGGGGCTTAAGATTCCTGTTATCCTGAACAGCAGCGGATATGTATCGCTTAATACACTTGAGATTTTAAAGGATGTAATAGATGTGTATTTAGTGGATTTTAAATATGAGGATGGTAGGCTTTCAAAGCTCTACTCTTTGGCGGAGGATTATCCGGTTGTTGCGTGGAAAGCCTTGGGAAAAATGGTGCAGTATAAGCCCGAAGTGGTTTTTGATGAAAGCGGCATTATACAAAGAGGAGTTATTGTGAGGCACTTGTGTCTGCCTGGGCATACGGAGGATTCAAAAAAGGTTATAAGACAAGTGTTTGAAAAATATAAAGACAACATAGTGCTTAGCATAATGAGTCAGTATACTCCCGTGACAAAATGCGGGTTTGACAATTTAGAGAGAAAACTGTCTGATAAAGAATATGATAATATAATAGATTTTTGCATAAACTTGGGTATTGAAGACGCGTATATTCAAGAAGGAGAAGCCTCCTTAGAAAGCTTTATTCCAGATTTTGACGGAAGCGGAATCTTTTTTTAGAAAAAATATGCAGTTTGCGATAAAAATACTATTTACCCCTTGAAAAGATATGCCGAAAAATGTTATAATGTATATTAGATATGGATTGCTTTTAATTTCGGAAAGGAATGATTATAAATGGCAAACGTTTTTGACGTTTTAAAAGAAAGAGGTCTTCTTGCACAGACCACCCATGAAGAAGAAATCAGAGAACTTCTCGGAAAAGAGAAGGTTACTTTTTATATCGGATTTGACCCCACGGCAGACAGCCTTCATGTAGGCCATTTCCTGCAAATGGTTGTTATGCGTCATATGCAGATGCACGGACATCGTCCTATCGCACTTGTAGGCGGCGGCACAGGCCATATAGGGGACCCGTCGGGAAGAACCGATATGCGTCAGATGATGACAAAAGAAACCATTGACTATAACTGTGAGCGTTTCAAGGAACAGCTTTCAAAGGTTATTGATTTTTCTGACGGCAAGGCTATTATGGTTAATAACGCCGATTGGCTTCTTGACCTTAATTATGTTGAGTTTATCCGTGATATCGGTTCTTGCTTCTCAGTAAATCAGATGCTTTCCGCAGAGTGCTTTAAGCAAAGACTTGAAAAGGGACTGTCTTTCCTTGAATTTAACTATATGCTTATGCAGAGTTATGACTTTTTGATGCTCAGCCGTAAATATGACTGTAAGATTGAGCTTGGAGGAGACGATCAGTGGAGCAATATTCTCGGCGGTCTTGACCTTTGCAGAAGAAAAGACCAGAAGCAGGTTTACGGAATGACCTTTACACTTCTTACAAACAGCGAAGGTAAAAAGATGGGTAAGACTGCAAACGGTGCTGTTTGGCTCGCACCCGAGAAAACATCTCCTTATGAGTTTTATCAGTATTGGAGAAATGTAGATGACAATGACGTATGCAAGTGTCTTAAGCTTCTTACATTTATTCCCATGGATGAAATCCGTGAGTATGAAAAGCTTGAGGGAAGCCAGCTTAACCGCGTGAAGGATATACTTGCATATGAGGTAACAAAGCTTGTTCACGGTGAAGCAGAGGCACAAAAGGCAAGGGAAACGGCAGCGGCGATATTCTCAGGTCAGGGCGACATTGCGAATATGCCCTCAGCACAGGTAACACCTGAGCAGATAGGCGATGGAATCGCAGTTTTAGACCTTCTCAGCCTTGTGGGCTTTATCCCCTCTAAAGGAGAGGGCCGCAGACTTATCCAGCAGGGCGGTCTTAGTATAGACGGCGAAAAGGTTACGGGTATTGACCTTGTTGTAACAAAAGATAGCTTTAAGGAAGGAAAAATTGTTGCGAAAAAGGGAAAGAAAGCCTTCCTTAAAATTGAGCTTGTGTAAACCTTTTGAGCTGCAAAAGGCAGGTGTATGTATGTCTGATGTTGTTATTTCCGGCTACTATGGACTGGGGAACAGCGGAGATGAAGCTTTGCTCAGGAGCATAGTGGATGATTTAAAAAGAATCAGTCCTGATATTACAATTACAGCACTTTCGGGGGATGCCTCCCTTACCAATAAAATGTACGGAATAAAAACCATTAATCGTTTCAATCCGTTTTCGATTATAAAGGAATTCCGCTCAGCAAGGCTCCTTTTAAGCGGAGGAGGAACTTTAATTCAAGATGCAACCAGTACCAAGAGCCTCCTTTATTATCTGGGAATTATTTCTCTGGCAAAAAAAATGGGGCTAAAGGTAATGCTTTATGCAAACGGAATGGGCCCGATAAAGGAAAAAAATGTTTCAAAGGTAAGTCGGGTTCTTAATAAAGTGGATTTGATTACGCTTCGTGAAGCTGTTTCTTTAGAGGAGATTAAAAGGTGCAAGATAGTAAAGCCTAAGGTGCTGCTTACCGCGGACCCTGCTTTTAATCTGACTTTGGGAGATGAACACTGTGCTGATGAAATATTTGAAAAGTATTGTGTTCCCAAGGATTCAAAGATAGTTGCCGTTTCGGTAAGGGAATCTAACCTTCTTCCGAAGAATTTTGAGGAGAAAATGGCGCAGGTCCTTGATGACATTTCAAGAAAAGGGTATCTGCCGATTTTTATTCCCATGCAGATTAGTGCTGACCTTGATATATCGCTTCGTATAGCAAGCCGAATGAAGGAACAATCAAAGGTTATAGATACACAAATGCAGGTGGAGGAAATGCTGGCAATTATAGCAAAATGTGAAATAGTGTGTGGTATGCGTCTTCACATGCTGATATTTGCGTCGGTTATGAATGTACCTATGGCGGGAATTGCATATGATCCCAAAATAAAAGGTTTCATGGAATACATGAATCAAAAAACCTATATTGAACTTGAAAATTTTAATGAAGAGGATTTTAGAAACATAGTATTTTCATGCCTTCAAAATAGCGAAATGCTAAGGCAGGAGCTTTGTGAAAAATCAAAGCCCCTTCGTGAGAAGGCAAAGCAGAATGCACATCTGGCAGTACAGCTGCTGAACGAGAAATAAAGGTCGGAGAAAAGGAGGGCCGAAATAGTGAAAAAAGCATTGAAAGCAGTCGCAATAATTTATCTGATTTTAGTCATTGTTGTAGGCTCTCTTGTGCTTTGGCAGTGGGAGAACGTAAAAAGCGTTTATATAGGTCTTATGGAATCGGAGGAACAAATCGAAGACAGAAGAATGAAAAATCAGACCGCATTGGTAAATGATATAAATATGTTTCTTGACGAACCTGTAAGAGAACTGACAGAGGAAGAAAAAAAGCAGATAGAGGATGGAAGCACTGCCCTCTCCGAGGTTTACGCCAAGATATTTGAAGAAAAAGAAGCCCTTGCAAAATCCTTAAAGGATGAAAAGAACGCTGATTCTGTAAAGAAGCCGGACTCAGCGGCGGACAAGAAGAAAAAGGACGAGATTATAAGTAAATACATGGCACAGTTATATTCTTTGCAGAGTGAGTTTAATGCCCGTGCAGAAGCTACAATAAAGCAGGGTGCTCGCTATTACGAAAGTATAAAGGCACATCCACAGGACCCCGTCGCCCGAGCTAAGACAATAACACATTTCACCCCTGTAGTGAGAGGGCTTGAGGCCGAATGCGACGGCAGGTTTGAAAAGATTGTTGCCAAGCTGCAAAAAGAACTTGAGGCAGTTAACGCTGATTCCGATATTGCAGGAACGATTAGAGAATCCTATAAAAATGAAAAACAGCTTAAGCTTTCATATTATTCAAATAAGTATTTAAAATAAGGTGCGTTGCTCTGCGTAGGCAGGGCAGGGTGCCTTATTGCTTTCTATAAAACTGCCATTAGTGGCTCTCCTTGGAGAGGGAGTTTAAAAACTACTACGTTATATTAAAAGGGAGAGGGGTATATGCTGAAAAAGCTTTCCTTCAAAGGCGGAACACATCCAAAAGATAATAAGAGTCAGACCGCCGCAAAAACAATCGAAACACTTACACCGCCAACGGAGCTTATTTTTCCATTGTCACAGCACATCGGTGCTCCGTGCACGCCCTGTGTGCAAAAAGGGGACTATGTAAAGGTGGGACAGAAAATTGCCGATTGTGAGGCGTTTGTAAGTGCACCTATTCACTCATCAGTATCGGGAACGGTAAAGGATTTTAAAATGTATCCCGTGTCAAATGGCTCTATGGTTGAGTCCATTGTCATAGAAAATGATTTTCAGGACACGGTTGATGAATCGGTAAAGCCAATAGATTATAAGAGCGTTAATCCTGATGATATTCCCAAATTGGTTCGTGAGGCAGGAATTGTAGGCATGGGTGGTGCGGCATTCCCCACTCATGTAAAGCTTATGCCTCCTGCCGATAAAAAGATAGATACCATTATTGTCAATTGTTCCGAGTGCGAGCCGTATCTTACCAGCGACTACAGGGTAATGATGGAAACACCCGAAGAAATTGTTACGGGACTTATGGTGGTGCTTTACAGATTCGGTATTGAAAACGGTCATATTGCCATTGAGGATAATAAGCCTCTTGCCACTCGAAAAATGAAAGAGGCGTGCAAGGATACTCCCATTACGGTGGATGTTCTTAAAACAAAATATCCCCAAGGCGGTGAAAAACAGCTTATCTATGCCGTAACAAAGAGAAAGGTTCCGCTGGGCGGACTTCCTGCGGACACGGGGACTATAGTTATCAACACAGACACCTGTGCGGCAATAGGTCGTAAATTTATGTACGGAATGCCTCTTACAAGGAGAAATGTTACTATTGTAGGTACGCCTTTTCCGAGAGAGATAAACTATAGGGTACGTATCGGTACACCGATAGACTACATAATTGAGCAAAACGGCGGATTTGTGGAAGAACCGAAAAAGATAATCATAGGCGGCCCGATGATGGGTGTGGCACAGTTCAGACTGGATATGCCTGTCATTAAGGCTAATTCTGCAATTCTTGCATTTACTGAAAAAGAAGCAAATATCCCCGAGGAAAGTGCATGTATCAGGTGCGGAAAATGTGTCGAGCAATGTCCTATGGGACTTATGCCCCTCTATATTTATGATTTTGCAAAACGCGGCGATATGGACGCGTGTGAAAAATATAATGCGGATGCTTGTATAGAATGTGGGTGCTGCAGCTTCGGTTGTCCCGCAAAGAGAAATATGGTTCAGGCAATACGTGTTGCAAAGCAAAACGTGCTTGCTGAAAAACGAAAGAGAGCACAGCAGGAAAGGAATGAACAGAGTGGAAAGTAATTTTAAATTAAGAGTGTCATCAACACCTCATATAAGGTCAAAATGCAGTATTGACGACATTATGTTGGATGTAATCATTGCACTTATGCCAGCGGCATTTGCGGGAGTGATTTTATTCGGGCAAAGGGCTTTGGCAGTGCTTTTGGTATCTGTTGCCGCATGTGTGGGCTTTGAGCTTGTGTATCAGATTCTCGCACACAAGAAGCTTACAATAAACGATTTCAGTGCCGTTGTCACCGGAATGCTTTTAGGTCTTACCATGCCGTCAGGCGTACCGGTTTATGCTATTGTGGTTGCCGCATTTATTGCCATTATAGTTACAAAGCAGCTTTTTGGTGGTATCGGACAGAATTTTATGAATCCTGCTCTGGTGGGAAGAGCTTTTGCATTAGCTTCTTTCCCTGCGGTAATGACTTCATTTGCTTATCAGAAAATAGATTTCTTTCAGAAAACGGCTGATGTTATGACAGGGGCAACTCCGCTTTCAAATGAATACCTTTTGAAAGTGCCCACAATTAAAGAGCGTTTTATCGGTATGTATGAAAATGGGACGGCAATCCCCGGCTGTATAGGCGAAACCTGTGCCTTGGCACTTTTACTGGGTTTTGCATATCTTCTCATCCGCAGAGTAATAAGTGCAAGAATACCTCTTGCGTACATAGGCAGTGTAATGCTGATGACATGGGCACTGGGCTCCAATGCATCGGTATCGGCACAAAGCCCCATCCTTGCAGTAATGAGCGGCGGTGTGCTTTTAGGTGCTATATTTATGGCAACAGATTATGTAACAAGCCCCACAACTTCTGTCGGGCAGATAATTTTCGGAATAGGATGCGGCGTGATTACCTGCGTAATAAGATTCTGGGGTGGATATCCCGAGGGTGTAACCTATGCAATACTTCTTATGAATGTTCTTACACCCCTTATTGACAGATGGACTATGCCTACGCCTTTCGGCAAAGTGAAGAAGTGAGGTGCGAGTATGAAAAAGGAATTTATAAAGCTTTCGGGGATTCTTTGTGCAATCACCCTTGTTGCCGCAATGCTTCTTGCAGGTGTAAACCATATAACAAAGCCTAAAATTGCAGCGGCAGAAGAAAAAGCAATTCAGGATGCAATGAAAGCAATACTTCCTCAGGCAGATAGCTTTGAGCAGATGAATGATAATGTCTTCAAGGGAATGAAAGACCAAAACCCCGTAGGATTTTGCGTTAATGTAACCACAAGCGGATATGGTGGAGCTATTGAAATGATGGTGGCAATAGATAGTGATGCACAGGTTTGCGGAATTGAAATTTTAAGTCACAGTGAAACTGCAGGCTTGGGTGCAAAAGCTACCGAGCCGGAATTCAAGAACCAGTTTTCCAAAAAAAATTCCACGCTTGAGGTTGTAAAAACAAAGACAGAGAGCCCCGATCAGATTACAGCGATTACAGGTGCGACTATAACCAGCCGTGCCGTTGCCTCGGGCGTTGATGAAGCATTTAATATGCTTGTGGAAGCTATGGATAAGGAGGAAAAGAAAAGTGCTGAAAACAATTAAAAACGGACTTATAAACGAAAACCCTACGTTTGTACAGGTTTTGGGTATGTGTCCCACACTTGCGGTAACAACATCTTTTGTAAATGGTATCGGTATGGGACTTTCCGTAACCTTTGTTCTGATTCTTTCCAATATGCTCATATCCATGCTGAGAAAAATCATACCTTCGAAAATTCGTATTGCGGCATATGTTGTTATTATTGCTACCTTTGTAACAGTGGTAGACCTTGTGCTTAAGGCGTATGTTCCAAGCCTTTCTGCGTCCTTGGGACTCTTTATCCCACTGATAGTTGTAAACTGTATTATTCTTGCCCGTGCAGAGGCATTTGCTTCGAAAAACACGGTTTTAAAGTCTGCGGCAGATGGCCTTGGAATGGGACTTGGATTTACCGTTGCCCTCTCACTTATTTCCGCAGTGCGTGAAATACTCGGTAACGGCACTATTTTAGGCGTGAGCGTGGGAATAGCAAATCCTGCTACCGTAATGATACTTCCCCCGGGAGGCTTCTTAACGCTTGGTATTATTTTAGGAATTATAAATGCAATAAGAAACAGAAAGGAGCAGAGATAAATGACAGCATTAATAGGAATTGCATTAACCTCTATATTTGTACAGAACTTTGTATTGGTTAAGTTTTACGGAATTTGTCCGTTCCTGGGTGTTTCAAAAAAGCTTGATACGGCACTCGGAATGGGTATGGCAGTAACCTTTGTAATGACGCTTGCCTCAATGCTTACATGGGCTTGTCAGAAGTTTATTCTTGTTCCTTTGGACATGGAATATATGCAGACGATTGCTTTTATCGTAATTATTGCAGCGTTGGTTCAGTTTGTTGAGATGTTTTTGCAAAAGTCAATCCCGTCACTGTACAGTGCCTTGGGTATATACCTTCCGCTCATCACTACAAACTGTGCGGTGCTCGGTGTTGCACTTCTTAATGTGCGCACGGCTTCCGTAATTAACCCTGTGGGAACATATACTCTGATTGAATCGGTTGTAAACGGATTTAGTGCAGGTCTTGGCTTCCTTTTGGCAATAGTCCTCTTTGCAGGTGTAAGAGAACGTCTTGAAAGCTCAGATATTCCCAAAGCACTCACGGGCTTTCCGATTGCACTTATAAGTGCATCGCTCCTTGCAATTGCGTTTATGGGATTTCAGGGCATGTCATTCTGAGGAAGGAAGGTTTGAAAAATGAAAGAAATATTATTACCGGCACTCGCAATGGGAGCTGTCGGACTTGTACTCGGCCTGCTTCTTGCATTGGCGTCTAAAATATTCGCAGTGGAAAAGGATGAAAGAGCCGAAGAAATTACCTCTGTTCTTCCCGGAGCAAACTGCGGAAGCTGCGGATATGCCGGATGCAGTGCCTATGCCGGTGCAATATCAAAAGGCGAGGCAAAGATTAATTGCTGTAGCCCCGGTGGACAGAGCGTTGCCGATGCCATTGCTGAGATTATGGGCGTATCAGGTGAAGCGGTGGAGGAAAAGTGTGCTGTAGTTATCTGTAACGGTACCTTCGACAACGCTTTAGATAAGTACGAATATGTGGGAATTGAGGATTGCGTAACAGCTTCAAGACTTCAGGGTGCAGGTGCCAAAGCATGCACATACGGATGCCTTGGCTATGGTTCTTGTGCAAAGGTGTGTCAGAACAATGCCATAAGAATCGAAAACGGAATTGCCGTAGTAGATATGGAAAAGTGCGGAGGATGCGGCGAATGTGCGGCAGCCTGCCCTAAAAATCTCATTTCCATAGTACCCAAAAAGGTGAAGTACATCGTAAAATGCCACTCCTGCGATAAAGGTGCAGAAATGAAGGGAAAGTGCTCTGTAGGATGTATCGGTTGCAAAATTTGTGAGAAAAACTGTCCTGTGGGTGCAATAAAAGTTGAAAACAATTGTGCACAAATAGATCAGTCCGTATGTATAAATTGCGGATTATGTGAAAGCAAATGCCCCAAAAAAATAATTGTTTCAATCAACAAGGATGATGCACGATGACCGTCCGAAAAAAGAGGTTAAAAGCCCTTTTTCAAGGGGCATTATACGTTGTTTTATATTACCTTATCGGTATGGGTGTGCAGCTTGTGTTTCTTTTTTGGCAAAGAAAGATATTGAATAAATCGATAGCAGAAGCTTATACCGATATGGTTGATTATACATATGCATTAAGCAGTATCAGTGCCATATTTTCAATATTTGTATTCAGCCTTATAGGGAAGCTCAGGAAAGCACCTATACATACCATTATAAAAAATGAAAAGGTTGTCCCTATTGTTAATATAATGGCGGTATGCATGGCAATAGGTGCAAGGCTATTGGTTTCGGTTTTTTATTCCTATGCTCAAAAAATTCAGCCCCTGAAAGAATCGATTGAGGCAGCAGGGGAGGCAGTGCCCGAGTTTCATACGCTCGGTCAGATTGCAGTTGCTCTTTTTGCAATAATTGTCTTAATGCCGTTTTTTGAGGAGATATTGTTCCGCGGCCTTTTCATGGGAGAGCTTATGAAAAGCTTTCGTCCGTGGTTTGCAATTATAATTCAGGCGGCATTCTTTGCGGCGGCACATATGGTGCTATTTCAATCAATATTTACATTTGGCGTAGGTATTTTGCTGGGAATAATTTATTATAAAACCCGCAGTTTAAAAACGGCAACGCTGTTTCACGGTGCATTTAATCTGTCGGTAATTATTCCGCAGATTAGTATGTCTTTAAAAAGTGCCGTAGTATACGGCGTGTCGGGAATAGTGCTGTGCGGATTCTCTTTGGCATATATCATTTTGTACGGAAAAAGTAAATAATTTAAAAAAAGAAATTCGTGGAGAACACGAATTTCTTTTTTGTTTGCTTGACAATTACATATGCGTGTGCTATCATATGAATATACAAACATATGAATGGAGGAACATATATGCACGAGCATAATCATGACGCCTTGCTTGATATGGTGCGTCACGAGCTTCCCACCGATGAACTGCTTTGCGATTTAGCGGATTTATTCAAGGTTTTCGGTGATACAACGAGAATGAAAATTCTGTTCTCTCTTTTTGAATCGGAAATGTGCGTGTGCGCAATTGCAGAGCTTTTGGGTATGGCTCAGAGTGCAATATCCCATCAGTTAAAGGTTCTTAAGAATAATAAGCTTGTAGACTCTCGCAGAGAGGGTAAAACCATTTTTTACTTTCTTGCGGATGACCATGTAAGAAGCATTATAGCTCAGGGCTTTGACCATCTTATTGAAGAAAGAAAGGATGATAAAAATGATTAAAAAATATGAGGTTTCGGAGATTGACTGTGCCGTTTGTGCAGGAAAAATTGAGGACGCAATTAAAGAGATTGACGGTGTAAAAAGTGCCATGCTTAATTTTATTATGCAGACACTTACCGTGGAGGCAGAGGAAGCCGATTTTAGTCGCATTGAAAAGGAAATCATAAAGGCAGGAAGAAAAACCGAGCGTAATTTTGAACTGAGGGAAATATGACAAAAAGACAAAGAAAAAATCTATATAAGATACTTGTATCGGCAGTATTGATTCTTATATCGGCAATTTTTGTAAAAAATGAGTATGTGCAAATCCCGCTGTTTTGTGCCGCTTATGCACTTTCGGGATTTGATGTGCTTTGTTCTGCCGTCAGAAAAATATTTTCAAGACAGCTTTTTGACGAAGAAATACTTATGTCTGTGGCGACGGCCGGTGCACTTATCCTACAGGAGTTTTCAGAAGCCGCCATGGTTATGACCCTTTATCAGTTGGGTGAGCTTTTCCAGAGTGTGGCAGTAGGGAAAAGCCGTAAATCAATAAAAGAACTGATGAAGCTGAAAGCGGATTTTGCTACGGTTATAAGAGACGGAAAGGAAATAAGAGTTACTCCCGAAGAAATTTTAAAGGGGGAGACAATCCTTGTTATTCCCGGCGAAAAAGTAGCCTTGGACGGAATTATTGAGGAAGGATACAGCTTTTTTGATTCCTCCTCACTTACTGGGGAGAGTATACCCCGTGAGCTTAAAGCGGGCGACTATGTTTTCAGCGGAATGATAAATATACAAAGCCCCGTAAAAATCAAGACGGAAAGCGTCTACAGGGAAAGCACCGTGGCAAAGATTCTTAATTTAGTGGAAACTTCATCCGCTTACAAATCGCAATCGGAAAAATTTATTACGAAGTTTTCCCGTAAGTATACTCCCTGCGTATTCTTTGCGGCACTTGCGGCGGCTATAGTTCCCACGCTTTTATTTGGGCAAAGCTTCTTAATATGGCTCAGGCGTGCGTTGGTATTTCTTATAGTTTCATGCCCCTGCGCACTGGTCATTTCAGTACCGCTGTCTTTCTTCGGAGCAATAGGTGCTGCCTCAAAACAAGGGGTGCTTATTAAAGGCTCGGAGCATATTGAAACATTGTCGAAAGCATCAATTGTCGCCTTTGATAAAACGGGAACGGTGACAAAGGGAGAATTTTCCGTTTCAAAAATATGTGCATCGGGCATCAGTGAAGAAAAGTTACTGGAAATAACAGCATATGCGGAGAGCTTTTCAAATCATCCCATAGCACTTTCCATAATTAAAGAATATGGCAAGGAAATTCAGAAAGAGCGTATAAAAAATGTCATTACCATTCCGGGAAAGGGAATCTCGGCTGAAATTGACGGAAAAAGGGTGCTTGCAGGAAGCCGCAAGCTTCTGATTGATAATGAAATTCACATACCATATAATGATGAGGACGGCACGTATGTATATGTGGCGTATGATAATAGTGCCGCAGGCTTTATCCTCATGGAGGATAAAGTCAAGGAAAACGCTCCTGAAAGTCTGCGTGCCTTGAAAAAGGCAGGGATTAAACGCATAGTAATGCTGACGGGGGATAACGAAGAGACGGCATTAAAAGTCCAGAAAGAAGTAGGAGCCGATGAAGCTTATGCAGAGCTTCTGCCGCAGGATAAGGTGGAAAAGGTTTTACAGATGAAAAAGGAGGGCATCACCGCTTTTGTAGGGGACGGAATAAATGATGCACCTGTTCTTTCCTGCGTAGATGTAGGCTTTGCCATGGGTGCATTGGGAAGCGATGCGGCAGTTGAAGCGGCGGATATTGTAATTATGAATGACGATTTATCGCTACTTGCCAGGGCTGTGGCACTTTCAAAGAAAACCATGAAAATTGTGCGGCAAAATATAGCCTTGTCCCTTGGTGTTAAGTTTGGAGTAATGGTTTTGAGCATATTGGGATTTGACAATATGTATGCGGCAATATTTGCCGATGTGGGTGTAATGATAATAGCGGTATTAAACGCTATGCGAATGATGAAAAAGAAGCGTGCCGCTTCACCCACGTCGCACCCTTGCCCGGTGCGAACACAGTTTCATGCGTCTTAATTTCAGGTAAATTCCTATAAGACAACAAAAAATGGTGTTAGCTTAGCTAACACCATTTTGTTGTAATCTTCTCTGGTTAATAAGGAGATTATTTGTTTTTTGCAAAGCATTCGCTGCAGTAAACAGGTCTGTCGTCCTTGGGAACGAAAGGAACCTTTGCTTCTCCGCCACATTCAGCGCAAACAGCAGTATACATTTCTCTGTTTTCTCTGAGAGATGCCTTCTTAGCTGCTCTGCAGTCCTTACATCTCTGAGGCTCGTTCTGGAAGCCTTTTTCAGCATAGAATTCCTGCTCGCCTGCTGTGAACACGAATTCCTGTCCGCAATCTTTGCAGACTAAAGTCTTGTCTTCGTACATTTTCGAATCTCCTTACCTTTACCTATAAAAATATTTTTTACCCGTTACGGTTACCACACCGATTCGGGCATATAGCAATGTGATTTTCGCCGTGCAGCTATTCTTTAGATGAAAGCTTTTCAAACTTCTTCTTTATTCGCTGCAAAGCATTGTCTATAGCCTTTACATCCTTGCAGACAATTT
The DNA here is from genome assembly GCA_045636425.1 of Clostridia bacterium. Taxonomy (GTDB): domain Bacteria; phylum Bacillota; class Clostridia; order UMGS1883; family UMGS1883; genus UMGS1883. The sequence goes on along the minus strand of JAZTXM010000003.1, from coordinate 28,472 downwards.
TGGATATGTCCGCATAGCTATGACCCTTGAGATAAAGCGACAGCACAGAAGCTTCAAACTGAGATAATATACGATTCATATCTGAGCCTAATGCATCTGCATCTTCTTTTTTAATTACTATTTCTTCGGGATTAAGATTTTCAGCATGTCCCAAAAGATGTTCCAAAGTAGAATCGTTTTCATCATCTGAAAGCGGTTTGTTCAGTGAAACATAAAAATTAAGAGGTGCATGCTTTTGTCTGCTGGCGTTTTTCACCGCGGTTATAATCTGCCTTGTCACACAAAGGTCGGCAAATGTCTTAAAAGATACACCGCGCTCAGGAGAAAAATCCCTGACAGCTTTAAACAGACCAATCATACCCTCTTGAATAATGTCATCCCTATCAGCACCGGCAATAAAATAAGAAAGAGATTTATTGCGAACAAAAACACGATACTTGCTGAGTAAATAATCAAGCGCTCGGTCATTTCCCTGCCCGGCAAGAACAGCCAACTTTTCATCACTGAATGAGGCAAAGTTATTTAGTGAATTAAAATTACCCATATAACGCCTCCATATTACTACTATAACACTTAAAATTTCAGATGTCAAGAAAAAATACTGTAAAATGCTCAAATTTAAGCATTCTACAGTATTTTTTTTGTCGAATATTAACAAAAAAACATCGCGTGTCGATATTCTACTCCTGATTTACCATCATTTCCTGGAATTCGCTTCTGCTTATCAGCACCTTACGGGGCTTGCTTCCTTCGTGGGGACCGATGATTCCTCTTTCCTCAAGCTGGTCAACAAGCCTGCCTGCACGTGAATATCCGACCTTTAGCTTTCTTTGAAGCAGTGACGCACTTGCCTGTCCGATTTCCACCACGATTTCGATTGCCTGCGGCAGTAAATCATCAGCCTCGCTGTCATCTCCGCCACTATGGTCTTCAGCACCGTTTTCAATATGCTCTATAATATCCTCGTTGTAATGTGCAGAGGAACAGTTCTTTACAAATTCAACAATTTTCTCAATTTCCTTGTCGGAAACGAATGCACCCTGAAGCCTCTTGGGCTTGCTTGCTCCCATGGGCAGGAAGAGCATGTCTCCTTTACCCAAAAGCTTTTCTGCACCGCCCATATCCAAAATTGTACGGCTGTCAATCTGGCTTGATACGGAGAACGCAATACGGCTGGGTACATTTGCCTTAATAAGACCTGTAATAACGTCTACCGAGGGACGCTGTGTTGCAATTACAAGGTGCATGCCTGCGGCTCTTGCCATCTGTGCGAGACGGCATATAGAGTCTTCAACCTCATGAGGGGACACCATCATAAGGTCTGCAAGCTCGTCGATAACAATGACAATCTGCTCCATAAGTCTTTCACCGTTAAGAGCGGCATATTCATTGTAGCCCTTAATATCACGGACATTTGCCGTAGCAAACATGCTGTAACGCTTAACCATTTCCTGAACCGCCCAGTTAAGAGCACCTGCCGCACGGCGGGGGTCTGTCACCACGGGGATTAAAAGATGGGGAATCCCGTTGTATACGCCAAGCTCGACAACCTTGGGGTCAATAAGTATAAGCTTTACTTCGTTGGGGTCTGCCTTATAGAGAATACTTGTGATAAGTGAATTTATACACACACTCTTACCGCTGCCCGTAGCACCGGCAATAAGCATATGGGGCATCTTTGAAATATCGCTGACAACTGCCTGCCCCGCAATATCCTTACCCATTGCAAAGGCAGTTTTGGATTTAAATGAGCGGAATTCCTGGCTGTCGATTACTTCGCGGAGAGCAACCATTGAGGTGCTCTTATTGGGGATTTCTATACCTACGGCAGCCTTGCCTGGGATGGGAGCTTCGATTCTTACGCCGAATGCTGCCAGGTTAAGGGCAATATCATCTGCCAAATTTACAATTTTGCTCACCTTTACTCCGGCAGAGGGCTGAAGCTCAAATCTTGTTACGGCAGGGCCTTTGCTTACCTCTAAAACCTTTGCCTCTACTCCGAAGCTTGCCAATGTGTCAACAAGCTTCTTAGCCTGTGTGCGAAGGTCTTCGGGCTTGTCCGCAGAGCCTCCTGCCTTTGCCTTTGAAAGAAGGTCTATAGGCGGGAATGTATAAGGGATATATTCAAGCTCAATTTCATCCTCCGTCACGGCTATGGGGGAGGTATCTTCTTTTACTTCCTCCACGCCACCCGAAGCCTCCATTGCGGCTTTTTTGATTTCTTCGGGAATCTCAACCTTTTCTAAGGGGGGTTCCTCATTTTTGGACTTTTTATTGTCGTAAAGATTTATGGTAAATTCGTTATTGTCACTGTCTGCCGCCGTAATTTCTTCATCTGTAAGTGTTTCTTTTCCGATTTTCTTCTTTTTCTTCTTTTCGGGTTCTTCGCCGTCTGCGGCTTTTCTCTTTTTCTTTTTGGGAGTGCTTTCGTCCTCAACGCCGTTTATAATAAGGTCCTCGGCTTCTTGGTCTGCCTCGTTTTCTTCTTTTATGTTAAAGAGGAATTCCGATATATTTTTGTAGAGATAGGAAAAAGCTCTCGCAAACGGCTCTGTTCCCGTTACCGTCACAAAGCATACAGAGGCGAGAAGGAGAAGTATAAGATAAGTTCCCACGGAGCTTACTAATGCTTTGAGGGGGAGTGCAAGGATTGCACCAATAAGACCGCCGGATAAATTTGAATCAGAGCTATCGGTGATTGTTTCAATGAGTGCATCAAAAGGACCATCGAATAACTCCGCCTGAGCATTTGAATAATAGAGCGTATGAATGCCGCACAGGCAAACGAAGAAAAGTGCCGTAAAGACATATCTGTACTTATGGGGTGATAAAGTCTTTTTTACAAAAAGATGGATGGAAGCCGTCAAAAGCATAAGGGGAATTGCTATGCTCATGCTTCCGCAAAACAGCTTGCAAAGTCTCCTCAAAAAACCGCCCAAAGCACCAAACACACCCATGTGGGAGAAAAGCAAAACTGCCGCAAGGAATAAAAGGCAAATTCTGCGCACTTCGGGATTTGCACTCTTTTTTGCGGGGGCTTGTTTAGTAGGCTTTTTACCTTTTGAAGAACTTTTCGGAGAGGTTGACCTTTTGATTGTAGACCTCTTTTTCGTAGATTTATTGTCCATTTTAATATCCTTTCCGATTCAAATCAGATAGTGAAATTCAGCTTAGATAGTGAAATTCAGCACTATTGCGAAAATACCTGCCACTATGCAGTAGTAGGAGAAATAGCTGAGCTTACTCTTTTCAACCAGACGCAGAAGAAACTTGATTGCCAGGTATCCGCTTACTGCGGCAGTTATCATACCTACTAAGACGGGGAGTATACCGGGAAGAGCTGTCTCTATGCTCATCATATCCTTTATATCAAGAAGCAGTGCTCCCAAAATTGCCGGGATTGACATCAGGAAGGAGAATCTTACCGCTGTCTTTTTGTCAAGATTACAGAAAAGTCCACCCACAATGGTGCTTCCGCTTCGGCTGATTCCGGGGAGAGTTCCCAGTGCCTGGAAGCAACCTGTACCGAGAGCTTGTTTATAGCTCATGGAATCAAGCGGTGTTTTTCCACCCGCAAGCTTTTCACTGACAAACAGAAGCACAGCCGTTATAATAAGGAATGTACCAATCTGCCACAGGGCAGGGTTTTCAATAATATCACCGAATAAAAATGCCGCCACTGTTGCAGGAATTGTAGCAATAATGAGCATTACTATAAGACGGCGGTATGTATATTCCTTAAGCTTTAAGCCCTTTCCCGTGAAAAGGTCACCGCACATGGAGAAAAATGCTTTTATCATTTCCCAAATATCTTTGCGGTAGACAATAAATACCGCCGCAAGCGTTGCCACGTGCAAAAGTATGTTAAAGGATAAAAGACTATCCGCCTCAGGATCCATACCCATAAGACGCCCTGCAATCGACAGATGCCCCGATGATGAGATAGGCAGAAATTCGCTTATCCCCTGAATAAGTCCAAGTATAAATGCTTCTAACCAAGACACGCTAAGCCCTCCTAAAATAAAATATCTAAAATAACACTACTATTTTATCATACAATAATGGAAAAATCCACTGTTTTTTTCCATTATTGACATTGAAAATTATCTGTGATATATTGGGGCAGCGGATAAATATTATTTAATCAGCCATAATAAGGATAGCCATTGTAGGAGGGATATTATGAGAATAGCGTTTTTTGACACAAAACCCTATGATAAGGAGTCTTTTGAAAGTGCTTCGGCAGGGAAGGACATTACCATAAAATATTTTGAAACCAAGCTGAATGAGGATACTGTAGGTCTTGCAAAGGGCTTTGATGCAGTATGCGTATTTGTAAACGATTCTGTTAATAAAGAGGTAATCGACCGCCTGTGTGAATTGGGCGTGGGTGTGGTTGCACTTCGCTGTGCAGGATTTAATAACGTAGATATGAAGTATGCTTTCGGTAAAATTCATGTTCTCAGGGTGCCTGCATACTCACCCTATGCGGTGGCGGAGCATGCCATGGCAATGCTTCTTACATCAATCAGGCGTATTCATAAGGCGTATATCCGTACGAAGGACTTTAATTTCAGCCTTTCGGGAATGACAGGATTTGACCTTCACGGAAAAACCGTGGGAATAATAGGAACAGGAAAAATCGGCAGAGTGTTTATTGACATTTGCCGCGGATTTGGAATGAAAGTTCTTGCCTATGACAAGTTTCCCGCGGAGGGACTTGCCGACGGGGAAAACATCAGATATGTTTCCACCGATGAGCTTTTCAGCAGCAGTGATATAATTTCCCTGCATTGTCCGCTTAATGATGAAACCTACCACATCATTGACGAAAATTCTATTGAAAAATGCAAAAGGGGTGTAGTGATTATAAATACCTCCCGCGGTGCGCTGGTGGATGCGGAAGCCCTTTTAAACGGCATCAAGTCAAGACAGGTCGGGGCGGCGTGCCTCGATGTGTACGAGGAGGAGTCAGAGCTTTTCTTCGAGGATTATTCGGGGCATATCGTGGAGGATGATACCTTGGCACGGCTTATATCCATGCCCAATGTCATCGTGACGTCACATCAGGCGTTTTTGACAAAGGAAGCACTTACAAATATTGCCGACACCACAATTTCAAATCTGGAAGGCTTCTTTGAAAAAGGGCAGTGTCCCAACGAACTTTGCTATCGGGGAGGAAACACGCACGACTGCAAAGACGGAAAATGTTTCTGATAAATACTTCGGCAAAAGAGACGCCTTGGCAAAAACATTGCGAGGGTGTCCTTTTTTGCCGTTTAAAACCCTAAAAAATAGTCTTTTTCGGTTGACAACATTCCTAAAAAAAGGTATAATGTTATTTTGTAAAGGAGTGTTTACAATGGAAAAATTAGGACTCAATGAAATTCGCGAAAGATATTTAAAATTCTTTGAAAGTAAGGGACATTTAAGACTGCCGTCATTTCCGCTCGTTCCGCAGAATGACAACAGTCTCCTTCTTATAAATGCAGGTATGGCACCGCTTAAGCCCTATTTCACAGGGAAGGAGGTTCCTCCCCGTAAGAGAGTGACCACCTGCCAGAAATGTATTCGTACACCCGACATTGAGCGTGTTGGTATAACTGCCCGTCACGGTACGTTTTTTGAAATGCTGGGTAACTTCTCTTTTGGTGACTATTTCAAGCACGAGGCTACCGCGTGGGCTTGGGAGTTTGTTACCAAAGAGCTCGGACTTCCCGAGGACAGAGTGTATATCACAGTTTACGAGGAAGACGATGAAGCTATCGACATCTGGACAAAAGAGGTAGGAGTAGACCCCTCCCATATTTCTAAGATGGGTAAAGAGGACAACTTCTGGGAAATCGGTCAGGGTCCCTGCGGTCCCTGCAGTGAGCTTTACTTTGACCGCGGTGAAAAATACGGTTGCGGAAGCCCGGATTGTAAGGTAGGCTGTGAGTGTGACAGATTCGTAGAATTCTGGAATCTTGTATTCACCCAGTTTGATAAAGATGAAAACGGCGTATATAACCGCCTTGCAAATCCCAATATCGATACAGGTATGGGTCTTGAAAGAATGGCTGTTATCATGCAGGATGTAAATAACCTTTTTGAGGTTGATACAATCCGCAACATTATGCTTGAAATCAGCAAGGTGGCAAAGGTTAATTACGGCGAAAACGAAAAGACAGATATTTCACTGCGTGTTATCACTGACCACATCAGAAGCACAACCTTTATGGTTTGCGACGGCGTTTCCCCCTCAAACGAGGGCAGAGGCTACGTTCTTCGCAGACTTTTAAGGCGTGCGGCACGTCACGGCAGACTTCTCGGTGTAGAGGGCACATTCCTTTATAATATTGCCGATACGGTTATCCGTGAGTCAAAGGGTGCATATCCCCAGCTTGAAGAAAAGCAGGATTATATAAAGAGAGTTATTAAGAGAGAGGAAGAAAGCTTCGCGCAGACAATCGACCGCGGTCTCTCAATTCTCGAAGAAAAGATACAAGACCTTGAAAAATCAGGTGGAAAGATTCTTTCAGGTGATGATGCTTTCACGCTTAATGATACTTACGGCTTCCCCATTGACCTTACAGAAGAAATTCTTCAGGAAAAAGGTCTCGGCGTTGACCGCGATGCATTCAATGCCCTTCTTCTTGAGCAGAAAACCCGTTCAAGAGAGGGAAGAAATGTCGGTGATGAAGCGGCATGGAGCGAGGATATTTATCAGACATTAGGCAAGGAAATCACAACAGAATTCATCGGATATGACAATTCCCAGTGTGATGCGAATATTACTGTTATCGTAAAGGACGGACAGGTTACCGAAAGTGTTTCTGATGGCGAAAACGCAGTTATCATTCTTGATAAGACTGTAGTATACGGCGAAAGCGGCGGTCAGATGGGCGATAATGGTGAAATTACCGGCGAAGGCTTTAAGATGACCGTTACCGATGCAAAGAAGCTCGGCGACGGAAAGATTCTTCACCATGTAACCGTTACAGAGGGAAGTGCCAATAAGGGTGACAAGGTTCATGTAACAATTGACGCCAAGAAAAGAATGGCTACAGCACGTAACCACTCAACAACGCATCTTCTGCAAAAAGCCCTTCGTGAAGTATTGGGCAGCCATATTGAGCAGGCAGGAAGCTACGTTGACGAATCAAGACTTCGTTTTGACTTTTCTCACTTTGAAGCAGTTTCAAAAGAGCAGCTTCAAGAGGTTGAAAATAAAGTAAATGCGGCAATTCTTGCGGCATACCCCGTTACAATCAAGAATATGTCTATTGCAGATGCTAAGGCAGAGGGTGCAATGGCACTCTTTGGTGAAAAGTATGGTGATACTGTCCGCGTAGTAAATATGGGTGGATATTCAATCGAGCTTTGCGGCGGTTGCCATCTTAAGAATACTGCAGAGGCAGGTCTTTGCAAGATTCTGTCCGAGGGCGGCGTTGCGGCAGGCGTAAGAAGAATCGAAGCTGTAACAGGCGAGGGAGTACTTCGCTATATTGAAGAAAAGAACGCTATCATTGCAAATACAGCTATGGCACTTAAAACAACCGAGGGTGAGCTTGTTCACCGTGCTGAATCTATTGTAAACGAAAACCGCGAACAGCAGAAGAAGCTTGAACAAATAGCTGCGCAGATGGCTAATGCAAAGGCAAGCGACATTATGTCAAACGCTAAGAAAATCGGCGATATTACACTTGTAGTAGCTCAGCTTGACGGTGCAACAGTTGATTCTCTCCGTAAGACGGGCGACGCTATAAAGGACAAGACTCCTATGAGCGTTTGCGTATTCGGTGCAGAAACAGAAGGAAAGATTTCCTTTGTTGCAATGGCAAGTCAGGATGCTGTTAAGGCAGGCATACATTGCGGAAAGATAATTAAGGAAATCACAGCTGTTGCAGGCGGCAGCGGCGGCGGTAAGCCCGACAGTGCACAGGGCGGCGGTAAGGACGCAGGAAAAATTGCCGAAGCACTTGCAAAGGTTTCCGAGATTATCGCATAAGGAAGTGTAATTATGGATTGCTTATTTTGTAAAATAATAAATGGGGAAATTCCCTCAAGCAAGGTGTATGAAGACGATAAAGTATACGCATTCCGTGATATTGAGCCTCAGGCACCCGTGCATATTCTCATTATTCCCAAAGAGCATATTACATCGGCAAATGAGCTTACTGAGGAAAATGCTTCAGTAGTAGGTCATATATTCGCCGTTGCGGCAAGGATCGCAAAGGAAGAAGGTATTGCAGAGGGCGGCTACCGCATCGTGAATAACTGCGGTGAGGACGGCGGACAGACAGTGAAGCATCTTCATTTCCATATGCTCGGCGGAAGAAGCCTCCAGTGGCCCCCCGGCTAAAGTAGATTTATATTGTTGCAGTGAATTTCGCTGCAACAATATTTTTAGAAAGAAGTTTTAAGATGAGAAAAATAATTGATTTTCATGCACATATATTTAACCCCAAGATTGCACATCTTGCAATAGCAAACCTTGAAAAACACTATGGTATGCCATGGGAATGTTTGGGGACATTTACCGATATGAAAGCGGAAATGGATAGATCGGGATTTTACAAAGCCGTTATTTTTTCCACCCCCACAAAGCCTACCCAGGTAACGATAAATAATGACTTTCTCTTTGATTTAAGAGATGAAAGATTTATAGTTTTCGGCAGTGTGCATCCTGATTTTGAAGATGTAGCATATGAAATTCAGCGTATAAAAAACCACGGGCTTCGTGGGTTTAAATTCCACCCCGATTTTCAGCAGTTTAATATTGACGATGATAAAGCACTCTATATGTATGAACAGATAGGGGAGGATTATCCCATAGTCCTCCACGTGGGGGATAAGAATTTGGATTTTTCAAATCCTGTCCGCCTTTCAAGAGTACTGGATATTTTCCCCAAACACAAATTTGTGGCGGCACATATGGGCGGCTACAGCGTGTGGGATACCGATGCAAAAAGCCTTGTGGGAAAAAATGTGTGGTTTGACACCTCCAGCACTATGTGGGAGGTATCTCCTGAGAAAATGGTGGAGCTTATTCGTGCACACGGTGCTGATAAGGTGCTTTTTGGCACAGATTACCCTGCTGTTTCTCTCAGGGCGGAAGCGGACAGAATTGAAGCACTTGACCTAACAGAAGAAGAAAAAGAGAAAATATTCTATACTAATGCTGCAAAGTTATTGGAGTTGGAATAAATGATAGGACTTGAAGAAAGCTTAAAACAGAACGGAATATATGTAACCCTCACCAAAGGGAACAGTATGAATCCTATGCTTGTAGAGGGACGGGATAGGGTGGTAATAGTTCCTCCCAAATTTCCTCTTAAAAAGTATGACATTCCCGTCTACAGAAAGCAGGGGCATTACACAATGCACAGAATTGTCAAGGTAAAAAAGAACGGATATATCATTTGCGGTGATAATCGTATAGCCTTAGAAAAAGATGTGCGTGAAAGCGATATTGTAGGCGTTCTTGAGGGCTTTTATCAGGGGGATAAATACGTTTCTATAGAGGATAGGGAATACTTAAAATACGCAGAAAAGACCGTTAAGAGCCTGAAATGGAGAAGAGCTAAAAGCTTTCCCGGTCGTGTGATAAGAAAACTGAAAAGAATTATCAGGGGGAATTGATTATGCGATTTTGTCCTAAATGCGGTGCAGGGATTTTTAACAGTAATCTTTCTGCCTGCCCAATGTGTAATGCAGATTTAGAAGCAGAACTGAATGTGGAGAGTTATTTCTCAAAGCCTGCACTTCCGACACTATGGGCAAAGATATTCTGTGTTCTTCTTGCCATAGACGCACTGTGGGTGGCAATAGACGGAATTAAGGTGATGAATCTTGAAACCGCTTATTATATGAGAAAGTACGGGTATCTCGGTTCATATATCGAGTCTATGGAAAACTTCTTGGGCTTTGGCGGAGTGATTGAAGCGATTGCTTCAATTGTGGCAATATACGGACTTCTTACCTATAAAAAGATAGGTCCTCGTTTCACCTATGCTACCCATTTTCTCTTTATCACGACCAATATGATGTATTTTATCAATATGGTGTACGAACCCACATATAGCACAATCGGCGGAATAGATATTATAGTTCCAATTCATATTGTAGTTCATTCTCTGCTGTTCATTATAAATTTCAAATACTTTAAAAAGCGAAAACACATATACGATGGTGTGTTGTAACACAAAAAAATGTCAGGTTTAATCAAACCTGACATTTTTTGTTATACAAATTTTTTTATATATTCAATCTGTGTATTAATTGATGCTACAGAAGTTCCACCTGCGGAAATACGTTTTTCCACGCAGTTTTTAAGGTCGATTTCTGCATATAAATCTTCCTCAAAAAGCTCATCAAATTCCTTATATTCGGGGAGGGTAAGCGTTTCAAGAGTTTTCTTTTCCGCGACGCACTTTCCCACAATCTGCCCTACTGTCTTATACGCACTGCGGAAGGGCTGCCCTTTCTTTACAAGATAGTCGGCAAGGTCTGTGGCATTGATAAAGCCTTCACCTGCTGCGGCGTACATTTTGTCCGCACGCACAGACATGGTAGCAATCATGGGAGCAAAAATGCTGAGGCACTTTTTAACTGTTTCCACGCTGTCAAAGATTGCTTCCTTATCCTCCTGCATATCCTTGTTGTATGCCAGGGGAATACCCTTTAGTATTGTCAGCATTGCAATCAAATCGCCATATACTCTGCCCGTCTTACCGCGTACAAGCTCTGCCATATCGGGATTCTTCTTCTGGGGCATAATGGAGGAGCCTGTTGTATAGGAATCGTCAAGCTCCACGAATTTGAATTCCCATGATGACCAGAGAATAACCTCCTCGGAGAATCTTGAAAGATGCGTCATCACAAGTGCGAATGCACTCATCAGCTCAACGCAGAAGTCACGGTCGGAAACGCCGTCGATGCTGTTTAAGGTAATTCCGTCAAAGCCAAGAAGCTCTGCCGTCCTTTCGCGGTTTGTTTCATAGGTTGTTCCCGCAAGGGCACATGAGCCTAAGGGGGAGAGGTTCATTCTCTTAAGTGCGTCCTCGATTCTTCCGATATCGCGGATAAACATCATTGCATATGCACAAAGATGATGTGCAAACATAATGGGCTGTGCACGCTGAAGATGCGTGTAGCCGGGGAGAATTGTTTCCTTGTTAGCTTCTGCCTGAAGAAGAATAGCACCAAGAAGCTTCCGGATAAGGGAAATAACCTCATTTGCCTCGTCACGCATGTAAAGGCGGATATCTAAGGCCACCTGGTCGTTACGGCTTCTTGCGGTATGAAGCCTTTTTCCCACATCTCCAATACGGCGTGTAAGCTCGGCCTCCACAAACATATGTATATCTTCCGCATCAAAGTCAAAGCCGAGTGCTCCGCCCTCAAGGTCAGCAAGAATTTCTTTAAGTCCTGCAATTATTGTTTCACTGTCGCTTTTGGAAATAATGTTACATTCGGCAAGCATAGTCGCATGGGCAATAGAGCCCTCTATATCCTGCCTGTACATTTTGCAGTCAAAATGTATGGATGAATTAAAATCATCAGCTTCTTTATCCAGGGCTTTTGAAAAACGCCCTGCCCACATCTTGTCCATATTTTTACCTCCATTGTCTGTTAAGTATGAAACTGTAGTAAATTTCTTTACTACAGTTTCATACTTTTTTGTGAGGATGTAGTAAAATAGTGCGGAACGGACAAACTGAACCACGGCTTGCCGTGGGTTACCCGAAGCTGTATGTGTATACAGCGAGAGGTGAAGTTTGTTCGTAGCATAAAGCAGATAAGTCAATAAAATTCGTGGAGCGAATTTTTTCCCGACAAACGGGATTAAACTCAAATATCTACGCTTTCTAATTGCCATGATATGAGCCTTCATGCTTTATGCGTTCAGTGCTATTTTAATACGTCCGTTATTTATTCTTTGCATCAACCATAGCCTGTACTGCAATGGGAAGACCGTAAAGGTTAATGAAGCCTTCGGAATCCTTCTGGTTGTAATCGCTTTCGCCAAAGGTTGCGATTTCTTCTGAATAAAGGCTGTAATCGCTCCATACGCCTGCATTAATCATATTACCCTTGTAAAGCTTAAGGCGTACCTTACCTGTAACCTTTTCCTGAGTCTTATCAACAAATGCACTGAGAGCCTCACGGAGAGGAGTAAACCACTGACCGTTATAAACAAGCTCTGCAAATGTGATAGAAAGCTTCTGCTTTTCGTGAAGTGTCATCTTGTCAAGGCAGATGGATTCAAGAACGCTGTGTGCCTTGTAAAGGATTGCACCGCCGGGAGTTTCGTAAACGCCGCGGCATTTCATACCTACAAGACGATTTTCAACGATGTCGAGAAGTCCGATACCATTCTTTCCGCCAACTTCATTAAGGGCAAGAATGATTTCCTTTGCACTCATCTTCTTGTCATTGAATGCTACAGGAATGCCCTGCTCAAAGTCAAGAGTGATATATGTAGGCTCATCGGGTGCCATGATGGGAGATACGCCCATTTCAAGGAAGCCCGGCTTTTCGTACTGAGGCTCGTTGCCTGTATCTTCAAGGTCAAGACCCTCGTGAGAAAGATGCCAGAGGTTCTTATCCTTTGAGTAGTTTGTTTCGCGGTTAATCTTAAGAGGAACATTGTGTGCCTCTGCATATTCAATTTCCTCTTCACGGGATTTAATATCCCAAATACGCCAGGGGGCAATAATGGGCATATTAGGAGCAAAGTGCTTTATTGTAAGCTCAAAACGCACCTGGTCGTTACCCTTACCTGTGCAACCATGGCAGATAGCATCTGCATTTTCCTTGATTGCAATATCTACAAGACCCTTTGCAATACAGGGACGAGCATGGCTTGTTCCGAGAAGATATTCCTCGTAAATTGCACCTGCTTTCATAGTGGGGATGATGTATTCATCTACATATTCCTCTGTAAGGTCAAGAACGTAAAGCTTGGAAGCCCCTGTCTTTATAGCCTTTTCTTCAAGACCTTCAAGCTCGTCATTCTGTCCTACATTACCTGCAACGGCGATAACCTCACAGTTGTTGTAGTTTTCCTTAAGCCACGGAATAATGATTGATGTGTCAAGTCCTCCGCTGTAAGCGAGAACTACTTTTTTAATATCCTTCTTATCCATTTTTAAAATCTCCTTTTTTCTTTTCATTCTTTCAATGAAAACAGTATAACATTAAATGTATAATTATGCAAGCGTTTTTGCATAAAAATTCATAAATTTTGAATATTGGTGCATAAATTTATATTTTATGCACCAATATTCATTTTCAAACTAATAATTAGGCGTCAAAGGGATAGGAAAAAATGTTCAGAACGGACAAACTGAACTGCGGCTTGCCGCAGGTTACCCGAAGCTGTATGTGTATACAGCGAGAGGTGAAGTTTGTTCGTAATTCGTTGGCATCTAAAACAGAAATCCGTTGTACGGATTTCAACCGATAAGCATATCTTTAAAAGAAATACGCTCTTTCAAAATATAATCAATCGCCAACGAATGGTCTGGGCATTTTTAACATCCCGCTTTTAATACTGATAAATTCCCTCAAATACCTTCTCCGCATCACCGGTTAAGAATACTCCCTCGTCTGTATAGCGTACGATAAGCTCTCCGCCCTCAACTCTTACGGAAATGTCGGTGTCCTTCTCACAGTAGCCGTTTTCAACTGCCGCAATAGCCGCCGCACAAGCACCTGTACCGCAGGCGGGAGTTTCACCGTTACCGCGTTCCCATACTCTCATTCTGATGGTACGCTTGTCGATAATCTTAACAAATTCCGTATTGATTCTTTCGGGGAATATAGGTGCATTTTCAAACCTCGGACCGATTGTTTCCACATCAATGTTATATACATTATCGCAGATAACAACACAGTGGGGATTTCCGATAGATACGCACGTAATATCGTACTTCTTACCGCCGATTGTAACCTTTTCGTTAATTACTTTATCTCCGGGCATATCCACGGGAATCTGAGCGGGATTAAACTGTGCCTGTCCCATCTGGACGGTTACGCTTGTAACCTTGTGGTCGAAGAGGTGAAGCGTAAGCTTTCTTATACCGCTTGCAGTTTCAATTGCTATATGGCGGTGTGTTACATAGCCGTTATCCCAAAGGTATTTACCTACGCAACGGATAGCGTTACCTGCCATTTTGCCCTCACTGCCGTCAGTGTTGAATATACGCATTTTCGCATCTGCCACATCGGATTTTTCGATAAGAACAAGTCCGTCTGCACCGATACCTCTGCGGCGGTCGGAGAATACAATTGCAAGTGCTTCGGGGAATGCAATGTTTCCATCAAAGTTATTGATGAATATATAGTCATCGCCGGTTCCCTGCATTTTGATAAAGGGAATGTTCAGCTTTTCTGTGCGGAGCTTAGCAATATCCGTAAGCTCTGTATTATACTGATTGAATCGGCTGAGAAGAATATCTGCAAGTGCATTTGCAGTATCAAGCGATGTAAGACATGCAATGCTTAACTGAAGTGCTCTGCGGTGCAGTCTTATAAACTTCTCAATTTCCTTAGGTCTGCCTGAATTGGTGTGAATTATATAACCAATCTTTTCGCTTTCAAGGAGTGAATAAATCTTTTCTCCCTCAACTGTTTCCACGGGGATACCCAATGAATCTATAATGAGAGCATTCATTTCATCTGCGTAGATTTCAAGACCTGCATCGTAAAGCTTCTTTGCAAGCTCAATAAGGTCGTACTTATCCTTTGAGTCAACGCTGATATATACTCCGCCACGGCTTTCAAGATTGAAGCCTGCGGAAACAAGACCTTTGTAAAGTGCCTCGTTAAGCGTTTTACCAATACCCAAAACTTCACCTGTGGACTTCATTTCAGGTCCTAAGATAGAGTTGATACCCGAAAGCTTCTCAAATGAGAACACAGGAACCTTAACTGCATAGTAGGGGGGCATCTTGTAAAGACCGCTGCCGTAGCCAAGGTCAAGAAGGGGAGTACCCTGCATAACCTGTGTAGCAAGGTCTA
Source organism: Clostridia bacterium (assembly GCA_045636425.1). GTDB lineage: Bacteria > Bacillota > Clostridia > UMGS1883 > UMGS1883 > UMGS1883. Next base: position 13,463 of record JAZTXM010000003.1, on the reverse strand, counting down.
CCATAGGAATGCCCGTTACCTTACTGATATAGGGAACTGTTCTTGATGCTCTGGGGTTAACCTCGATTACATACAGTTCGTTTTCATATACAAGGTACTGAATATTTATAAGTCCCTGTGTCTTAAGGGAAAGAGCAAGCTTTATTGAGCAGTCAACAATCTTATCAAGCATCTTATCCGTCACGTTAAAGGGAGGATATACTGCGATAGAGTCACCGCTGTGTACACCTGCACGTTCAACGTGCTCCATAATACCGGGGATAAGAACGTCTTTGCCGTCGCTGATTACGTCAACCTCAAGCTCCTTACCCATCATATACTTATCCACAAGTACAGGGTTTTCAATCTTCTGAGAAAGAATGATATCCATATAGCGTTCTACGTCTTCTTCCTTGTAAGCAATCGTCATATTCTGACCGCCGATTACGTATGAGGGACGCAGAAGTACGGGGTAGCCAAGCTTTTCTGCCGCCTCGAGTGCTTCAGTGCGTGTCATAACGGTAAGACCGCTGGGACGCTTAATGTTGAACTTTTCAAGGAGTGCATCAAACTGCTCACGATCCTCTGCCATATCAATGCTCTTTGCAGAAGTACCTAAGATTTTAATTCCGCTTTCGTCAAGGAATTTAACCAGCTTGATTGCAGTCTGACCGCCGAATGCAACCACAACGCCCTCGGGCTTTTCAACCTCGATTACGTTCATTACATCTTCGGGAGTAAGAGGCTCAAAATAAAGCCTGTCCGCTGTATCAAAGTCGGTGGAAACGGTTTCGGGGTTGTTATTAATAATAATTACCTCGTAGCCCATTTCCTTAAGTGCCCATACACAGTGAACGGAGGAGTAGTCAAATTCGATACCCTGACCGATTCTGATAGGACCGGAGCCGAGAACGATTACCTTTTTGTTGTTTGTAGCAACGGCCCTTGCTTCGCACTCATTGTCATAAGTGGAGTAGAAGTAGGGAGTTTTAGCTGCAAATTCGCCGCCACAGGTATCAACCATTTTGTAAACGCAATTTTTATGGCAGGGAACTTTTTCACCGCTGATTTCTTCCAGAATCTTATCGGTAAAGCCAAGCTTCTTACCTTTTTCGTAAAGCTCGGGAGTAAGATTGCCCACAATGCTCTTTTCATAGTCCACAATATTTTTAATCTTGGAAAGGAACCATTTATCAATTCTTGTGATTTCGTTGATTCTGTCTACAGTAATTCCTCTTACAAGAGCTTCATAAACTGTGAAAATTCTAAGGTCGTCAAGGTCATAAAGCTTCTTTTCAATATCCTCGATAGCTTGAACTTCCTTATGGCGGAGAGTTTCGGTCTTAAGCTCTGCACCTCTTACCGCCTTCATAAGTGCCGATTCAAAGGAATTGCCGATAGACATAACCTCGCCCGTAGCCTTCATCTGTGTGCCGAGCTTTCTGTCGGCATATACGAATTTGTCAAAGGGCCATTTGGGGAATTTAACTACCATGTAGTCAACCGCAGGCTCAAAGCAAGCATATGTTACACCAGTAACATCATTTTTGATTTCATCAAGCGTATAGCCGAGGGCAATCTTTGTGGTAACCTTTGCAATGGGGTAACCCGTAGCCTTACTTGCAAGTGCGGAAGAACGGGAAACTCTGGGGTTAACCTCGATTACCGCATACTCAAAGCTGTCGGGATTAAGTGCAAACTGACAGTTACATCCGCCCTCAATCTTAAGCTCTGTGATAATATCAAGAGCCGCTTTTCTGAGCATTGAATATTCTTTATCGGAAAGAGTTGCCGCGGGAGCAACAACTATACTGTCACCGGTGTGGATGCCAACGGGATCCACATTTTCCATGCTACAGATTGTAATAGCGTTACCGGCGTGGTCACGCATAACTTCAAATTCTACTTCTTTCCATCCGTAGATGTACTTTTCAATAAGCACCTGAGTAATGGGGGAAAGAGTAAGACCATTATTTGCAATCTTTGCAAGAGTATCAGCGTCATACGCAACGCCGCCACCTGCACCGCCAAGGGTGAATGCAGGGCGTACAATTACGGGGTAGCCAATTTTTTCTGCAATGCTAAGACATTCGTCAACTGTTGTAGCGATGTCGGAGGGGATACAACCCTGCCCGATTTTGAGCATCGTTTCCTTGAAAAGCTCTCTATCCTCTGCACGGTCGATAGCTTCGGCATTTGTGCCGATAAGCTTAACGCCCATTTTGTCAAGATAGCCTTCCTTATCAAGCTGCATTGCAATGGTAAGACCTGTCTGTCCGCCAAGCGATGCAAGAAGACTGTCGGGCTTTTCCTTTTCAATGATTCTCTTGATTGTATCTGTTGTAAGAGGTTCAAGATAAATTTCATCTGCAAGAGCCTTATCTGTCATAATTGTAGCGGGGTTGGAGTTTACAAGGACGATATTTACGCCCTCATCGCGGAGTACTCGGCAAGCCTGTGCACCTGCATAGTCAAATTCGGCAGCCTGCCCGATTACAATAGGACCCGAGCCGATTACCAGTACCTTTTTGATGTCTTTATTCTTAGGCATTCTTGCTTCCTCCAATCATTTCAAAGAATTTTCTGTATAAGAAGTCTGTTTCGTTAGGACCGTCTCCCTCTATGGGACGGAATTGAATTGAAACAGCATTTTTGTCTTTGTACTCAATACCCTCACAGCTCTTGTCGTTAAGGTTTTCATAAGTTACCTGTGCGTAAGAGGGGAGAGTATCGGAAACTACTGCATAGCTGTGGTTTTGTGCAGTGATATAAACTCTGCCGCTTTCAAGCTGCTTAACAGGCTGATTTGCACCGCGGTGACCATAAGGAAGCTTGTGAATTTTTGCACCGTTTGCCATAGCAAGAAGCTGATGACCAAGTCCCGTGGCAAAAATAGGCTTTTTGCCGAATACTTCTTTTATTACTTCTACGATTTCACTATAGTCCTCGGGGTTTCCCGGACCATCGGAAAGATAAATCGCATCGTAGGAAAGAAACTCGTCCGCTTTTGTGTCACAGGGAAGAACTGTTACCATAGCACCTTTATTTGCGAGTGTTTTAACGGCACTTTTAGTTGTTCCCAGGTCGAGAAGTGCAATTTTCACATCTGCATCGCCTACAGTGTGTTTTTCCTTTGCACTGACTTCTTTAACCGCGTTTTTAATGTCGGGCATCTGGGGCTTTTCGCCTGAAGGCTCTTTAGTTGAGATGCGTGCTGTCATAGTGCCTTCTTCGCGAATGATTTTTGTGATTTCACGTGTATCAATTCCCGAAATACCCATAACACCCTGCTCTTTGAGGAAATCTTCCAAGAGTCCCTCCGAGCGGAAGTTTGAAGGTGTATCGCAAATTTCTCGCACAATGTAACCCTTTGCGTGAATCTTGCTGCTTTCCATATCGGAGTAAATCATACCGTAGTTACCGATAAGCGGATATGTCTGGACAAGAATCTGTCCGTAATAGCAGGGGTCTGTAAGTGCTTCAATGTAACTGCCCATAGAAGTGGAAAATACTATTTCTCCAACCTCGTCGCATATTGCACCGAATGCTTCTCCCGAGAAAACCTTTCCGTTTTCCAAAGTCAAATATGCTTTCATAAAACCATGCCTTTCTGAATTATAGTATATAAGAAATGTGAATACGAATTATGCCATTAATTTAACCATAACAGCCTTCTGTGCGTGAAGTCTGTTTTCGGCTTCTTCAAAAATTTCATCGGCATGCTGTTCAATTACCTCCGCCGTGATTTCTTCGCCTCGGTGTGCAGGCAGACAATGAAGCACCATCGCACCTTCATTTGCAACCTTCATAAGCTCGGAATTAATCTGGTAATTTTTGAATACCTTTGCTCTTTCGTTAAATTCTTCTTCCTGTCCCATAGAAGCCCATACGTCTGTATAGAGAGCATCTGCACCCTTTGCCGCTTCCATTACATCTTCTGTGCAAGTAAACTTTCCTGTTTCGTTTGCCCACTTCATAATATCGCTGTCAGGCTCATAACCTTTGGGACAAGCTATGGAAACCTCCATACCCATCTTGATGCATCCCACGATAATGGAGTTTGCCATATTATTACCGTCGCCAACAAAGCACATTTTAAGACCTTCAAGATTTCCTTTCTTTTCACGGATTGTCATAAGGTCAGCCAATACCTGACAGGGATGGCAGTAGTCTGTAAGTCCGTTAATAATCGGAATATCACCGTAGGAGGCAAAATCTTCAACCTCTTTTTGTTCAAAGGTGCGGATCATAATTCCGTCTAAGAATCTGGAAAGAACTCTTGCAGTATCCTCTACAACCTCACCTCTGCCAATCTGCAAATCTCTGGGGCTGAGGAAAAGTGCACTTCCGCCAAGGTCAAACATACCAACCTCAAAGGAAACTCTTGTTCTGGTGGAGGACTTCTGGAAAATCATTCCCAGTGTCTTTCCCTTGAGCAAGTGATGCTCAATTCCGTTTCTTTTTTCATATTTAAGCTTATCCGCAAGGTCGAGAATTTCTACAATCTCTTCCTTTGTAAGATCGCCCAGCTTTAATAAATGCTTCATTATTTACATGCCTCCTTAATTACTTCAAGTGCTTTTCTAAGCAGATTATTATCTATATTAAGCGGGGGAAGAAGCCTTACCTTATCCTTTGCGGTAAGAACAAGCACGCCATTTTCGATGCACTTATTTACTACTTCCTTTGCTTCTTTCACTGTTTTAATACCTATCATAAGACCAAGTCCCGAAATATCTTCGATTCCTTCGGCTCCGCTTAAGGTTTCTCTTATTATTTCAGCTTTTTCTGTTACTCCCTCCAAAAACTCATCTGTAAGTCTTGAGAGAATACTGATTGCACCGCTGCAGCAAACGGGGTTTCCTCCAAAAGTGGAGCCGTTAAGCCCCGGAGCAAAAATATCCTTTACCTTTTCTCCGAGCATTGTTACACCGATGGGAAGTCCGCCTCCCAGTCCCTTTGCAGTGGTTACTACATCGGGAGTAATGCCGTAGTGCATATATGCGTAAAGCTTACCCGTTCTGCCGTTTCCTGCCTGTACCTCATCTATAATAAGTACAAGGTCATTTTCACGGCAAAGCTTCTCGGCTTCAAGAATAAATTCCTTTTCAAGGGCACATACACCGCCCTCGCCCTGAACAATTTCCATCATTATCGCACAGCACTTGTTATCTTTCACGGCTTTTCTAAGAGATTCTGTATCATTCGGGGGAGTATGCACAAAACCGGGGGTAAGGGGGAGAAAGTCTTTATGAAAGCTTTCCTGACCTGTTGCCGCAAGTGTTGTGTGAGTTCTGCCGTGGAAGCTTTTTTCCAGTGTAATGATTGTATAATAATCCTCGCCCTTATTTAGTGAGCCGTAGCGGCGAGCGGCTTTGATTGCACATTCATTTGCTTCCGCACCTGAGTTTGAATAGAAAACATTCTTCATTCCAGTTTTCTCGCAAAGCATCTTTGCAAGGTCAGCACAGGGGGAGGTATAGTAAAGATTTGAAGTGTGTGCAAAAGAGTCAAGCTGTGCTTTCACTGCGTTAACCCATTCATCATCACGAAAACCGAAGGTGTTTACTGCGATTCCGCTTCCCAAATCTATATATTCTTTTCCGTCGCTACCCTTTAAAACAGCACCCTTTCCACCGACAATTTCTACAGGAAAACGCCCATATGTGGGTGCGACAAACTGTTTGTCTTTCTCAAATGTGTTCATGATTTAACTCCTTTTATATCCCAAATTACGGTGCATAGACTTTTGCTACGCACCGTAAAAACATTTATTCTCCGCGAACAAACATAGTACCGATACCTTCATTGGTCAAGGTTTCGATAAGTATGGAGTGGGGGATTCTGCCGTCAATTATAAATACCTTTCTCACGCCACTTTTGATAGCGTCAATACAACATTCCACTTTGGGAATCATGCCGCCTGAGATAACGCCTTCCTCGACAAGCTTGGGGGCATCTTCCACGCAAATTTTGGAAATGAGAGTAGAGGGGTCATCCTTATCACGAAGAATACCCTCGATGTCTGTCATGGAAATAAGGCTTTCAGCACCTAAGATACCTGCTATTTTGGATGCGGCAGTATCAGCGTTGATGTTATACACATTGCCATCCTTATCACAACCAACGGTGGAAATAACAGGTATGTAGCCCTTTTCGAGAAGGTCGGTGATGGGCTGTACGTTCACCTTGGTGATTTCTCCGACATAGCCAAGCTCAGGGTTAAGAACCTCTGCCTCAATCATATGACCGTCAATGCCGCAAAGACCGATAGCATTGCCACCCTTATGGTGGAGAAGATTTACAAGGTTTTTATTAACCTTTCCCGCAAGCACCATTTGCACAATATCCACGGTTTCCTTATCTGTTACACGAAGGCCGTTAACAAACTGGGATTCCTTCCCAACCTGCTTAAGCATCTGTGTGATTTCGGGACCGCCTCCATGAACGAGAACAACCTTAATACCGATAAGGGACAAAAGAACAATGTCACCCATTACGGCATCCTTAAGCTCATCGTTAATCATAGCGTTTCCGCCGTATTTCACAACGATTATTTTGTTGTTGTATTTTTGTATATAAGGAAGTGCCTGGGTAAGTACTTCTGCGCGCTGTGCGTTAGTCATAGTAGTTTCCTCCGGAATGAATAATTAATAAAACTGTTAAAACAGAGTAGTTTAGGGATAGGAAAAAATGTTCAGAACGGACAAACTGAACCCCGGAGGGGCTTGCCCGAAGCTGTATTGATATACAGCGAGAGGTGAAGTTTGTTCGTAACAAAGGACATATAATCCGAAATTCGTCCGGCGAATTTCTACACTAAACGAGAAATACAGTGCTGTTGAGCGTTTTATTCAAAGTGTAAACACAAATTTATTCTGTCCTTTGTGGTCTGGGCATTTTTAACATCCCGTATCAAGTACGATAATCGCCGTTGATCTTTACATAATCGTAAGTAAGGTCACAGCCCCATGCGGTAGCCTGTGCGTCACCGTCTTTAAGATCTATTATAATATTAATTTCCTTTTCAAGCAATATTTTCTTTGCAATTTCTTCAGAAAAATTCACGCCTGCTCCGTTTTCGCAAACCTTGATTGTGCCTTCCTTTGAAGCAAAGGACACATCAATCTTATCTACATCCACGTTTGCACCGCTGTAGCCTATTGCACAAAGCACCCTGCCCCAGTTGGCGTCGGCACCGAACATTGCCGCTTTAAGAAGCGATGAACAGATAACGGATTTTGCCACTGTCTTTGCACATTTTTCATCCTTAGCACCGGAAACAGAGCATTCAAGCATCTTTGTTGCACCCTCACCGTCACCTGCAATCATTTTGCAAAGGTAGATTGTAACAGTGTTAAGTGCTTTTGCAAAGGTTTCAAAGTCTTCGTTTTCTTCTTCGATTAAAGCATTTCCCGCAAGGCCGTTTGCCATAACCGATACCATATCATTTGTTGATGTATCGCCGTCAACGCTTATCATATTAAAGGTTTTCTTTATATCTGCCGATAACGCTCTCTGAAGCATTTTGGGAGAAATGGCGGCATCGGTTGTAATAAACACAAGCATGGTGGCCATGTTGGGATGGATCATACCGCTTCCCTTTGCAATACCTGCAATGGTGCATTCCTTACCGCCCAGGGTGAAGCTTACGGCAATCTCTTTTTTTACAAGGTCAGTTGTAAGAATTGCCTCGGAGGTGTAATTTGCATGCTCGGCATCTTTACCAAGACCCTTTACAAGCTCCTCCATTCCGTCCGATATGGGGGTAATGTCAAGAGGCTGACCGATAACGCCTGTTGACGCTACAATAACATCCTCCGCCTTAACATCGGTATGTTTTTCAACAAGACCGCACATTTTCAGTGCTATTTCAATGCCGTCTGCATTGCAGGTGTTTGCATTACCGCTGTTACAGATAACAGCCTGTGCGTAACCGTTTTTGATATTGTCCTTTGTAACGGTAAGGGGAGCACCCTTTACGAGATTTGTTGTATATGTTGCCGCAGCTGCCGCAGGAACATCACTTACAATAAGTGCAATGTCACGCTTGGTGCGGTTTTTGCGGATTCCGCAATGAATACCGTTGGCGGAAAATCCCTTGGGAGCACAAATGCCGCCCTCTATGATTTTAAACATATGTATCATTCCTTTCATATATCCAGCATTTCAGCGGGAGAAGCCCCCATTGAAATATTCATACATTCAAGTGCGGCACCTGAGGCACCCTTACCTAAATTATCGTACCTTGCAATAAGAAGAATTCTTTCATCATTTCCCTCAACTGTTATCTGCATGGAATCATTGAAGGAAAGTGCATTGGCACTGATAAGCCCTGATTCGGAAATCGAATCATTGTATGTAACAATTCCGCCGGTATACTTTTCTTTATAGGCATTTTTAATGTCCTCTGCCGTAAAGCCATCATTAAGCTGGCTTTTGAAAATCGGCACTGTTACAACCATTCCGCTATAATAATCGGAAACAATGGGGCAAAATACGGGAGCGTTTTCAAGTCCTGTTATTTTTGTCATCTCGGGAAGGTGCTTATGAGTCTGCGTCAGTGCATACTGACGGGGAGCATCAAAGAGAGCCTCTCTCTCGCTTTCCTCATATTCTGCAATCATTTTCTTACCGCCGCCGCTGTAGCCTGTGATGCTGTGGCAGGTGAGGAGTGTTTCCTTATTTATGATTCCTTTTTCAATCAAAGGATATGTAAGTGCAATAAATCCGCTGGCATGGCATCCGGGAACGGCAATCCTTTTTGATGAAGCCACTTTTTCAAAATGCTCTTTTGAAAGCTCGGGGAAGCCATATGCCCAGCCCTCATCGGTTCTGTGTGCCGTTGAAGTGTCAAGCACAACCACGTTTTCATTCTCAATCATATTCACAGCCTCGATAGCTGCCGCATCGGGAAGGCAAAGAAAGGCAATGTCACATTCATTGAGAGCTTTCTTCCTTGCCTCGCTGTCCTTTCTTACTTCCTCGGGGAGAATGATTAATTCTATATCGCTTCTCTTTGAAAGCCTTTCCTTAATACGAAGTCCCGTAGTGCCGGCACTTCCGTCGATGAACACCTTTTTCATAACAAAACAACTCCATTTAAAAATAACGTTTTGTATATTCTAACTCATTTTGCATAATTATGCAATACTTTTGTATAAAAATTCTTCATTTTTTATGAATTAACGGAAAACACGCAATTTCCCCGATGAAATTTATGCATAATTATAAAAAATCGCACAATTTCACCATAAACCAATTTATTATACCATAAAAACAGCATATCAGTAAAGAAAAAAATTGACAAAATTTGAATTAATGTAAAAAAATTCTATAGCAGAATAACCAATAACAAAAACCAGATATCTTTTTTAAATGTTGACATCAAAAAAAAAATAAAGTATAATAAATATTAAGAGGTGGCAAAATGGAAATACGCATAACAAAAACTGCAATCAAGCACGTAAAAAAGCTTGATTCACCTACACGTAACAGAATTTTGAGCAGTATTAATAAATTGCCGTTTGGTGATGTGAAAAAACTACAAGGATATGATAATTATTACAGACTTCGAGTGGGGGATTTCAGAGTTATATATTCTTTAGACGATGAAACTATTACTATATCGGCGGTTTTACCCCGCGGTGAAGCATATAAACAGATATGAGGAGGATTTTAACTATGAGTAAAACAATTCTGCACAATTTGATTGATATGTTGAATGAAACAGATATTGACACCATATATAATGTTTTGGTGAAATTTATACCTGAAGCACAAGCTTCAGAAGATGAAGCTGAGGCTATAGCACAGGCTGAAACCGACATTAAAAACGGAGATGTTTTTGATTTGTCCGCCGTGAGTTGGTAAGATATCTGAATATAATTCAAAAGCATAAATCATTAAAGCCGAAACGAAGCTATCGTTTCGGCTTTAATGATTTATGCTTTTTATGTGACTTCTCCAATTTGTAACAGAAACTGCCCCGTTTCCAAACTGTTGCTTCCAATTAGTTTGTCCTTCCAAAATAGACAAATCCTAAGTCTGCCATATTGAGCGGTATACCATATGCATTAAAAATCTGATTTGCTTCACGAAGTCCTATTCTTGTAAAAACTGCACTGAGTCCTTGATCCTCTTTTCTCACAGTATTTCCCAATGGGGAATTATAATAGTTAAAAACAATATTAGTGCTATCTCTAAAAATTTTGGGGTTGATATCTGCTTCTCCCACAGTTTTTCTTCCGTTGGCTTCTATATACATATAAGAAACACGTTTTTGTTCGCTTATTCGTTCAGGGGCACCATCTAAAAGCACTAAATTAACCGCTAAATCCCCGCTATCATAGGTATAAACGGTTTCTATATATATTTCATCATTCGTCTTATTGTACACCAAAGCAGTATAATGTTCCGAGGTATATTCCCGAACCTTATCTGTTGCTATTTTGTACAGATAACCATTTATCGGTGTGGCATTATTAATAATGGCTTCACGAAGTATATCTATACTGCTTCCTGAATTGAATTCAAACGAAAAAATATCACTATCCTCGGATTCAACTCCTCCTTTTACAGAAGTGACTATAATGTCATATCTTTTTCCGTTTTCTAATCCCGAATACAAAACAGAATAATTTTCGTAATAAGTCATTCTCATTTTTTCACCGGTATTTTCATCTATATCGTACCAAAAACTTTCTTCATCGGCTTCTTTATAGTAGAAATGATAATATTCCGCCCCTTTTACTTCATCCCATTGAATATACACAGTATCGCTTTCTTGTTTAACAATCCTTATATTTGATGGAGAAAGAATAAAGTTATTTTCCTGCATTATAACATCGAGCGATTTACAATTTGTGTAGTCAATATTGAGTGGAATATAATACATAGGAATTGCTAAATTTAAATTTTGACCTTCTACAAACGAAGCCGAAGTAATTCCTATTACTTGTGCATTCTCATTTAACAATGCTCCTCCACTGCTTCCGTGTGAAATCGGTGCACTTATTTGATAATACTCTACATTCCCCAAAACAACTTTTTTATTTGACAACAACCCCTCGGAAATTGTATTCTGTAAGCCCAATGGACTACCAATTGCATATACTTTTTGCCCGGCTTTCACATTTTCATCACTGCCGATATCAAGAGCTAAAAAGTCTGAACCTTTAACCTGTATGATTGCCCAATCTTCTTCCTTATTACAAGCATATACTCCAGTTACTTCATAGGTCATTTTCGTGCCGGGAAGTGTTACTTTTGCCGAATAAGCACCCTCAATGACATGATAGTTAGTAATTGCCACGCCATTGTTTCTAATGAAAAATCCACTTCCTGACGATATAGGAGTGCCGTTTTCATTATATAGTTCTATATAAAACACCGCCGGGGAATATTTAGAATATATTTCTTCGGAGGACATCAAACTATCGCTTTTTATTTCGCTAAGAGCAATATTCTCTCTCAACTCTGCATTTGTCATTCTTGAAATAATGGCAGCAACTGCACTTCTTTGTATGTTCGTATTTGGTGCAAACGTGCCTTTTTCATCATTACCCGTCAGCACCCCGGCTCTGTACAACTTATATATAGCATTAGAATAGTCACTCTGCATAGGAACATCGGGAATGGAATTATCTGCAACGTTATTAATTTTTTTTAAAGCTTCATCAGGCAATGCAGATGCAAAAATTTGTGCAAACTGTGAGCGAGTTGCAAATTCATTATAATTAATGTATTCATTAGCTTTTATTATCCCTTTTTCTATTGCGTAATCAACATAGGGTTTATACCAAACATCTCCTGAATCAAAGAAATGAGCATTCCCATAATAAATATTGTTTAACCGGCTTGCTAAAGTTATAGTTTCTGCTATTGTTATATTATCATTGGGAGAAAATGTAGTGTCACTTGTTCCATTTACTAAAGACAATTCATATGCAGTTTTTACACTTTCCGCATACCAATCCGACTCAACTACATCTGCAAATTGATTTACTACATATTGCCTTACAGCTTTAAAATTTTCAATACTTCCATCAGTGTTTGCAAATGCAACAAACCCATTAGCCAAAACTAATACCGCCACTAACAATAGAATAATTCTCTTTTTCATCATTAATTCCTCCTAAAATTAAAAAAGTGCGTAGCCGAAGCTACGCACGAAAAATGCATAGCCTCAATGCTGCGACACATCTTTTACGCCATATTGGTGCAAAAATAGAGGATGCATTTTTACCAATATAAAATGCACCTTTATGGCAATAATATTCAGATGTGTCGCAAAAACAGTATAACACATGTAATTGTAAATTGCAAGAAAAAACTGCCATAACAGTTAGGGAAATTAATTGTAGGTTTGTCAATGATCTGTTACAAAATTGGTTTAAAAATTTCACCATCGTTAAGAAAAGCTTTTAAATACTCAGCGGGAGCTTTCCAATTAAGTGGTCGCATAGGAAACTTATTGTATTTATAGTTATGCACTTTTAATTGTTTTGCAAAGTCATCTAACGAATAAAATTTGTGCGAAGCATAAAAGTATTCATTATCTTTTCTATGTGAACGCTCAACTTTTCCGTTGTGTCTTGGAGTATATGGTCTGATTAGTTTATGACGAATACCCAGCAGATGAAGCTGCTTTTCAAACATTGTTGGGGTTGGATTTTGTGTATTTCCGTGCTTTTTGGTAAACTCAAAACCGTTATCGGTCTGAACACACTCTATCTTAAAAGGAAACCTCTTTAAAACATGCTGAAGAAAAATTGTAGAGCTGTATGTACTATGTTCTTCAAAAGCTTCTAAATAGCGAAATCTCGAATATTCGTCAATAGCGGTATATTGATAAAACTTTTTACCTTTAGCATCACCAACAAGACAAGCATCGGGTACAAATTTTACATCTATTTGTATTCTTTGTCCAGGATATTGCATCTGTTCATAAGGCTTAGGAACATATTTTGGGTTAGGCAGTTTTACAGCCATTTCGCCATTCTTACGTAAAACACGATAAAGCCCTGTTATTGAGCGTGTATATCCTCTTTGCATAAGTTTAACCCAAAGCACTACTAAACCTGCATTAGGATTGCGTTTACGCATATCGGATATGAGCTTTAATTCAGCTTCAGTATGTTGATTAGGATGGTGATGGGGTTTGTGTGATTTATCTGCAAGAGATTGCAATGTACCGTCGTATCTTTTTCTCCAACGGTAGACATATTGACGGTTAACTTTATAACGAATGGCAGCTTTAGTTACACCATATTTAAAAGAATATTTAATTAGGGCTTGTCTAAACTGCATATCTTGTGTTATAGTATTCATAGCAAGTGGCTCCTTTGTTTTGGTTGTTTGTGGTGAATTAACTATAACACAAAGAAGTTTCACTTGCTATTATTTTTTACCGATATGTTTTTGTACGAGGTTTCCTCGTATGAAAATATATCGGAATGTAACACATCTATTGTAAACCTACA
>JAZTXM010000002.1:0-217324 GCA_045636425.1 Clostridia bacterium | reverse complement strand
CAAGCAGACAGGTGAAAGAGCTGTTATCGAAGCAGGTGTCAACGGTGTGCATCCTGAAATCGTCAAGCTTCTCGGCCGTCTCAGATACCGTACAAGCTACGGTCAGAATGTTCTCAATCATTCACTTGAGGTTTCTTATATTGCAGGTCTTATGGCTGCAGAGCTTGGTGTTGATGTGAAGCTTGCAAAGCGAGCAGGTCTTCTTCATGACATCGGTAAGGCTATTGACCATCAGCAGGAAGGCTCACACATTGAGCTCGGTGTTGAATATGCAAAGAAATATAAGGAAAATGAGACAATCATCAATGCAATTCATGCTCACCACGGTGACGTTGAGCCCAAGACATTGGTTGCTTGTCTTGTTCAGGCGGCTGATGCAGTAAGTGCGGCAAGACCCGGTGCAAGACGCGAAAATATAGAGGCGTACATAAAACGTCTTCAGCAGCTTGAAGAAATTGCAACATCTTTTTCAGGTGTTGAAAAGTCATATGCAATTCAGGCAGGCAGAGAAGTGCGTATTATGGTTAAACCCGAGGAAATCGGTGACGGTGATATGGAATTTGTGGCAAGAGAAATTGTCAAGAAAATCGAAAGCGAGCTTGAATATCCCGGTCAGATTAAAATTAATCTCATCCGTGAAACTCGTACAACAGATTACGCAAAATAATCCGAAGCTAAGAGGGCATTTCAAAAGAAATGCCCTTTTGTTTCCATTTTAAATAGGTTAGAAAGGCAGTAAGAATGAACATTTTATTTATCGGTGATATTATGGGAAGATGCGGCAGAGACGCAGTGTTTGAGCTTCTTCCCGAAATAAAGGATGAATTTAACATAGATTACACCATTGCCAACGGAGAAAACGCTTCCGGAGGGCTTGGTATGAACAGGAGAGGCTACGAGGAGCTGTGCCGTGCGGGCATAGACTTTTTCACCATGGGGAATCACACCTTTTCCAAAAAAGAGATTATTTCGCTTCTAAATGATGGTGAAAACATTGTACGTCCCGCGAATCTTGAGGGGAGTAATCCCGGGGAAGGCATGGCAATAGTGAACGTGGGAGAAAGTAAGCTTGCCATAATAAACCTCATCGGAAAAATTTATATTAATGAAAATCATCTTTCGCCCTTTTTTACGGCGGATGAGCTTATAGCTAAAGCCAAGGAAAGAACTCCCAATATAATAATTGACTTTCACGCAGAGGCAACCAGTGAAAAAGAAGCCTTGGGCTATTATCTTGACGGCAGGGTAAGTGCTGTTTTAGGCACACATACCCATATACAGACAGCGGATGAGCGTATTTTGCCATGCGGCAGTGCATATATTACAGATGTGGGAAGAACAGGTGCACGTGATGCCGTCTTAGGTCTTGATAAGGATGCGTCCATAGCAAGATTCACCCTTCCCCCTGATACGAAAAAGCCGCCCTTTAAGGTTGCCCAGGGAAAGGGGCAGCTTTGTGCCGTGGTGATAAAAATTGATGAAGCAACAGGTAAGGCAGAGGAGATAATAAGAATATGCAGATTGTGCAGATAGGAAAAATTGCTCTTTACCAAAGCGATGTGCTTTGTAATTTTAAAAACATTGTGCATGGGTTTACCACCCGTAAGGGCGGTGTCAGCAAAGGTGAATATGAAAGCCTTTCCATGAGCCCGAGGCGTGGGGACGATATTGCCTGTGTGCGGAAAAACGAGGAAATTTTATGCTCGGAGCTGGGGCTTCAGATAAAACGTCTGTCTTCAACAAGACAGGAGCATACCGATAATATTGAAATTATTGACGAAAAAAATATCGGTATAGGGGTAACGAGTGACTGGGGAAAGGGTGTGGACGCGTGTATAACCCTCGAAAAAAATGTCCCCATTCTTTGCTACAGTGCAGACTGCGTTCCCATTCTTATGTATGCCGCGGATATCGAGGCAATAGCGGCAGTTCATTCGGGGTGGAAGGGCAGTGCCCTCTCTATCGGCAAGAAAACCGTGGAAAAGCTTATTAAAATGGGTGCGGAGCCTCAAAATATTTTTGTTGCTATAGGTCCCTCAATCGGAAAATGCTGCTATGAGGTCAGCGAGGATGTGGCTCAGAGGTTTTCTCCTGAATTTTACACAGCCAAGGAAAACGGCAAATACATGCTGGATTTGGGTATGGTAAACTATTCATTGATAAGAGAATGTCTTGTCCCCGTGGAGAATATTTCCCTTTCCCAAATATGCACCTCCTGCAACAATGATTTGTTCTTTTCCCACCGCAAGCAAAATGGAAAAAGCGGAACGCTGGGCGGAATTATTTGTATGAAAGAGTGACTTGTTTTTATGATGAAGAAATTTCAAAAACATTTATTGCTGTTTGTTTTAATATTGGCTGTGGCAGGTTTTTGCTGCTCATGTGCAAAAGAGGAACACGAAAACCCAAAGAAAAGCGGGGCGGATATAATTTCAATTCAAATGCGGCAGCCGCAGAGCTTTAATCCGCTTGCTGCAGATAACCGCAGTATACGTGACGGATTTTCCCTGTGCTATGAGCCGCTATTTGAAATCGGAGAGGATATGAAAACAGAGGGGGTCCTTGCAAGAAATATTGAAGTGTCGGATGACTGCACGAGCGCTGTGGTTACGCTGAAGGATTCCGTCTTGTGGCATGATGGAATAAGCTTCACCTCTGCAGACGTTGCGCATACAATCAATCTTCTTATGGAAAATCCCTCATGGGAATATTATAAGTGTATAAAGAATATTGAAAGTGTGCAGGTCATCGACCCTCTTTCGCTCCAAATAACATTGAAGCGTCCATACGGGCAGATTGCCTATTCACTTACCTTCCCCATTGTAGCGGCACATAATAATGAAATTGAGGAAAATATTATCGGTACGGGAGCATACTGCTTTGAAAAATATAATCCTGCCACTATGATTGAGCTTAAAAGCTTTGACAGCTGGCACGGGGGCGAGGCGAAGATTCCCAAGGTGAATATAACGGTGATACGTGATGCACAGACGGCAACAACCTCGTTTAATACAGGGCTTATAAACGCTATAACAAGCGAAACCTTTGACAGTGAGAACAGTGTTCCCAAGGATAAGACTCTGATTACTTCCTATCCCGATACAGGGTATGAATATTTAGTATTTAATCACAATAAAAAACCTTTTGATTCCCAGATTGTAAGAAGTGCGGTTTCATCGGCGATTGACCGCGAAGCCATTGTAAAGGAGTGCTATGCACAAAATGCGGTGGCAGTGAATTTGCCGCTTCATCCGATGGCGTCGGAAACAGAGGCCTCGTCAAATGCATCGGGATACAGCCTTGCAAATACAAACGAGCTTCTTTTTATGGAGGGGTTTGTAAAGGACGAAAAAACGGGGGTACTGCGTGATAAGAACTCAAAAGAGTTCACGTTTAAGCTTCTCGTTAACAGCGAAAATCAAAGCCGGATAAAAACTGCAAACTTAATCAGCCGCCAGCTTTTTGCCGCAGGAATAAATGCAGTGGTAAAGGAAGCGGAGTTTGATGAATATCAGGCCCTCATCAAAAGAGGAGAATTTGACGCATATATAGGAGGAACCCGTCTTTTTAATCTGTATGATTTTGAGTTTTTACTTTCAAAAGGCGGAGCACTTAATAATTACGGTTATGACAGCGAACAGATGGAGGCTGTGCTTAAAGCAATTTCCTCTGCCCCCTCAGATGAATCCAGAGTCAGTGCTTTGCTTAATTTTGAAGAAGTTTTCCTAAGGGAACAGCCTGTATGCGGAATTGCTTTCAAAACTGAAAATCTCATGACAGCAGAAAACCTGTCAGGCAACATTGTGCCGGGACTAAATAATCCCTACAAAAGCATCAGTCGGTGGGAGTTAGGTTTTTAAGATGTTTTTAAGCTTGGTTAGGTATTATCTGCATAAGGAGTGTGAGAACAATGCGTGTGTTAATAGTAGAGGATGAAAAATATTTAGCGGAAGCGCTTTCGCAGATTCTTACACAGCAAAATTATACCGTTGACACCTTTAATGACGGCGAGGAAGGGCTTGACAATGCACTTACGGGAATTTATGATGCCATAGTATTGGACGTAATGCTTCCTAAGATAAACGGGTTTGATATTGTTAAGACATTGAGGCAGGAAAAAGTATATACCCCCGTCATACTTCTGACCGCAAAAAGCGATGTAAAGGATCGCATCCACGGGCTTGACTCAGGTGCAGACGATTATTTGCCCAAACCCTTTGATACAGGGGAGCTTTTGGCAAGGCTCCGTGCGCTTACCCGGCGGGGGAATGAGGTTATAGTAAATAATAACGAACTGAAAATAGGTGATATAACTCTCGACACAAGCACTATGCAGCTTTATGGGGCACACAGGGAAACATCCCTTACAAAAAAGGAATTTGAGCTTCTTGAGTACCTTATTATCAATAAGTCTATGGTTATTTCCAAAGAACAGATAATAGAAAAGCTCTGGGGCTTTGAATCAGAAGCGGAGGGGAATTATGTTGAAGTATATATTTCCTTTTTGCGTAAGAAACTGGCTTTTGTATCAAGGGATGTAACAATTGCTACGGTAAGGGGACTCGGCTATAAAATAGTCTCCCCGATGTGATTTAAAAACAGGAATTTGCGGAGTGAGTCAAATGATTAAGAAGATGCGTAACAAAATGCTTCTGATGAGTATGATAAGTATTTTCTGTCTTATCATTGTAGCATTTTCGGCTATATATGCCATTACCTATAACCACACTGAGCAGAACATCCACGTGGCACTTGAGCGGACATACTCTTTTCACCGCCTGGGGAGATTTCGCTTGCCTTCTCCCGATTTAAAACCTGAAGACACAAAAAGACCTGAGAATCCACAGCGCGCACTCAAAGATATAAGCAATTTTTCGGTGTTTGTTGATAGTACTGGGAATGTCCATACGGATTCCATGCTGGGAGAAAACAGCGAGCATTATGAAGAGGTTGCCAAGGTGGCTTTAAAGCAGAACACATCTCACGGGGAATTTAGCAGCGAGGACGTAATCTGGAGATTTCAGACAAGGGAAATAAAGGATGGTGCAAAAATCATTGCACTTGTGGACATAACGGCAGAAAAAGGGATGCTCCGTCAGCTTGTTATAAGCTTCGGTGTCAGTGCATTTATACTGCTGGCAATAATATTTTTTATCAGTCTTTTATTTTCTAACAGGGCTATGCGTCCCGTGTCGGAGGCATGGGACAGGCAGAGGCAGTTTGTAGCGGATGCCTCTCATGAACTGAAAACACCTCTTACGGCGATTAATGCAAATATAGATGTGCTGCTGTCTAGGGGTGACAGCAAAATTAAAGATGAAGAAAAATGGCTTCGCTATGTTCAAACAGAGGTTCATAGAATCAGTGAACTTACGGGAAATCTCCTGTTTATGGCAAAAATAGATGCAGAGGTCCCCATGGAAAAGGTGCGAGCCTCGGTTTCTGAAATAGTGGAATCCGTGGTTTTGAACTTTGAAGCAGTAGCGTTTGAAAAAGGTATAAAAATTGAATCTGATATAGAAACTGATGTTTATGGAATAGTAGATTCTTCGCAGATAACCAGGCTTATCATCATTTTGATTGACAATGCTATAAAGTACTCTCCGAAAAATGAGACGGTATATGTTTCACTTAAAAAGCCGGGAAAAGACCATATTGAGCTTTCGGTGCGAAATACAGGCAGTGTTATCGGGCAAGGAGACATAGAAAAAATATTTGACCGTTTTTACCGTGTTGATAAATCGAGAAGTACTTCGGGCTACGGCTTGGGGCTTTCCATGGCAAAGGAAATCGTGAAAAGCCACAAAGGAAAAATAAACGTAAAAAGCTCGGAGGAAAACGGAACGGAATTTATAATTACATTTTAACAAAAAACACCTCTCTGTAATAATATATAGAGAGGTGTTTTCATTATGAATATTAAACGTATTTTAATTATCGGCGGCGATTCAAGGACCGAGTATTTAGGTAAGGCTCTTACAGAGGAAGGTTTTGGTGTTAATTTCTTTGATGAAAGTATGCCCCTTAAGAGTGCGGTGGAAAATTCCGATGCGGTAATTCTTCCGCTTCCGTGCAGCCGTGATGATAAAACGGTAGATGCACCATGCCTTTCCGAGGGGGTACTCCTCAAGGATTTGTTTCACCTTATCGGCAAAAACAAGCTTCTCCTTGCCGGGAAAATGTCCGCAGGGGTAAAGGCGGTTGCCGATGTGTTTTCCGTAAAATGGGTTGACTATTTTATGCGTGAAGAGCTGGAAATTTTAAATTCCGTTCCCACCTATGAGGGAGCAATTCAGATAATGATGGAGGAGCTTCCCAAAACGGTTTTCGGATCTAACGTTGTTATCACGGGCTTCGGAAAAGTAGGCGAGCCCCTCGGAGCCATGCTCAAAAAAATGGGCGCAAATGTGACCGTTTGTGCACGCCGTCCCTCCCAGAGAGCAAAGGCACGCATTATGGGACTGCAGGCGGTTGATTTTTCATATCTTTCCGAGTGCGTCTCGGATGCGGACGTTATCTTTAATACTGTGCCCCAATGCGTGATAGACCGTGAAGTGCTGATAGGTAGCAAGGAAAGCCTTATTATAGATTTGGCATCAAAGCCCGGCGGCGTAGATATGGAAGCGGCAAAAGACCTTGGTGTAAAGGTAATATGGGCATTAGGTCTTCCGGGGAAGGTAGCACCGATAACTGCGGGTAATATCATAAAAGAAACCATCTGCAATATATTTGGTGAGTTAGGTGAATAGTTTATGGATGCAAAAAATACGAAGTTGGGATTTGCATTTACCGGCTCATTTTGCACGATGCGGAAAGTAACCGATACCCTGCGTAAGGTAAAGGAAGAGGGGTACGACATTTTCCCCATTATGAGTGAAACGGTGTATTCAACCGATACCCGTTTCGGCAAATGCAAAGACTATATTTCGGAAATTGAAGATATATGTAAACGCAAAATAATTTCAACCGTAACAGAGGCAGAGCCGATAGGCCCCAAAAAGCTCATTGATGCTCTGGTGATTGCTCCCTGTACGGGAAATACATTAGGAAAACTGGCAAACGGGATTTATGACGGATGCGTTCCCCTTGCCGCTAAAGCAACCCTCAGAAATAATCGTCCCGTTATAATTGCTCCGTCTACAAATGACGGACTCAGTATGTCGGCAAAAAATATCGGTACCCTTTTAAATTCACGGGGGTTTTACTTTGTTCCTTTCGGACAGGATGACCCCATTGGCAAGAATGACTCCCTTGTGGCAAAGTGGGATTATCTTATCCCTGCTGTGGAAAGTGCACTTAGGGGAGTACAGATGCAACCGATATTAATGTAAGAAAAAGTTAGGGATTTGTCAAAAAACAGACTGCTACCAAAAGGTTACAGTCTGTTTTTGTATGTAAAACTATTCTATTTCCTGTTCTAATTTTCTGAATTCCGCAGTATCGAAAAAATCTACTAATGAAATTCCAAAACCGTCACAAAGCATTTTTATTGTGACAATACCGGGATTATGGCTTTTTCCGTAAAGAATATTCTTTAATGTTGAGGGAGGTATAGCCGATTTCGATGCTAATTTATTAATTGTAAGGTTATACTCCTTACACAGAGCAAGTATACGGTTTTTTACTACATTATAAGTATTCAAAAGAATCCCTCCTAAACAATTATAGGCTAATTATAGCTTATTTATATTGACAAAGTAGGCTATATATGATACTATATAAATGTCGCCAAACAATTGATGAGAAAAGGGTGTGACAAACAAATTTTTTGGTTTGTCATACCCTTTTCTCATTAAATTCAACGAAAAACTTGATTATATTCCATATTTGTGCTAAAATTAAACGGATAATTTTAAAATAAGGGTTGACTTTATCGCTTTACCGTGGTAAAATGCTAAAGTGAAATTGATAAAAAGCAAGGAATGAGTCTTAATGACACTGAATGACAACATTTTAAAAACTGAAGAAAAAATCATGTATGCCTTAAGAGCCCTCTATCACGAAAGCGGATATATGCCTTTTAAGATGAGCCGTTTTGAAGAATACGATATGTATGTAAAAAACCGCAATTTCGTAGGCAGTGAGAATATCGTATCCTTTACGGATTTAAGCGGAAGGCTTCTGGCTCTTAAGCCCGATGTAACCCTTTCGATTATCAAAAATTACAAAGGGGCAGAGGGCGGAGTAAGCAAGGTTTATTATAATGAAAATGTTTACCGCCCTGACAAGACAACTCACGAAATCAAGGAAATCATGCAGTCGGGAATTGAGTGCATGGGTGAAATCAGCGAAATTGACGAGTGCGAGGTTGTAGCTCTTGCCATAAAGAGCCTCGAAACCTTAAGCGATAATTATATTTTAGATATTTCCTCTGTGGGAATTATAAAGGGGCTGCTCGGTGCCGCAGGCGTAAATGATGAAACAGAGAAGAAGATTCTTTCCCTTTTCGGAGATAAAAACAGCTTTGCCCTGCGTACGCTTTGTGAGGAAAACGGAGTAGGCAGTGCAATATGTGATATTGCTGTAAGCCTTTGCGAGCTTTCGGGAAAGGCAACCGAGGTTATATCAAAGCTTGAGAAGCTTTGCATCAACCGCGAAATGATTGATTCTGCGGCAGAGCTTAAAAGACTTGTTGAAAACCTCTCCCTTTGCAATATGGCAGATAATATCTTTATTGATTTTTCAATTATAGGAGATACAAGGTATTATAACGGAATAGTTTTCCGCGGTTATGTGGATAAGCTTCCCAAGAGCGTGCTTTCAGGCGGAAGATATGACAATCTTCTTAAAGGTATGGGAAAGGTAGGCGGTGCAATCGGATTTGCAGTATACTCCGATATGCTGGAAAGAATTGATACCACCAACAAGCAGTATGATTGTGACGTGCTTTTAACCTATGAGGACGGCGTATCATATGACCTTATAAAAAAAGCGGCGGACAACCTTAAAAATAACGGAGAAAGCGTAAATGTACAAAAGACAGACAGCGGCGTAATCCGTTATAAAAGGCTTTGCAAGGTGTTGAAAGGCGGCGAAATCGCAAATGGATAATATGCTTAACATAGCTCTCCCGAAAGGAAGACTGGGAGAAAAGGTTTACGACATTTTTGAAAAAGCAGGCTACGGCTGTCCTTCAATTCGTGAAAATAACCGCAAGCTTATATTTGAAAATGAAGAAACAGGCGTGAGATATTTCTGGGTGAAGCCCTCCGACGTGGCAATCTATGTTGAAAGAGGTGCGGCGGATATAGGCGTGGCAGGAAAGGACATACTTTTGGAATACAATCCCGATGTCTATGAGCTTTGTGACCTTAAAATGGGTGTCTGCCGTATGGCGGTAGCCGCAAAAAATAATTTTGTGGACAACCCCGAAAAAACCCTCCGTGTGGCAACAAAGTTCCCCAACATCACAAAGAAGTACTACAGCTCATTAAGTCGTGAAATTGACATTATCAAGCTTAACGGCTCCATTGAAATTGCTCCCATATTGGGGCTTTCCGATGTGATTGTGGATATCGTGGAAACAGGTACAACGCTTAAGGAAAACAATCTTCGCCCTTATGAAACTGTAGTGCCTATAAGTGCACGTCTTATTTCCAACAAGGTAAGCTACAAATTCAGAAACGATGTTATTTCAAAAATTGCAAATGCCATTGAGGAATACGTTTCCGAAAAGGAGAAAAATAATGATTAAAATATATAATTATGAAGAAATCAGTATAGATGAAATCTTTGCCCGTGATATCGAGGATACCTCATCCATTGAAAAGACGGTTACTGAAATTATAGAAAATGTAAAGAAAAACGGGGACAAGGCACTTTTGGAATATGCGGACAAGTTTGACGGCGGTGCTCCCGAAAGCCTCCTTGTAAGCGAAGAGGAATATGAGGAAGCCATGAATAGCGTTTCTTCCGAGCTTATTGAAATCCTCAAAAAAGCGGCAAAGAATATTGAGAACTTCCATAAAAGACAGGTAAGGCAGAGCTTTATTATAAATGAAGATGAGGGTGTTGTCGTAGGGCAGAAGATTATTCCCATTGAAAAAGCAGGTCTTTATGTTCCGGGCGGTACGGCGGCGTACCCCTCCAGCGTACTTATGAACTGTATCCCTGCAAAGCTTGCAGGCTGTAGTGAAATCGTGATTACAACCCCTGCAAAAGCAGGCAAAGTAAACCCTGTTATACTTGCGGCGGCAAGAATCGGGGGAGTTACAAAGGTATTTAAAACAGGCGGTGCACAGGCTATTGCCGCACTTGCTTACGGAACCGAGACAATCCCCAAGGTTGATAAGATTGTAGGTCCGGGAAACGCTTTTGTAGCGGAAGCAAAGAAGCAGGTTTTCGGAAAGGTTTCAATTGATATGATTGCAGGTCCCAGCGAAATACTTGTTATTGCCGACGGAAAAAGCAATCCTCAGTTTGTTGCGGCAGACCTTCTTTCCCAGGCGGAGCACGACAAGATGGCAAGTGCCGTTTTGGTAACGGAAAGCCGTGAGCTTGCCCAAAAAGTCAGTGAGGAGCTTGAAAGGCAGATTCCCCTCCTTCAAAGGGCGGAAATTGCCCGCACTTCTATTGATAACAACGGTAAAATCATTATCGTGAAGGACATAGAAACAGCGGTTAATGCTTCCAATGAAATTGCTCCTGAGCATTTGGAGCTTTGCATGGATAATCCCTTTGATTATCTCGACCGCGTAAAGCACGCAGGAAGCATCTTTATGGGTAGATTCTGCCCCGAAGCATTGGGGGATTATTTTGCAGGCCCCAACCATACGCTTCCCACAAGCGGAACGGCACGTTTTTCAAGTCCCCTTTCTGTAGATGATTTTATTAAAAAGACACAGTATACTTATTTTACCGAGAATGCACTCAGAAAAGTAAGTGACGATATTTATAAATTTGCAATGGCAGAGGGTCTTGAAGCACATGCAAAGAGTGCGGTGAGTCGCTTTCGCGAAATGCAAAATTAATGTTAGAGGAAATTAAAAATGAGTAAATTTTTCAGTCAAAAGCATAGTAAGCTGATTCCATATACCCCCGGCGAACAGCCTAAGGATATGAAATATATAAAGCTTAATACAAATGAATCGCCCTATCCTCCGTCAAAGGCGGCAATGGAGGAAGCCTCATATCAGGCGGAGCTTTTAAGGCTATATCCCGACCCCGAATGCACTGCATTAAGGGAAGATATTGCGACATACTACGGTGTGGAAAAAGAAAACGTGGTTTTATCCAATGGTTCGGATGAAATACTGAATTTTGCATTTATCGCATACGGAGATAATGAGCATCCCTTTGTGTTTCCCGATATTACCTACGGATTTTACAGCGTGTTTGCAGAGGTTAATAATATCCCCTATGAGGAAATTCCCCTTGAGGAAGATTTCACAATTGATTTTGACCGCTACATAGGCATCAATAAAAATATTGTTATTGCTAACCCCAATGCACCCACAGGGATTTTTGCACCGCTTAGTGAAATTGAAAGGGTGGTAAGCTCAAATCCTCAAAATATCGTAATCGTTGACGAAGCATATATTGATTTCGGCGGAGAGACGGCAATTCCTCTTACCAAAAAGTATGATAACTTAATTGTTGTGCAGACTTTCTCAAAATCACGCTCCATGGCAGGGGCGAGGCTCGGGTTCTGCGTGGCATCAAAGGAGCTTTGCCGTGATTTAAACACTATCCGTTACAGCATAAACCCCTATAACATAAACCGCATGACAATGGCGGCGGGAAGTGCGGCGATAAAGGATAAAGAATATTTTGAGCGTAACAGGCAGGAGATTATAGAAACGCGTGAAAAGACGGCAGCAGCACTTTCCGAAATGGGATTTACAATTCTTCCGTCCAAAACTAATTTCCTCTTTGCAAAGAGTGATAAAATCGGCGGCGAGGAGCTTTATAAGAAGCTTCGCGAAAACGGAATCCTGGTCAGACATTTTACTATCGAGCGTATACGTGAGTATAACCGCATTACTATAGGAACTCCAAAGGAAATGGAAACCTTTGTAAATACTATCAAAAAGATTTTAAAGGACTGATATTATGAGAAATTCTACAATTAACAGAAAAACGGCAGAAACAGAAATTAAACTCAATCTTAATCTTGATGTGTGCGAAAAGGGCGTAATTCAGACAGGGTGCGGCTTCCTCGACCACATGCTGACGCTTTTTGCAAAGCATGGTAATCTTACGCTTTCCGTGCTTTGTCAGGGTGATACGTATGTAGACTATCACCACACCACCGAGGATATAGGAATTGCCCTCGGTCAGGCATTAAAGGAAGCACTCGGAGATTGCCGAGGAATCACAAGATACTCCGATATTACACTTCCCATGGATGAGGCACTCATTTTAGCGGCAGTTGATATTTCGGGCAGAGGTATGCTTTGCTGCGAGCTTCCGATTCCTGCGTGCAAGGTGGGCGATTTCGATACGGAGCTTGTGTATGAATTCTTTGAGGCTTTTGCAAAAAATGCAGGAATTACTCTGCACATAAGAGAGCTTGCGGGCAGAAACTCTCACCATATAATTGAGGGTGCATTTAAAGCAGTTGCCCGTGTAATACGCGGTGCAGTAAAAATTGATGCGGAGGCAAAGGACGCTATACCGTCTACAAAAGGAGTATTATGATAGCAATAACCGATTACGGAGTAGGAAATTTGTTTTCCATCAAAAGCTCCTTGGATGTGATAGGAGCCCAGAGCGTTGTAACAAGCGATGAAAATGTTTTACGCACTGCGGACAAAATTATTCTTCCCGGAGTAGGAGCTTTTCGTGATGCACGAAGAAAGCTTTCCCAAAGCGGGCTTGATAAAGTTATAATTGAAGAAGCAAAAAAGGGTAAGCCAATCCTCGGAATATGCCTGGGAATGCAGCTTCTTTTTGAGAAGAGCTATGAGTACGGAGAATATGAGGGGCTTGGACTGATAAAGGGTGAAATCCGCCCCATTGCCGATGTAATAGGCGAGGGGCTAAGTATTCCCCATATAGGCTGGAATCCCCTTATATTCAAAAAAGAAACGCCCCTTTTTAAATATCTTACTGATGGGGATTGTGTATATTTTGTGCATTCGTACTATGCGGCAAATTGTGCTCAAAGTGTAACAGCAACGGCAGAATACGGCTGTGAGCTTACCGCTTCGGCGGAAGAAGGCAATGTGTACGGATGTCAGTTCCACCCCGAAAAAAGCGGCAAGGCAGGACTTAGTATACTTAAAGCATTTTCTGAAATGTAAATTGGAAAGGACCTTAAAAAATGTTGATTTTTCCGGCAATAGATTTATATGATAAAAAGGCTGTTCGTTTATACAAGGGCGATTATAATCAGATGACAATTTACAGCGAAAACCCCTTGGAGGTGGCAAAGGGATTCAAGGCACAAGGTGCCGAATATATCCATATGGTTGACCTTGAGGGGGCAAAAGACGGCACGACTCCCAATTTTGAAGTGGTAGCGGCGGTTGCAAAGGAAAGCGGACTCAAGGTGGAAATCGGCGGAGGAATCCGAGACGAAGAAACCGTAAAAAAATATATTGATGCAGGTGTAATGCGTGTGATATTGGGAACAGCGGCGTTAAATAACCCTGAGTTTCTCGAAAGCGTATGCAAAAAATACGGCGACAAAATTGCCGTAGGTGCCGACCTTAAGGACGGGCAGATAGCCATAAAGGGTTGGCTTGAGACAAGCGATGTTTCAGGCATGGATTTCCTTGCCAGAATGCAGGATTTAGGCGTAAAAACCGTTATATGTACCGACATTTCCCGTGACGGTGCCATGAGAGGGACAAACCGCGAGCTTTACCGCGAGCTTTCAGAAAAATTCACAATGGATATTGTGGCATCGGGCGGTGTGTCTACGATTGAAGATGTAAAGGCACTTCGCGGTATGAATCTTTATGGTGCAATTGTGGGTAAGGCAATATACACCGGTGATATAGACCTTAGCGAAGCAATCGAGGTGGCGAAATGATTACAAAAAGAATTATTCCCTGCCTTGATGTAAAAAACGGCAGGGTTGTTAAGGGCGTAAATTTTGAAGGGCTTTCCGATGTTTCTTCCCCCGTGGAACTTGCAAAGATGTATTGGGAGCAAGGGGCAGACGAGCTTGTGTTTTATGATATAACAGCCTCTTTTGAGGGGAGAAAGCTTTTTACCGATGTGCTTAGGGAGGTAGCCTCCACAATATTCATTCCCTTGACTGTAGGCGGGGGTATAAACACGGTAGAGGATTTTGACAGAGTGCTTAAATGCGGTGCAGACAAGGTCAGTGTGAATTCAGGTGCAATCAAAAACCCCAATCTTATAAACGAAGCGGCACAGATTTACGGAAATCAGTGCGTTGTCCTGTCCGTTGACATAAAGCGTGTGGGAGGAGAATTCCACGTTTTTGCAAAAGGCGGACGCGAGGACACGGGAATAGAAGCAATCGAGTGGATAAAGCAGGGCGTAGAGCGTGGTGCAGGCGAAATTGTAGTAAATTCCATTGATACCGACGGCGTAAAAAAAGGCTTTGACATAGAAATGCTTAAAGCTGTGCAAAGCGTTGTAAATGTTCCTGTAATTGCATCAGGCGGTGCGGGAAAAATCGATGACTTTGTAACCTTGTTCAATGAAATTCCCAAAATGTCAGCAGGTCTTGCGGCGTCAATATTCCACTTTGGTGAGGTTGCCATAAAAGACCTTAAAGCAGAGCTTGAAAAGAATAATATTCCTGTAAGGAGAGTTTGAAATGATAGATATAAGTAAACTTAAATTTGACGAAAAGGGACTTATCCCTGCAATAGTAATTGATGCGGCAACAGGCAAGGTTCTTACTCTTGCGTATATGAACGAGGAAAGCCTTAAAATTTCCCTTGAGAAAAAGCTGACCTGCTTCTGGAGCAGGTCGCGACAGGAGTTGTGGCTTAAGGGAGAAACCAGCGGCAACTATCAGCACATAATAAAAATCGTTGCCGATTGTGACAGCGATGCTCTTTTGGTTTATGTGAAGAAAGACGGTCCCGCTTGCCATACAGGCAGCGAGAGCTGTTTTAACGACATTGTTTTTGAAAGCGACGAGGAGGGCGTATTCTCTCCCGAAGCACTTTTTGAAATGATAAAGGGCAGAAAAACAGAGAAAAAGGAAGGAAGCTACACCACCTACCTCTTTGAAAAGGGTATTGACAAAATCCTTAAAAAAGTAGGCGAGGAGTGTACCGAGGTTATTATTGCCTCCAAGGATAATGACAGGAAAGAAACAATCTATGAAATCGCTGACCTTTACTACCATGTAATGGTAATGATGGTTGAGATGGGAATTGATGTTGATGAAGTGTTAAAGGAGTTAGCATCACGCCATGTTATCGATAAAAAGGTAAAGCAGGAGAAAATGACCTCTTAAATACTGATTCCATAGAAAAAAGCTTATCAGAGCTTTAACTCTGATAAGCTTTTTTTATTCATTCTTATAACTGTTACTCAGCTAAATATTTACGGAATACAACCTCTAATATCTCATCACGCTCAACCTTGGTTATAAGGCTTCTTGCACCTTTGTGGCTTGTGATATAGGTAGGATCGCCCGACATAATATAGCCCACAAGCTGGCTGATGGGATTATATCCTTTTTCAACCAATGCCTCGTGAACGCTGCAAATGATATTTTCAATCTCTGCATCGTGAGATTTTCCAATGTTAATATGTGTGGTCTGATTTATCGCCATGTCGGTCACCCCTTTTTATTATCTAATTGTATAATACACTATATAATGTGTATTTGCAATAGCGGTAACACAATTTTAATAATACCGTTATATAACATTAATCTTGGTTAAGGTTATATAAAAATTCCTTTATTTTATCGAAGCTTTCCTGACTGATATCATGCTCAATCTTACAACTGTCGGCATAGGCAGTTTCCTCGTTTACGCCTAAATGCATCAGAGCCTTTGCGATGATATTATGCCTTTCGCTCATTTTTTCGGCAATTTCAAGCCCTTTTTCCGTGAGCGTTATTCCGCCGTCCCGATCGATTACGATATACCCCTCCTCACGAAAGGATTTCATTGCCACGGAAACGCTTGCTTTTGAGAACCCCAGCTCGTTTGCCACGTCAATACTGCGTACAAAATCGTTTTTATTTCCTAACATATATATTGTTTCAAGGTAATTTTCCGCTGATTCTTTTATTAGCATGGATTTCCCTCCAAAAAAGTCATTACAGGTATTGTAGCATAAAGCACGAAAAAAAGCAAGTTAATTAGAAGCAGGGCTTGTGAAAACATCCGCTACTTCGGTAATTGTCATAAACGCCGCAGGGTCAATTGCATGAACAATTGTTTTCATTTTTGCAATCTGGAAACGGTTTACAACGAAGTAGACCACCGATTTATCCTTACCCGAAAAACCGCCCTTTGCAGGCATGTTGGTTGTTCCGCATTCAAATTCTTCTATAAGGGCACTGCTGATTTCTCCCGGTTTTTCGGTTATTATCATAACAGCCTTTGAACGG
Organism: Clostridia bacterium; assembly: GCA_045636425.1. Classification (GTDB taxonomy): domain Bacteria; phylum Bacillota; class Clostridia; order UMGS1883; family UMGS1883; genus UMGS1883. The sequence goes on along the minus strand of JAZTXM010000002.1, from coordinate 200,826 downwards.
TCAAGGCCTTCTACAATAAAGTCTACCGTTTTGAGTGCAGCACCGTACGTCACAATGGAGTAGAGGGGAAGAATCCAGCTATTTATTACAGCTCCGCAGAGTACATAGAGAAGTACATTATACATCATCACAAAAGAACCTACGGTTAAATTAAGCTTCTTTGCAAATATTACAGCCATTACCTCTATTCCGTCAATTGCACCACCGTAACGAATGGTAAGACCGCTCCCTATACCGGAAATAAGTCCGCCGAAAATAGCACATAAAAGCAAATCGTCCCCTGCAAGGGGTGATGCCATGCTGACATCAATGGGAAGCACATCGGTAATCAGCCATGCCCCCAGGGAATATACCGTAACGGCATACAGTGAATATATTGTAAAAGAAGCGCCCTGTTTATTAAGTCCGTATAAAAACAGAGGGATATTTAAAATCAGGAGGAACAAAGAAAGCGTCATATATTCAGGCGTGATCTGGGAAAGAAGCATAGAGGTGCCTGAAATTCCGCTGTCGTAAAGCTTTACGGGTGACAAAAACACCGTTACCCCGAAAGCATTAATAAGACCTGCTATTGTAAGAAGTATAAAGTTTGAGGCTTTAATGCGTGAAAGCTCGGTTTTAAAATTCATTTTTCCATAACCTTTCTGTGAGGATACATTTATTTTAACATATGGAAAAGCTTTTTTCAAAGCTTTTTTGCTCAAAAAACCGCAAAAAGTCTGTACATTTGGGAAAAAGTATGTTATAATGACTCTATCTGCGAAGATTTTTACAGATAAAAAATAACGGAGGGAATTTTTATGGCAAGTTTTTTTCATGCGAATAAATCAGTGCCGCTCCCCATGGAATTTATAAACAAATATATGATTAGTGCAAATGCCACCTATGTAAAGGTTTATTTGTACGGTCTTGCCAAGTGTTATGAGGGCGAGGAGGACGTGTCAAACGCACAGATTGCAGAAGCTCTCGACATATTGGAAACCGACGTCAGTAAGGCTTGGCGTTACTGGAAAAAAGTAGGGCTTGTACATAGTGAGGGCAGAGGAATCTTAGTGTTTGACGCAATGAGCGAAGCTCCTGCAAAAGAATCTGTGGAAAAAGAGAATGCGGAAAAAACTGTAGTGAAGCCTCAAAGCGTAAAGGAAAATCCCGATAAGGACTCCATGAAAGAAATTTCCAAGGCAATGGGAATCAACCCCAAAATGAAGGAAACCGTTTCTTTGGCGGAGCAGCTCCTTAAAAAGACGCTTTCCCGCCGTGAAATAAATTCATTGTACACCTTTATGCAGGAATATTCCATGACCCAGGAAATAGTGCTGGTGCTTCTGGAATATTGTGTTACTATCGACAAAACTAATTTTTCTTACATAGAAAAAGTGGCTGAGGGATGGAAAGAGCAGGGCGTTAACACCATCGAGGAGGCTACCAAGATTTTAAGCCGTGTAATCAAAGAAGCACGTATGCAGAAAAAATGCAGAAAAATGTTTGGCTTGGAACGAGAATTTTCTCAAACAGAGATGAATTATATCGCCCGCTGGACAAGTGAATTTTCCATGAGCGAGCCAATGATAAGAAACGCCTATGAGAAAACGGTTAAAAATACCGGCAAGGTTTCGATGCCGTACATGAATACAATCCTTAAATCATGGTTTGAAAAAGGAATTAAAACAGTTTCCCAGATTGCCGAGAAAGAGAAGGCGGCTCCCCAAAAGGAAAAGAGCCGTTCTACCGGGTATCAGCTTGATGATATGGCGGCAATTGAACGAAAACTCAGATTAGAGAAGCAGAAAAAATAAAGGGGTGACCTTTTTTGGCTGAATCAATTTACGAAAAAGCAGCAAAAATCATTGCGGAAAGAAAAGAAAAGCGTAAAAATGAACTTTTACGCCGCCGCAGTGAGGTTTTCATTAAAGCTCCGAGAATAAAAGAAATTGAAGAAGAATTGGATCGCTACGGAATTCGTATGCTCAATCTTATTGCAAACGACGAGTATGACGAGAAAAAGGCAGTAAGTGCCATTGCCGCAGAAAATAAGGAGTTTGTAAAAGAAAGGGAAAGGCTCCTTACCGAAGCGGGCTTTGATAAGGATTATCTTAACATTGGTCATTATTGCCCAAAATGTGATGACAGCGGATTTGACGGCGGAAAAATTTGCTCCTGCCTTCAAAAAGAGATTACCGAGATTGCTCTTAAAGAAGCAAATCTTTCTACGCTTCTTTCCGAGCAGACCTTTGAGAATTTCAAGCTTTCGTACTACAGTGCGGATTTCGTCCCCGAATATGGCTGCTCTCCCAGGGAGAATATGCAGGCGATTCTTTCCGAGTGCAGAAGCTTTGCTGAGAATTTTGATACATCAGATGAAAATTTGCTTTTCTGCGGAGCGTGCGGACTGGGAAAAACTTTTCTTTCCTCCGCCGTTGCAAACGAGCTTATTAAAAAGGAAAAGGATGTTTTGTATGTAAGCTGTAACGCACTTTTCCCGATATTGGAGGATATGCATTTCGGCAGGGAGGTTTCCCAAAATGCCCAGTATATTGTGAAGAAGCTTGGCGAGTGCGACCTTCTTATCCTTGATGATTTGGGAAGCGAGTTTGTGACGCAGTTTACCTGTGCGGAGCTTTTCAGAATAATCAACAGCCGCCTTATTGCAGGACGGAAGATGATTATTTCCACGAATCTTAACAGGAATATGCTTAAAAATACTTACAACGAAAGAATTGCTTCAAGAATCACCGGAGGTTTTTCCATGCTGGAATTTTTGGGCGAAGATATCCGCAGTATTAAGAAGTTAGAAGGAAAGCTTTAAAATGAAAAATGCCAAAGAACTTTTGGGCGAGTATGTTGCCCTTCTTGAACAAATTATTATAGAATACAATTATAATGAGGATGAAGCCTTTAAGCTTTTGGAAAAGCTAAAGAAATCCCTTGGTGAAAAGCAGAGCCTTTCCGCTGATGACAAGGAGCTTTTCGAGGCGTGTACATATAATGCTTTAGCTACCATAAACACCGTTTTGGAGCAGGAGAAGAAAAGCAACCAGCTTCTCGGGGCACTTACCGAGGCGAAGGAAGAAATGAAGGCTATTTCTGATATGTTTTAATTGTTTTTGCCATAGAAAAACAAAAAATGTAACGAAAATTATCATTGATACAAAAAAATATTGACAAAGGCTTTGCTAATGGTTATACTGTAGCGTAAGAAACGTGAGGTTTTAAGTATGAATATGCAATCTTTCTTTACAGCAAACATACTTCTTCTCATCGCTATTATTATTCTAGCAATTACAAAGCCGGATAAGAATAGCGCTGTTTGTCGTGTGTTTAAGTAAAAAGGGTTGTATTCGTATTATGAATACCAATAACCTGCGGCAAGTAGTGCCGCAGGTCTTTTTTGTTCTTATGACCTTATAAAACTATTTACAAGGAGAGTTAAATTATGAGAAAAATCAGTATTACCGACATTACCCTTAAAAAGCTGTCACAGGACAGAGCTGTTTCTCTATTGTTCAGAGAAAAGACTGCCATTGCTTCCTGTGCCGATACGCTTGGAGTTAATGCGGTAGAGCTATCTCCTGTAAAAAGTGTCCGTGAGGATACCATTATATATAAGACAATTTCGCGTAATGTGAAAAACAGCACCGTGGCAATCCCTGTGGGATTTAGCGAGGAGGAAGCAGAAAATGCGTGGGAATGTGTTAAAGAGGCTTCCTTCCCCAGACTTCAGGTTGAACTTCCCATCTCCACCGTTCAGATGGAGTATATTTACCATGTGAAAGCAGATAAAATGCTTTCCAAAATTGCCGCTCTTACAAAAAAGGCGAGCGAGCTTTGCAGTGATGTGGAATTTTCCGCACTTGATGCAACACGTGCCGATGAAGATTTCCTTATTCAGGCTGTAAAAGAGGCAGAGGCAAACGGAGCAAAGCTTGTTACAATTTGTGACGATGCAGGAACTTCCCTCCCCGAAGAGATTGCCGATATAGTTAAAAAGGTAAAAGAAGCCGTGACAATCCCCGTTTATGTTCAGCTTTCCGATTCAATTGATATGGCGGTAGCGTGTGCTGTTTCGGCGGTAAAGACAGGTGCAGACGGGCTTAAATGCTCCATGGCAGGAAAAGAAGCCCTTTCCATGGGAGCTTTTGCAGGCGTAATCAAGGCAAGGGGAGCCGAAATCGGTATTGAAAGCGGTCTTGACAATACAAAGATATACGCAAGCATTGATGAAATGCTTTCCAAGATAAATCACGAAACCTATGAAACGGCAGATGTAAGCGAGAAGAAAAAGATAGTTCTTGATTCCGACTCCACACTTTCCGATGTGGCACATGCCGCAAACGTATTGGGCTATGACCTTTCCGATGAGGATACGGGAAAGGTTTATAAGGCTCTTTCACATGTCTGCGAAAAGAAAGGCAGTGTAGGAGCAAAAGAGCTGGAGGCGCTTATTGCAAGCTTTGCAATGCAGGCACCCTCAACCTATCATGTTGAAAGCTATACCACAAACTGCTCTAACCTCACAGGCTCGATGTCACAGGTTACACTTCGCTGCGGCGATGAAATCTTAAACGGCGTCAGCACGGGAGACGGACCTATCGACTCGGTATTCCGTGCTATTGAGCAGAGTATAGGCTTCCATTACGAACTTGATGATTTTCAGATTCATGCGGTAACCGACGGTAAAGAAGCTTTGGGTAATGCAATTGTAAGACTTCGCAGTGGCGGAAAGCTTTACAGCGGTAACGGCATTTCAACAGATATTGTAGCGGCAAGTATCAGAGCATATATTAACGCGCTGAACAAGATAGTATTCGAGGAGGAATAAAATGAAAATCACATTTTCGACCAAGCATGTTGCCCGTGCTTCCTTCCTTGATACATGTAAGTTTGCGTATGATTACGGCTATGCAGGCTTTGAAATATATGATGCACTTAAAGAAAGAAAGCATCATCACGACAGTATTTTAAGACCTGACCGTACCCCCGATTCCAAGCGTAAGCTTGTGAACAGAAGCTTAGCTGTATCTGCTCTTGTATATCCCTACAGTATTGAAAGCGAAGAAGCAAATGGTGACGAAATAGTAAAATACGTGGATATGGCACGTAATGCAGGAATAGAAAGGGTCATTTTGCGTAACGAGGTAAAGACCTCAAATGAAGTGCTTTCCGAAAAGCTCGCAAAGGCGATTAAGCGTGCCGAGGAAGCAGATGTTCAGATTCTTTTTGAAACCGCAGGCTACCTTGCCGAAACGGAGAACGTAATTGATATAATAAATTTCTTTTCTTCGGCAGTTATCGGTGCATCATGGAATATGCGTGAAACCTACTTTAAAGCAGGGGAGAGTGCAGAAACCACTATTAAGAGCCTCGGTGCATATATAAAATATGCAAGAATGGGTGATATGAAGGACGGGAAAACAGTTCTCATCGGCGAGGGCGAGCTTCCTGTTACAAACTTTATAAACGCTCTTTCTTCTCTTAATTACGAGGGATATATCTGTGTAGCGTGGAATGAGGAAGTGAATGATGCCGATATAGTACTTACTCACTTTGCTAACTATATAGGAAGTCTTTCAAGAGAAAAGACGGAATTTGACAAGGCATATTATAACCGCAGCAAAACAGGTACATTTGTATGGAAAAAGTATGATGTAATTGATGCTACCTTCTCCGACGTGCTTGACACGATGGCAGAGAAATACCCCGACCAGTATGCATTTAAGTACACCACCCTTGATTATACAAGAACCTATGCACAGTTCCGTCGCGATGTTGACGAGTGTGCAGCAGCACTTATTTCTCTGGGGGTAAAAGCAGGAGACCACGTTGCCGTGTGGGCAACCAACGTTCCTGCATGGTTTATTACTTTCTGGGCAACCACAAAAATTGGTGCGGTACTGGTAACGGTAAACACTGCATATAAAATTCACGAAATTGAATATCTTCTGAAGCAGTCAGATACCCATACACTTGTTATGATTGAGGATTGTAAGGATATTAATTATAAGGAAATAATCGAGGAGCTTTGCCCCGAGCTTAAGAGGATGACTCCGGGAGACGCTCTTTATTCCAAAAATCTTCCCTTCCTCCGTAACATTGTAACGGTAGGCTTTTCTATGGACGGCTGCCTCACTTGGGAACAGATGCTCCAGAGAAGCCACCTGATTCCTCATGAGGAAGTAAGACGTCGTGCATCTCTTGTTAAACCCGACGATGTATGCAATATGCAGTACACATCGGGAACCACAGGCTTCCCCAAGGGCGTAATGCTCACTCACAGAAATATCGTAAACAACGGTAAGACCATCGGTGACAGAATGGATCTTTCCACGGCAGACCGAATGATGATTCAGGTGCCGATGTTCCATTGCTTCGGCATGGTGCTTTCAATGACCTCTATGATGACCCACGGCGGAACGCTTTATCCAATGCCGTACTTCTCGCCGAAGTCATCTCTTGCCTGCGTAAATGATGAGCATATTACCTGCTTTAACGGCGTACCCACAATGTTTATTGCAATGTTCAATCATCCCGACTTCGGGAAAACTGACTTTTCATATATTCGTACGGGCATCATGGCAGGTGCTAACTGTCCGGCAGACCTTATGAGAAGAGCCGCAGATGAAATGAATATGAAAGAAATCATTTCCGTTTACGGACAGACGGAGGCTTCCCCCGGTTGTACAATGGGTGAGGTTAATGAGGATATTGACCACCGTGTTGAAACGGTTGGCAGTGCCTTCCCCGGAGTTGAGTGCAAGATTATTGATCCCGAAACGGGCGAAGAGCTTCCCGACGGAGAAAGCGGTGAATTTGTAGCACGCGGATTTAATATAATGAAGGGCTATTACAAAATGCCTGAAGCAACGGCTCAAACCATTGACAAGGACGGATGGCTTCATTCCGGTGATATCTGCCTGAGAACCCCCGACGGCTACTTTAAGGTAACGGGCAGACTCAAGGATATGATTATCCGAGGCGGTGAAAATCTCTACCCGCGTGAAATCGAGGAATTCTATCTTACCAATCCCAAAGTGCGTGATGTTCAGGTAGTAGGCGTTCCTGATGAACGCTACGGCGAGGAATGTTGTGCATGGATTATACTTCACAAGGGTGAGGAAGCAGACGAAAATGAAATGCGTGAATACGGAAATGCCTCAATCGCACGGCATAAAGTTCCCCGATATTTCGTTTTTGTAAAAGAATTCCCCATGAATGCCGCCGGCAAAATCCTCAAATACAAAATGCGTGAGGAAAGCGTGGAAATGCTCGGACTTAAAAAGGGTTAAGATTAAAATTTATATATAATTCAGAAAGGAAGTTTTGATATGCTTAATATCAAGATTGAAAAAACCACCACTCCCAAGGAGAAACCTGCAAAGGGACAAAAGCTTGGCTTTGGTAAAATTTTTACAGACCATATGTTTGTAATGGACTACACAGAGGGAAAGGGCTGGCATGATGCCAGAATAGTTCCTTTCCAGAATCTTGTAATGTCACCTGCCGCAATGGTATTCCATTACGGTCAGGAAATGTTCGAGGGACTTAAGGCGTATAAGGGTGTTGACGGCAAGGTAAGACTTTTCCGCCCCGACATGAACGCAAAGAGAACTAATGATACAAACGACCGTCTTTGTATCCCTCAGCTTCCCGTAGAGGATTTTGTTGAGGCTGTAAAGGCAGTGGTAAAGGTTGATGAAGACTGGATTCCCACAGAAGACGGCACATCTCTTTACATCCGTCCTTTCATTATTGCAACAGACGAATTCTTAGGCGTTGCTCCCTCAAAGACATATAAGTTTATCATCATCCTTGCTCCCAGCGGTGCGTACTACGAAAGTGGTCTTGCTCCTGTTGGCATCTGGATTGAAGATGAATATGTAAGAGCCGTTAAGGGCGGTATGGGCTTTGCTAAGACAGGCGGTAACTACGCGGCAAGCCTTATCGCACAGGTAAAGGCACATGATGACGGATATTCTCAGGTTTTGTGGCTTGACGGTGTTGAAAGAAAATATATCGAAGAAGTTGGAGCAATGAACATCTTCTTCAAGATTGACGGAAAAATAGTTACTCCTATGCTCAACGGAAGTATTCTTCCCGGTGTTACAAGAAACAGCGTAATCGCACTTTGCAAAAAGATGGGTTACGAGGTTGAGGAACGCAGAATCAGTGCAGAAGAGCTTATCGCAGCACAGAAATCAGGAAAGCTTGAGGAGTGCTTCGGTACAGGTACAGCAGCGGTTATTTCTCCCGTAGGTAAGCTTCGTTACGTTGATGATGTAATGATTATCAATAATAATGAAATCGGTGAAGTAAGCCAGAAGCTCTATGATACCCTTACAGGTATTCAGTGGGGTAAACGCGAGGATGACATGGGATGGACAGTAGAAATATAAAGCGTATTACCATTTTCAGCGGTCATTACGGCAGCGGAAAAACCAATGTGGCTGTAAACTATGCTCTTTGGCTGAAAAGTCATTGCGATAAGGTCTCAATTGCCGACCTTGATATAGTTAATCCATATTTCCGTACCAAGGATTCTATGAAAGTTCTTGAGGAAAATGGCGTACAGCTTATTTCCTCCGAATTTGCCAACAGTAATGTTGACGTGCCGGCGCTTCCTGCCGAAACCTACGGCGTTTTACAGAATAAAGAAATTCACGCCGTAATAGATGTTGGCGGTGACGACCGCGGTGCATTGGCACTCGGAAGATACAGCGATGCTATTTTGGAGGATGGAGATTACGAGCTTTTGTTTGTAATCAATAAGTATCGTCCTCTTACCCGTAATGCTGATATGACACTGGAGATTATGGCAGAAATTGAAAACGCCTGCCATATGAAATTCACTGCCATAGTAAATGATTCCAATATAGGTGATGAAACCACGGCGGAGGATGTTCTTTCTTCCGTGGCATATGCAAACGAGGTTTCAGAAAAAGCAGGAATACCCGTTAAAATGACGGCTGTAAAAAAGGATTTATACGAAGAACTTTCAGATAAAATTGAAAATTTAATGCCCATTGAGCTTTATGTAAAACAAAGCTGGGCAGAAAGGAATGAATAAATATGGCAAAGGTTTCCTTTAACAAGGATTTGTGTAAGGGTTGCGGTCTGTGTGTAACAGCTTGCCCCAAAAAGATTGTTCATCTTTCAGATGACCTTAACAAGCGCGGTTATCATCCCGCAGAAGTTACCGAGCAGGATAAGTGCATCGGTTGCGCATTCTGTGCAACAATGTGCCCCGACTGTGTAATTACAGTAGAGAAATAAGGAAAGGAATGAGAATAAATGGCTGAAAAAGTTTTGATGAAAGGTAACGAAGCTTTGGCAGAAGCGGCTATTATGGCAGGCTGTAAGCATTACTTCGGTTATCCTATTACTCCGCAGACAGAAGTTGCGGCATATATGGCAAAGAAGATGCCCAAGACAGAGGGCGGCGTTTTCCTTCAGGCAGAAAGTGAAATCGCGGCTATCAATATGGTTATCGGTGTTGCTTCCACAGGTAAGAGAGTTATGACATCTTCCTCAAGCCCCGGAATCAGCCTTAAGAGTGAGGGTATCAGCTACCTTGCAGGCTGCGACCTTCCCGCACTTATCATAAATGTACAGCGTGGCGGCCCCGGACTTGGCGGTATCCAGCCTTCTCAGTCTGACTACTTCCAGGCTACAAAGGGTGGCTCTCACGGTGACTTCCACCTGCTTGTTCTTGCTCCCAACAGTGTTCAGGAAATGGTAGATATGGTATTCAAGGGATTTGACCTTGCTGAAAAGTACAGAATGCCTGCAATGATTCTTTCCGACGGTACAATGGGTCAGATGATGGAACCCGTAAGTCTTGAAAAGGGTGTAGTCAACGAATACGACAAGTCCTGGGCACTTACAGGTACAAAGGGTGAGAGAAAGCCCAACATCGTAAACTCTCTCTACATCCAGCCCGAGGAGCTTGAAAGACTTAACTTCGAACGTTTTGAGCGTTATAAGAAGGTTGAGGAAGAGGAAGCAATGTACGAAGAATACCTTATGGACGACGCAGAAATCTGTATTGTGGCATTCGGAGTTGCATCCCGTGTATCAAAGAATGCAATCGACATTGCAAGAAAAGAAGGTATCAAGGTTGGTATGATTCGTCCTATCACGCTTTGGCCGTTCCCCAAGAAGGTGCTTAATGCTGCGGCTGACAAGGTTAACAAATTCATCAGCGTAGAGCTTTCTATGGGACAGATGATTGAGGATATCGAACTTGCTATCCGTTGCAAGAAGGAAGTTCTCCTTTGCAACCGTACAGGCGGTATGATTACCACAACAGAGGATGTCTTAAGTAAAATTTACGAGGCGAACGGAGGTAAAAACTAATGGTAGTATTTGATAAACCCAATGCACTTACAGAAAACACACTCCATTATTGCCCCGGTTGTACACACGGTATCATTCACCGTCTTGTGGCGGAAGCCCTTGACGAGCTTGGTGTTACAGGCAGAACAATCGGCGTTGCTTCTGTAGGATGTAGCGTATTCACATACAATTACTTTAACTGCGATATGGTTCAGGCGGCACATGGTCGTGCTCCGGCTGTTGCAACAGGCGTTAAGAGAAGTGACAAAAACAACATCGTATTTACTTACCAGGGTGACGGTGACCTTGCAGCTATCGGTACTGCTGAAACTGTTCACTCTGCTGCACGCGGTGAAAACATCACTGTAATTTTCGTTAACAATGCAATCTATGGTATGACAGGCGGTCAGATGGCTCCCACAACACTTCCCGGTCAGAAGACACAGACTTCTCCCTACGGTCGTGATACATCTCAGGCAGGCTTGCCCGTAAAGGTTTGCGAGATGCTTTCTCAGGTAGACGGTGCTACATACCTTGAAAGAGTTGCAGTTAATAATGTTGCAAACGTTAAGAAAGCAAAGGCAGCTATTAAGAAAGCTTTCCAGAATCAGATTGACGGCAAGGGATTCTCTCTGGTAGAAGTACTTTCTACCTGCCCCACAAACTGGGGTCTTGCTCCTGATAAGGCTATCGGCTGGCTTGAAGAAAATATGATTCCTTACTATCCGTTGGGAGTATATAAAGATAAGTATGCGGAGGAGAAATAATTATGAATAAGGAAATATTGATTGCCGGTTTTGGCGGACAGGGAATTCTCTTTTCAGGAAAATTTCTTGCATACGAAGGTCTTATCGACGGTAAGGAGGTAAGCTGGCTTCCCTCTTACGGTCCCGAAATGCGTGGAGGTACAGCTAACTGTAGTATCATCATCAGCGACAGCGCAGTAGGTTCTCCCATTGTATCAAATCCCGACATTTTGATTGCGATGAATCTTCCTTCTCTTGATAAGTATGAGAATGAAACAAAGAAGGGCGGACAGATTTTCATCGACAGCTCTCTTATCGACAGAAAGGTAGAGCGTAGCGATGTGGAAACCTATTATATCCCTGCCACAAAGATGGCTTCCGATGAAGGACTTACAGGTCTTGCAAATATGATTATGATTGGACATATGATTGCAAAGAGCGGTATTGTTCCCGAGGAAAACATTGAAAAGGCAATGCAGAAGGTTGTTCCCGCTACTAAGCAGAATATGTTCGACCTTAATATGAAGGCAGTAAAATTAGGTTTTGAGTATAACGCGTAATTGATTATGTAGGGGCGGGTTTCCATGCCCGCCCGTAAAAAACCTTAGTTTTTTATAGGAGGTATAGCTATGAATACACAGATTAAAGATATCGGAATGCGTCTTGCGTCGCTTCGTGAGGATTTTGAAATTACAATCGAAGAAATGGCATCGAAGTTAGGGGAAGATATAGAAATTTACAAAAAATACGAAAACGGCGAAATGGATTTCTCTTTCAGCTTTATTTATAACGCGGCAGAAATTCTCGGAGTTGACGTTCTTGACCTGATTAGCGGAGATCAGCCGACGCTTTCAATGTGTAGCATGGTTAAAAAAGGGCAGGGATACAGCGTAAAGCGTGAACACGAATATGACTATAAGCACCTTGCCTACACCTTCCGTAATAAAAAGGCAGAACCGTTTCTTGTTACAATTAATCCTGATAAGACGCCTCCCGTACTTCATGGTCATGAAGGTCAGGAATTCAATTATGTGATTTCAGGCAGAATGAAGCTTTATATCGGAGATATTTGCTATGAGCTTGAAGAAGGGGACAGTGTGTATTTCGATTCAAGCGTTCCCCATGCCGAGCAGGCAGACGGTGATGAGCCTGCACAGTTCATTGCCGTAGTAATGAAATGATTGACGATTGACTAAGAATGGAGGAGTTGCCGGTATGGCAATATATGAAAAATTCGTCGGTGCATCAAGAGACGATTTCTTATCTCTCAAGGATGCACAGGCAAACTATACACTTAAATATCGTGATGATTTTAACTTTGCGTATGATGTAATAGATGTGCTTGGTACAGAAAAACCCGACAAGCTTGCAATGATATGGCTGTCAGCAGACAAAAGCGAGGAAAAGAGATTTACTTTCCGTGATATGATGCTTGCATCAAACAAAGCGGCAAACTATTTTAAGTATATGGGAATCAAAAAGGGTGACACAGTAATGCTTACCCTTAAGAGAAGCTACTACTTCTGGTTCTGTATTCTTGGCCTTCACAAGATTGGTGCTATCGTTGTCCAGGCAACAGATATGCTTAAGGGTAAGGACTATGTTTACCGTTGTAATGCGGGAAATGTAAAGGCGGCAGTTATCACAGGTGACGGTAAGGCTACCGAGTATTTCGATGAAATGCAGGAGGGGTATGATCATCCTATCTTAAAATTTGTTACAAAGCACAAGGATGCAGGTGAAGGCTGGATTGACTTTGAAACGGGCTTTGAGTTGGCAAGTGACCAATGGCAAAGACCTACCGGTGAAGAGGATACAAATGTCAATGATACAATGCTTATGGCGTTTTCGTCAGGTACAACGGGCTACCCCAAAATCATCACACATAACTTCAAATATCCCCTCGGTCATATTATGACTGGTGTTTTCTGGCACAGAGTTGTTGATGGCGGTCTTCACTTTACCATTTCTGATACAGGCTGGCTCAAATCCTTATGGGGTAAAATCTACGGTCAGTGGTTTGGTGAATCGGCTGTGCTTGTTTATGACTTTGACAAGTTTGACGGTGCGGATATTCTTGGCGTACTTGAAAAGTACAAGGTTACAACTTTCTGTGTGCCTCCCACAATGTACAGAATGATGCTTCTTAACGATGTTAAAAAATATGACCTTTCCTCCCTTGTTCATTGTTGTACAGCAGGTGAAGCACTTAACCCCGAAATTTATAACAAGTGGCATGAAGCCACAGGGCTTAAAATTTACGAGGGCTTCGGCCAGACAGAGACAACTCTCTGTATCGCAACTATCTACCCGTGGACAGAGCCTGTCCCCGGTGCAATCGGACTTCCCGTTCCGGGATTTGACGTTCACATTCTTGACTCTGAGGATCAGTCTTGTCCCCGTGGTACAACGGGAGAAATTTCTATCCGTGTACTCAGCCGTGACAGAAAGGCGTGCGGACTTCTTGATACGTACAATTTCAGCAAGGAAGATACCAAAAAAGCCATGCACGACGGCTTCTATCATACAGGCGATACTGCATATCGCGATGAAAGAGGACTTTTCCGCTATGTAGGAAGAAATGATGATGTTATCAAGTCATCGGGCTACAGAATAGGACCATTTGAAATTGAGAGTGTTCTTCTTGAACACGCCGCAGTTAATGAGGTTGCCGTAACAGGTGTGCCCGACCCGATTCGTGGCTTTGCCGTAAAGGCAACAATCGTTCTGGCAAATGGATTTGAACCATCCGACGAGCTTACAAAAGAGCTGCAGACCTATGTAAAGACAAATACAGCTCCCTACAAATATCCCAGAATTGTGGAATATGTATCGGAGCTTCCCAAAACCTTCAACGGTAAAATCAAAAGAAGTACAATCCGTGAAAAGGATTTGGAAAATACACTTCAGTAAATAAAAAAGAAAACCGCATCGAAAGCCGATGCGGTTTTATGTTGCATAAATTACTTAGCTATTAACTTTCTCTTTTGCAAGTAAATCTCTGATTTCTTCCAAAAGAACAATATCATCACTCTTGGGAGCGGGAGCTGCGGGAGCTTCTTCCACGGGCTTGGGATTTTTAAGCTTGTTCATTAACTTAACCATGATGAACAGGCAGAAAGCAATGATTGCGAAGTTAACGATATTCTGAATAAACAAGCCGTACTTGATACCGCCAACGAGAGAACCATCCTCTGCATATTCAGCGAAAGCAACGAGCTGTGAAAAGTCACTTTTACCGAAAATAAAAGCAAAAGCCGGCATAAGAAGATCGTCGACAATAGACTTAACAACTGCGTTGAAAGATGTAGCAATAATCATACCTATAGCAAGGTCAATCATATTGCCTTTGAGAGCAAATTCTTTGAATTCTGCTATAAATTTTTTCATTGGTATTAAATCCTTTCTTTATTTAATTTATATTATAAAATTACCACAAATTCCGTCAAATGTCAATCCCCTCAAGCTTTATTTGACTATCTTTTAAATATGAAAGTGTTCCGTCATATTCCTCGGTGAAACCAAATCTTATTCGATAGGCACAAAGAGCCTGACCGCCGCCTGTCTTTGCCCCATACTTTTTATCTCCCACAAGTGGGCAGCCAATAGAAGAAAAGTATGCTCTTATCTGATGGCTTCGCCCTGTGTGCAGAAGCACCTCGCAAAGTGCAGTGCCGTCTGATTCCTCGATTACTTTATATTCCATGGAGATTTCTTTTCCACTGTCTGAGATGCGGCTTTTGTTCTGACTTTCTTCCTTTATTATATGTGCATTTACGAAAGCACTTTTTTCAGCAGGAATATTTTCGAGTCTGCACAGATAATATTTGTATACATTCCGAAGCTTTATCTGCTCATTCATGTCCCTGAGTGCCTCGGCGGTTTTTGCACCTATTACAAGACCGCATGTGTTTGTATCGAGGCGGTTGCAGAGTGCAGGGGAGAAGGAGCTTTCCTCCTTGGGGTTATATTCGCCTTTTTCGGCAAGATAGCTTTTCAGCATATCGGAAAGGGTGCCGCCAGGATGGTTTGCATCGGGCTGACAGGGTAGTGCGGCAGGTTTATTGAATATAATTATATGTTCGTCCTCATATATTATGGGAGCGGTCAGCCTGCACGAGGTAACTTCTTTCTTTTTTTGAAGTTCTTCCTTTATATATATACGAAGAACATCCCCCTCACAAAGGAGATAATCCTCTTTTATCCACTTGCCGTTAATCTTTACGTCCTTTTTCCGAAAGGCTTTGTAAATTAGTGACGACGGTGCCGTTGTAGCCTTTAAAAGAAATCTGTCGGCACGGATTTTGGCGGAGTTTCTTCCTATTATATATTCTATCATGTAATCACCTGACAATCGTAGTGTTTTCAAACTTTTGCACTGTTTTAAGTCTTATCCTATGGGTCATTATATAACATATTCTGTTGTGTTTCAATATTTTTATTAAATTTATTCAGATTGCCCTCCGTTAGAAAGCCCCGCCCGATAGCTTCTGCGAACCTGTTCCTCCAAAACAGCAGTAAAATTTTTTAACAGCTCATTCAGTAAAGCTTTGCCATCGGGGGAAAGGATGCTTTCAAGTCTGTTAACCAGAGGGAAAAGTGTGAGAAAAACATGATTATAGGCAGTATTATAGGCAATATCCTCGGGGGAGAGGAAAGTATTGCAATCAATACTTTCAGAATCAGAATTTTGCCAGTCAGCCTTGAAGCTTCTAAAACTACTTTGTGCAACTATAACAAATAAGCACTGAAGTTGCGTTTTTGCGGATTTTGAGCTGACTACCGAGAAATCGCTCGTATCATTTTCCTTTGCTGACGAGCGATTTCAGGCGGAACTGGGAATGAGTTTCCCTTTGAAGCCGGCGGTACAAAGGCTTAAAATCCGCAAAATCAAAACTCGCTTTGATGCCATGAAAGGCATATTAATTTTTTTAGCCCTGCTAGGCCGTTTTGGGGTTTGGGGAATCGGAACCCCAAAACTTTTGGTACTTTTGGTTACAAAAGTACATAAGGCTCCACGCTTCCGTGGAATTTTTGTTTTTTTGGTTGAAAAAGAATATTTTTCATTATGTTTTTTGCGAAAAACACATATTTTATCAAAATGTTTTGTGTGTACTGCACAAAACAACAGTCACCAAATTGTGCGAGTCTACAAAATTTAAAAAAATTGCAATTTTTTATCAAATAACACTTGCAATTTTTTCTTTTTTATTGTACAATGGCAAGGCTGTGACATGACAGACGATGAAGCGGGAGGTTGCTACCGATTCGGTAGGTTTTTCCGTGGAGAATGTCCGGTTCGTGAAACCGGGCGGCAGTCACTGTACAACATGATAAAGCTTTGCGCATATGCGCCCACATTCATGTAGTACCCGGAGTCGAGCTCTGGGTTTTAATATGGCAAAAGGCGAAACGCCCGGCGCCGTGTACAGTCCGTCGCATGAGTCAGCGAAAATACTTTTTTAGGAGGCTTAGCAATGGCAGCAAAGCAGAAAATTAGAATCAGGGTAAAGGCTTACGACCACGTTCTTCTTGATCAGTCCGCAGAAAAAATTGTGGATACTGCCAAGAGAACAGGAAGCACAGTTTCAGGTCCTATTCCTCTGCCCACAGAGAAAGAGGTTGTTACAATCCTTCGTGCGGTTCATAAGTACAAGGACAGCCGTGAGCAGTTCGAACAGAGAACTCACAAGAGATTGATTGACATCCTGAATCCCACCCCCAAGACCATGGAAGCTCTTGGTAAGCTCGATGTTCCCGCTGGTGTAAGCATCGATATCAAGCTTATTGATAAGAGTGGAAGGTAATGTTGGCTTAGGTCAACCAATAACCATACAAGGAGGAACAAATCATGCAGAAAGCAATCATCGGTAAGAAAATCGGTATGACTCAGATTTTCGATGCTGAAGGCAAGGTAGTACCGGTTACAGTAATTGAAGCCGGCCCCTGCAACGTAATCCAGAGAAAGACAGTTGAAACAGACGGTTATGAAGCTGTTCAGCTGGGCTTTGGTGAAGTGAAAGAGAAGCACGTAACAAAGGCTCTCAAGGGTCACTTCGCAAAGAGTGGTGTAGCAGTTAAGAAGGTTCTCAAGGAGTTCAGACTTGACGAAATCACTCTTAATGTCGGCGATGAAGTAAAGGCTGACGTATTCGCAGAAGGCGAATGTGTAGACGTAACCGGTATCAGCAAGGGTAAGGGTTACGCAGGTACAGTTAAGAGATGGGGTACACACCGCGGACCTATGACTCACGGTAGTGGCTACCACAGAGGACCCGGTTCAATGGGTGCTTGCTCATCACCGTCACGTGTTTTCAAAGGCAAGAAGCTTGCAGGACATTTGGGTTGTGAAAAGGTTACAGTTCAGAATCTTGACGTTGTTAAGGTTGATATGGACAGAAACCTCATTCTCGTTAAGGGTGCAATCCCCGGACCCAAGGGCGGTATAGTAACTATCAAGAATACAGTAAAGGCGTAAGCCATACGGAAAGGAGATGCTATAAATGCCTACAGCGGTATTATATAATATGCAGGGTAAGAAAGTCGGCGATGTTGAGCTTAGTGCTGCAATCTTCGGCGCAGAAGTTAATAAGACTGTTCTTCACGAAAGCGTTGTTAACTACCTTGCAAACCAGAGACAGGGTACACAGAGTACCAAAACCCGTACGGAAGTTGCCGGCGGTGGCGCAAAGCCTTTCAGACAGAAGGGTACAGGTCGCGCAAGACAGGGTAGCACACGTGCTCCTCAGTGGATTAAAGGCGGCGTAGCTCTTGGCCCCAAGCCCAGAGATTACTCCTACTCAATCAACAAGAAGGTTAAGAAACTTGCTATGGTAAGTGCTCTCAGCGCTAAAGCAGCAGATGAGTGCGTAATGGTAATCGATAACCTTACAATGGATGAAATCAAGACAAAGGCAGTTGCCGATATGCTTAAGGCTATGGGCGTAGAAAGCAAGGCTCTTATCGTTACAAACGAAATGGAAAAGAACGTATACCTTTCAGCAAGAAACATTGAAGGCGTAAAAGCTTCTTATGTTGGTATGCTCAATGTATATGACATTCTTAACCATGACAAGTTTATCGTAGCGAAGGACGCTATTGCAAAACTTGAGGAGGTGTATGCATAATGATGTCATATGAAATCATTAAGAAGCCTGTTATAACAGAAAATTCTATGGATCAGATGGCTGACAGAAAGTATACCTTCGAGGTTGCTAAGGATGCCAACAAAATTGAAATCAAGAAGGCAGTTGAAGAAGTTTTCGGCGTAAAAGTTGAAAAGGTAACAACAATGCGCGTTCTTGGTAAGGTTAAACGTATGGGCGCTAACAGCGGTAAGAGACCTGACTGGAAGAAAGCCATCGTTAAGCTTACAGCAGACAGTAAGACAATCGAGTTCTTCGATGGATTGATGTAAAGGAGTGAAAACAAATGGCAATAAAGAAGTATAAACCTACTTCCCCTGCACGCAGACAGATGACTGTTTCCACTTTTGAGGAAATCACAAAGAAGACTCCCGAGCGTTCTCTTCTCGAGCCTCTTAAGTCTAATGCCGGAAGAAACTCTTACGGTAGAATCACAGTTCGTCATCGCGGCGGCGGCACAAAGAGAAAATACAGAATTATCGACTTCAAGCGTGATAAGCGTGATATGAAGGCTACAGTAATCGCAATCGAGTACGATCCCAACAGAAGCGCAAACATCGCTCTCGTTCAGTATGAGGACGGCGAAAAGAGATACATCATCGCTCCCGTTGGCCTTTACGTTAATGACGTAATCGAATGTGGTGAACATGCAGATATCCGTCCCGGTAATGCACTGCCCATCGCAAACATTCCCGTTGGTACAGTTATCCACAATATCGAGCTTATGCCCGGCAAGGGTGCTCAGCTTGTAAGAGCTGCAGGAAACAGCGCTCAGCTTATGGCTAAGGAAGGTAAGTATGCTCAGGTTCGTCTTCCTTCGGGCGAAGTTAGAATGATACGTATGGATTGTATCGCAACTATCGGTCAGGTTGGTAACATTGACCATGAAAATATTTCAATCGGTAAAGCAGGTCGTAAACGCCATATGGGTTGGAGACCTACCGTCCGCGGTGTTGTTATGAACCCCAACGACCATCCCCACGGTGGTGGTGAAGGTAAGTCACCCATCGGTATGCCCTCTCCCGTTACTCCCTGGGGTAAGCCTGCTCTCGGTTACAAGACTCGTAAGCACAAGAAAGCTTCTGACAAGTTTATTGTGAAGCGTCGTAACCAGAAGTAATGAGAAAGGAATGAGAGTATGAGCAGATCTATTAAAAAGGGACCCTTCGTGGAACCCAAGCTTTTGGCAAGAGTAGTTGCAATGAACGAAGCGGGCGAAAAGAGAGTTTTGAAGACATGGTCCCGCAGCTCCACTATATTCCCCGAATTTGTTGGCCACACAATCGCTGTTCATGACGGAAGAAAACACGTTCCGGTATATGTTACAGAGGATATGGTAGGTCATAAGCTGGGAGAATTCGCTCCCACAAGAACCTACAAGGGCCATGCGGGCGCAAAGAGTAAATAAGTAAGGAGGACATGACAAATGGAGGCTAAAACACAGGCCAAGGCAATACTGCGTTATGCGCGTATTTCGCCCAGAAAAGTCAACATTGTAAACGACCTTATCAGAAATAAAAATGTAGGCGTTGCAAGAGGTATTCTTATGAATACACCTAAGGCTGCAAGCGAACTTCTTATAAAGCTCCTTGACAGTGCAGTAGCAAATGCTGAAAACAATTTCGGTATGGATGCTGATAAGCTCTATATCGCTGAAATCTATGCAAATGCAGGTCCCACACTCAAGAGAGTAAGACCCAGAGCACAGGGAAGAGCATTCCGCATCAGAAAAAGAACAAGTCACATTACAATCGTTGTAAAAGAAAAAGAGTAAGGAGGCGTAAAATATGGGTCAGAAAGTTAATCCGCACGGTCTTAGAGCCGGTATTATCAAGGATTGGGACTCCAGATGGTACGCCGAGGACCATATGTTTGGAGACAACCTTGTAGAAGACTACAAGATCAGAGAATATCTTAAGAACAAGCTCTTCAGCGCAGGCGTTGCAAAGCTTGAAATTGAGAAAAAGGCTAACACAATCAAAATTTCTATCCACACAGCGAAGCCCGGTATCATTATCGGAAGAAAAGGTGAGGATATCGAAAAGCTTAAGGCAGAGGTTTCTAAGCTTACAGATAAGCAGGTGTTTATCAACATCGTTGAAATCAAGCAGCCCGACCTCAGCGCACAGCTCGTTGCTGAAAGCATTGCATCTCAGCTTGAAAGACGTGTTTCTTTCCGCCGTGCCATGAAGGGTGCTATGAGCCGCGCAATGAAGATGGGTGCTAAGGGTATCAAGACAACCTGTAGCGGTCGTCTCGGCGGTGCTGAAATCGCAAGAAGCGAACATTACCATGAAGGTACTATTCCGCTTCAGACACTTCGTGCAGATATAGATTACGGCTTTGCAGAAGCTAATACCACATATGGTAAGATCGGCTGTAAGGTTTGGATTTACAAAGGCGAGGTTCTTGCTGAGGCTAAAAAGCCTAAGTCTCAGGAAGGAGGAAGAAAATAATGTTAACACCTAAGAGAGTTAAACATAGAAAGCAGTTCAGAGGAAGAATGACAGGTAAGGCTCTTCGCGGTAACACTGTTACTTACGGTGAGTTCGGTCTTCAGTCACTCGAACCCTGCTGGATTACAAGCAATCAGATCGAGGCAGCCCGTGTTGCTATGACTCGTTATATTAAGCGTGGTGGTAAGGTTTGGATAAAGATTTTCCCCGACAAGCCCATCACAGAAAAGCCTGCTGAAACCCGTATGGGTAGCGGTAAGGGTTCACCTGAGTACTGGGTAGCAGTTGTTAAGCCCGGCAGAGTGATGTTTGAAATTGGCGGCGTTGCGGAAGACACAGCTCGTGAGGCTCTTCGTCTTGCTATGCACAAGCTTCCCGTAAAGTGCAAAATCGTTGCGCGCGAAACACAGGAAACGGAGGGTGACAACGAATGAAAATCAAAGAAATTCGTGATTTAACTACCGAAGAATTACAGCTCAAAGTTACAGAGCTTAAGAAGGAACTCTTTTCGCTGAGATTTTCTCTTGCGACAAATAACCTTGAAAACCCCATGAAGATATCCGCAATCAAGAAGGATATTGCAAAGGTTCTCACAGTTATCCGCGAGAAAGAATTAAAGGGCGAAGAGTAAGGCATAGGAAGGAGGAAATTTAAATGGCTGAAAGAAATTATCGTAAGGTAAGAATCGGCAGAGTCGTAAGCGACAAGATGGACAAGACAATCGTTGTTGCAATCGAAGACAGTGTAAAACATCCTCTCTATGGCAAGGTTGTTAAAAGAACTGTAAAAATTAAAGCTCATGATGAGGAAAACACCTGTGGTATCGGTGATCGTGTTAAGGTTATGGAAACACGTCCTTTGAGCCGCGACAAGAGATGGAGACTGGCAGAAATTATCGAGAAGGCTAAATAATTCTTCTCTAAAACAAGAAGGAGTGAAAAAACATGATACAACAGCAGACTCTGCTTAAGGTTGCTGACAATACAGGTGCAAAAGAACTTATGTGCATCCGCGTATTGGGCGGTTCCCTTAGAAGATATGGCAACATTGGTGATGTAATAGTTGCTTCTGTTAAGAAAGCAGCTCCCGGCGGTATGGTTAAGAAGGGTGATGTTGTAAAGGCTGTTATCGTACGCAGCGTTAAAGGCGTAAGAAGAGCTGACGGAACATACATCAAGTTTGATGAAAATGCCGCTGTTATCATTAAAGAAGATAAAAACCCCAGAGGTACACGTATTTTTGGACCGGTTGCAAGAGAACTTCGTGACCACGAGTATATGAAGATTCTTTCTCTCGCTCCCGAAGTACTCTGATTGGGAGGTGCGATTAATGAAATTCAATCACATTAAAAAGAATGACCAGGTTATCGTAGTTTCCGGTAACGAAAAGGGTAAAAAAGGTAAGGTTCTCAGCGTAGATCATGAAAACGGTCGTGTAATCGTTGAGGGTGTAAACATGGCTACAAAGCACAAGAAGCCTCGCAGACAGGGCGAAGCAGGCGGTATTATCAAGCAGGAAGCTGCGATTAATATCAGCAATGTAATGCACATCTGCAAGAAGTGCGGCAAGCCTACCAGAATCGGTTACACAGTTCTTGAAAAAGGCGGCAAGGTTCGCGTTTGCAAGAAGTGTAACGAGAATTTTGATGATTAATTGAAAGGAGGAAAGTGCAATGTCAACAATGAAAACTCTTTACACAAATGAAGTTGCTCCCGCTCTTCTGAAGAAATTCGGTTACAAGAGCACAATGCAAATTCCCAAGATTGATAAAATTGTTATCAACATCGGACTTGGCGAAGCTAAAGACAACCCCAAGGTTATCGATGCAGCTATGAATGACCTTGCAATCATCACAGGTCAGAAGCCCGTTGTTACAAAGGCAAAGAAGTCAATCGCAAACTTTAAGCTCAGACAGGGTATGAACATCGGCGTCAAGGTTACACTCCGCGGCGAAAAGATGTACGAGTTTATAGACAGACTCTTTAACGTAGCACTTCCCCGCGTTAGAGACTTTAGAGGAATTAACCCCAATGCATTCGATGGCAGAGGTAACTATTCCCTGGGTATCAAAGAACAGCTCATATTCCCTGAAATCGAATATGATAAAATCGATAAAATCAGAGGTATGGACATTATATTTGTTACTACAGCAAAAACTGACGAAGAGGGCCGCGAACTCTTAACTCTTATGGGTGCGCCCTTTACCAGAAGCTAAGGGGAGGTATTGAAAAATGGCTAAAAAGGCAATGGTTTTAAAACAGCAGAAAACACCTAAGTTTAGCACAAGAGCCTACAACAGATGTAAAATCTGCGGAAGACCTCATGCATATCTCAGAAAGTACGGAATCTGCCGTATCTGCTTCAGAGAACTTGCGTACAAGGGTCAGATTCCCGGTGTTAAGAAGGCAAGCTGGTAATTATTAAGCTTTGGAAAAGGAGGTTTACTCATGCAAATCACAGATCCTATTGCTGATATGCTTACAAGAATCCGTAATGCTAACTCAGCGAAGCATGAAACAGTTGATGTTCCCGTTTCCAATATGAAGAAGGCTATTGCAGACATTCTTCTTGAGGAAGGTTACATCAAAAGCTATGAGATCATAGATGACGGAAAGCAGGGCATGATTCACATTACCCTCAAGTACGGCGCAAATAAAGAAAAGGTTATTTCAGGTCTCCAGAGAGTATCTAAGCCCGGCCTCAGAGTATATGCAGGTCGCGAGGAACTCCCCAGAGTTCTTAAAGGCCTTGGTATTGCAATTGTATCCACATCAAAGGGTATCATGACAGACAAAAAGGCAAGAGCCGAAAAAATCGGCGGCGAAGTGCTTGCATTTGTTTGGTAATAATTTTTGAATTTAGGTGGTGAAAAAATGTCTAGAATAGGTAGAATGCCTATCACCGTTCCCGCCGGCGTTACCGTAACAGTTACAGAAGATAACTTCGTAACAGTTAAAGGACCCAAGGGCGAGCTTAAAAAGCAGCTTCACGGTGATATGATTATAAAGCAGGAAAACGGCGTTATTGAAGTAGTACGCCCCAGCGAAATCAAAAAGCATAAGGCTCTTCACGGTCTTACAAGAACACTTCTCAATAATATGGTTGTAGGTGTTACTGAGGGCTTCAAGAAAGAGCTTGAAATTAACGGCGTTGGTTACAGAGCACAGATGCAGGGCAAGACACTTGTTATGAACTTGGGTTATTCTCACAATGTTGAGATGAATGCTCCCGAGGGTGTAACTATCGAAGTTCCCAATCCTAACTCTGTCATTATTTCAGGTGCTGACAACCAGGTGGTTGGTCAGTTCGCAGCTGAAGTAAGAGAAAAACGTCCGCCGGAGCCTTACAAGGGTAAAGGTATTAAATACATTGACGAGCGTATCATCCGCAAGGAAGGTAAAGCCGGTAAGAAGTAAGAGAGGAGATAAAGCGATATGGTTAGCAAGACTAACAGTAATAAGGCAAGACTTAAGAGACATGGTCGTATTCGTAACCACATCAGTGGAACAGCACAGCGTCCCCGTCTTAACGTTTTCAGAAGCCTTAAAAACATTTACGCACAGATCATTGATGATGAAAAGGGCGTAACACTTGTATCCGCTTCAAGTCTCGAGCTTAAAGAAACTTACGGCGGAAACAAAGACGCAGCAAAAGAAGTTGGTAAATTGGTAGCACAGAAGGCTATCGAGGCAGGCATTTCCGAAGTGGTATTTGACCGCGGCGGTTATATCTACCACGGTAGAGTTGCCAATCTCGCAGAAGGCGCCCGTGAAGGCGGCCTTAAGTTCTAAGAGAAGGAGGGAAACTTATGTCAGAGCGTATCGACGCATCAACACTTGATATTAAAGAAAAGGTTGTTCATATCAGCCGTGTAGCAAAGGTTGTTAAGGGTGGTCGTACATTCCGTTTCAGTGCTCTTGTTGTTGTAGGTGACGAAAACGGCAAGGTTGGTTACGGTCTTGGTAAGGCAGCCGAAGTTCCCGATGCTATCAGAAAGGGTATTGAGGATGCTAAGAAGAACATGGTTTCTGTTCCTTTAGTAGATTCTACAATTCCCCACGAAATTATTGGTGAGTTCGGTGCAGGAAGAGTTCTTCTTATGCCGGCTAAGGAAGGTACAGGTATTATCGCAGGCGGTGCTGTTCGTGCAGTTGTAGAGCTTGCAGGTATCAAGAACATCAGAACAAAGTGCCTTCGCTCAAATAATCCCAGAAACGTAGTAAGAGCTACAATCGAAGGTCTTGCTTCTCTTAAGAGTGCAGAGCAGGTTGCTCGCCTCAGAGGCAAGGCTGTAGAAGAACTGTAAGGGGGAGAGAATAGTGGCTAATCTTAGAGTAACTCTTGTAAAAAGCGTTATCGGTTCTAAAAAGGATCAGATCGCTACAGTTGAAGCTCTTGGTCTCAAGAAAATCCGTGATACCAAGGAGCATGCAGACAATCCCCAGATTAGAGGGATGGTTAACAAGGTAAAACACCTTGTTAAAGTAGAAGAAATCTAACATTAAGGAGGTGCGCAGAAATGAAACTTAATGAGCTTAGTCCCGCTATCGGCAGCAAAACCGAAGCTAAGAGAAAAGGTAGAGGTGCAGGTACCGGTAACGGAAAAACAGCAGGTCGCGGTCATAAGGGCCAGAAGGCTCGTAGCGGCGGCGGTGTAAGACCCGGCTTCGAAGGTGGACAGATGCCTATTTACAGACGTCTTCCCAAGAGAGGTTTCACAAATATTTTTGCAAAGAAATATACAGAAATCAACGTATCAGATCTCAATAAATTCGAGGATGGTACAGTTGTTGACGCAAATCTTCTTAAGGAGAGCGGCGTTATTTCCAAAATCCTTGACGGTGTTGTAGTTTTAGGTCGTGGTGAGATTACAAAGAAGATCACTGTTAAAGCAGCGCGTGTAACTGAAGGTGCTGCAAAGAAGATCGAAGCCGCAGGCGGCAAGGTGGAGGTGATCTAAAATGCTGCAAACTTTACGTAATGCATGGAAGATCCCGGAATTAAGAAAGAAATTTTTATTCACATTACTTCTCCTGGTTGTGTTCCGCTTTGGTAGCGTCATTCCCGTTCCGTGGATTGACAGAGATGCTCTCAAAGCATGGGTTGAGGCAGGCAGTGTAGGCGGCGGAAGCTCCCTTTTTAACCTGCTTGATACCTTCTCCGGCGGTGCATTTTCCGGAGCAACAATCTTCGCTATGTCAATCTCTCCCTACATCAACAGCTCCATTATTATGCAGCTTTTGTGTGTAGCAATCCCTGTTCTTGAAAGAATGAGCAAGGAAGGCGAGGAAGGCAGAAAGAAGATTACAAAACTTACACGTTATCTCACTGTAGTTCTTGCAGCAGTTCAGGCATACGGCTTGTATGTTACTCTGCATAACCAGGGTGCTATAGCACAGGTTAGCGGAGTTCATCCCTTTGTTGTTGGCCTCACTATCATTCTTGCATTTACTGCAGGTACAGCATTCCTTATGTGGCTTGGTGAGCAGATTACAGGTCGCGGAATCGGTAACGGTATCTCAATGCTTATCTTTGCAGGTATCGTAAGCCGTGTTCCCCACATGTTCTTCACAGCATGGACAGGATTTATAGGTCAGGGACATTGGTACTACTTCGTAGTTCTTATGCTCTACAGCCTTCTTTCCATCATGTTCGTAATCCTTGTTAACCAGGCAGAACGCAGAATCCCTGTTCAGTACGCAAAGCGTGTTGTTGGAAGAAAGATGTACGGCGGTCAAAGCTCTAACATCCCGATAAAGGTTGCTATGGCAGGCGTTATTCCGATTATCTTTGCAATGAGCATCATGTCCTTCCCCGGAACACTTGCTCAGCTCTTCGGATCACAGCCTGATGACTTCCTTTACAAGATGACAAGCTTTTTGACAACGGGTGCTATTTACCCCATCTTGTACTTCCTTTTGATTGTAGGATTTACTTATTTCTACACATCAATTACTTTCAACCCCATTGAAGTATCAAATAACATCAAGAATAACAACGGTATGATCCCCGGTATCCGTCCGGGTCGTTCCACAACCGATTATATTTCAAAGGTTCTTGGAAGACTTACTCTTATCGGTGCAATGTTCCTTGGTATTATAGCAGTACTTCCCATTATTCTTACACAGGTACTGAATAACTATAACATTCTTCCCGCAAGTGACCTTTCAGCTCTTTCACTTACAGGAACAAGTCTTCTCATCGTAGTTGGTGTTGCTCTTGAAACGGTTAGAGAAGTTGAGAGCCAGATGGTAATGCGTCATTACAAGGGATTTCTTGAGTAATCATAAGACAGTGAATTGACGAGTTTTCATCCTGAAAGAAGGGAAAGTATGAAAATAACAATAATGGGTCCTCCCGGAGGCGGAAAGGGTACTCAGGCTGAAAAAATCAGCGAAATACTGGGAATTCCCCATATCTCCACAGGAGCAATTATACGAAATGCCATCAGAGAGAAAACTCAGCTCGGACTTATTGCTGATGACTATATAAAAAAGGGTCAGCTCATCCCCGATGAACTGGCAATTGATATGGTGAATCAGCGTCTTAAGGAAAAGGACTGTGAAAACGGCTATATTTTAGACGGTTTTCCCAGGACTCTTCCTCAGGCCCGTGCGATGGAAAAAATCGGTATAGAGGTGGACTGTGCACTTAATTTGGTTGTCGACGATGAGGTTATCGTAAGGAGACTCGGCGGAAGACGCGAATGTAAACAGTGTGCAGCACCGTACCACATTGAATTTAACCCTCCTGAAAAGGATGGCATATGCGATAAGTGCGGAGGCGTGCTTATAACACGTGACGATGACGTCCCGGAAACAATCCGCAAACGCCTTAGCGTATATCATGAGCAGACAGAACCCCTTATAGCGTTCTTTACCGAAAAGAACATTCTGGTAAATGTTACAGGATGTGACGGAATAGAGGAAACTACCGAGGCAGTTCTGGAAGCATTGGGAGTTAAAGGTTAATGATTATTTTAAAATCATCACAAGAAATAGAAAAGATAAGAGAAGCAGGGAAAATTGTGGCAGAAGCTCTTATGCTTGCAGGAGAGATTATAAAGCCCGGTGTAACAACATGGGAAATAAACTCTCAGATTGAGAAGGTTATAGTAAGCCACAAGGCTTACCCATCCTTTAAAAACTACAATGGATTTCCTGCGGCAAGCTGCATTTCACCTAACTGTGTGGTTGTTCACGGAATACCCTCCAAAAAGGTTATTCTTAAAGAAGGCGACATAGTAAGCGTAGATGTAGGTGCTTATCTTGAAGGTTATCACGCAGATGCGGCGAGAACCTATCCGGTAGGAAATATTTCAAAAGAAGCCCAAAGGCTTATTGATGTGACAAAGGAATGTTTTATGCGGGGTGCCCAAATGGCAGTTCACGGAAACAGAATCGGAGACATTGGATTTGCAGTGCAAAGCCTTGCAGAAGAAAATGGCTACGGTGTTGTGCGTGAGCTTGTAGGACACGGTGTAGGAAAAAACCTGCACGAAGAACCCGATATTCCGAATTTCGGAAACAGCGGCAGGGGAAAGCGGCTTTGTAACGGCATGGTAATTGCCATTGAGCCTATGATAAACGCAGGCTCAAAAGACGTTGACTTCGACCAAAGTGACGGCTGGACGGTAAGAACAAGTGACAGGGCACTTTCTGCTCACTATGAAAACACCGTTGCCATTACTCCAAACGGTCCTGTTTTCCTTACAGTATAGGTGATTGTATGGAAAAGGGAACTGTAGTAATGTCACTTTCGGGTCATGATAAAGAAAGCTTATACGTGGTTTTAAAAAAAGAGGATAATTTTCTCTTTGTATGCGACGGAAAAAATAAGCTTATATCAAATCCCAAAAAGAAAAACCAAAAACATCTTAAAGATACGGGAATGTATATTGATTTATCAGTATATAATCCGCTCTATGATGCTCACATCAGAAAAGCACTTAAAGGCTTTGACAAATGTATTGATTCAATCATTTGTAAAAAATAAGGAGGTTGTAACCTTGGCTAAAGAAGATGTATTAGAACTTGAAGGTACCGTGCTTGAAGCTTTGCCAAATGCAATGTTTCAGGTTGAACTGGAAAACGGTCATCAAATCCTGGCACATATTTCCGGTAAGTTAAGGATGAACTTTATAAGGATTTTGCCCGGCGACAAGGTTACGGTGGAACTTTCACCCTATGACCTCACTCGCGGAAGAATCACTTGGCGAGCAAAATAAACAAAATGTAAGGCACGCTTTTGTGCCTGAGCGTTAGAGGAGGTATTTCAAAATGAAGGTAAGACCCTCAGTAAAACCTATATGCGAAAAGTGCAAAATCATCAAGAGAAAAGGTAAAATCATGGTGATTTGCGAAAATCCCAAGCATAAGCAGAAGCAGGGCTGATTTTTTAGTCCGTTAAGGGCGCGGCTGAAATCATTTTGTATGATTGCCCAAAACGCATAATCAATTACCCCTAATCCAATAAAAGTATGTTTCATTTAATTTTTGGAGGTGTATTAACAGATGGCGAGAATAGCCGGTGTTGACCTGCCCCGTGAAAAGAGAGTTGAGATTGGTCTCACATATGTTTACGGTATTGGCAGAACAAGCGCAAAGAAAATCCTTGAGGCAACAGGTATCAATCCCGATACTCGTGTAAAAGACCTTACAGAGGATGAAATTGGTAAGATCAGAGAAGCAATAGACAAAGAATTTACAGTTGAAGGTGACCTTCGCCGTGAAGTAGCGCTTAACATTAAGCGTCTTACTGAAATCGGCTCTTACAGAGGTATCCGTCACAGAAAAGGACTCCCCGTAAGAGGTCAGAGAACAAAGACAAACGCAAGAACCCGTAAGGGTCCCAAGCGCACAATTGCTAATAAGAAGAAGTAAGGAGGAGAGAGCATGGCTAAGGCAGTTAAAAAAGTAACTCGTAAGAGAAAAGAGCGCAAGAATATCGAGCGCGGTGCAGCACATATCCGCAGCACATTTAACAACACAATCGTAACCATGACCGATGTAAACGGTAACGCTCTTTCCTGGGCAAGTGCCGGCGGACTTGGTTTCCGTGGTTCTAAGAAGAGCACTCCCTTTGCTGCTCAGATGGCAGCAGAAACAGCTGCAAAGGCAGCTATGGAGCATGGTCTGAAGACTGTAGAAGTTTTCGTTAAGGGTCCCGGTGCAGGACGTGAGGCAGCAATCCGTGCACTTCAGGCAGCAGGTCTTGAAGTTAGCATGATTAAGGACGTAACTCCTATTCCTCACAACGGTTGCCGTCCGCCCAAAAGAAGAAGAGTGTGATGGAGGTGCGAAAGTAATATGGCAAGATATACAGATGCGGTGTGCAGACTTTGCCGCCGTGAAGGACAGAAGCTCTTTTTGAAGGGCGACAGATGTTATTCTGACAAATGTGCTATCGCAAGACGTGAGTATGCTCCCGGTCAGCACGGCCAGGGCAGAAAGAAGATTTCCGAATACGGTCTTCAGCTTCGCGAAAAGCAGAAAGTTAAGAGATACTACGGTATCGCTGAGAAGCAGTTTGCTCATTACTTTGAGCTTGCTTCCAAGAAGAGCGGTATTGTCGGTGAAAACCTTCTTACACTTTGTGAAAGCCGTCTTGACAACGTATGCTACAGAGCAGGCTTCGGTATGAGCCGTCCTGAAGCACGTCAGCTTGTAAGACATGGTCATTTTACAGTAAACGGTAAGAAAGTAAATATTCCTTCTTATATCATCAAAGAGGGCGATGTTATCGCACTTACTGATAAGAGCAAGGATTCTCCCAAGATTAAAGCAGTACTTGAAGCTAACGAAGGAAAGAATGTTCCCGCTTGGCTCCAGCTCGATGCCAACGCTCACAGCGTAAAGGTTCTTAATCTTGCTAAGCGTGAAGACATCGAATACGAGATCAACGAAACACTTATCGTTGAGTTGTACTCCAAGTAATAGCTAAGGCAGATTTTATATCTGCCTGTACCCTCGGGTATTTTATATTAAATAAAAAAGTGGGAGGGTTATTTAAATGACTGATTTAAGATTTGAAAAGCCTCGTGTTGAGCGAGTAGAACTCAGCGAGGACGGTTCTTACGGTAAATACACTGTAGCTCCGCTTCAGCGCGGATACGGTACAACCCTTGGAAATTCACTTCGCAGAATGATGCTTTCATCTCTGGAAGGTGCGGCAATTTCATCTATTAAGATTGAAAATGTACAGCATGAATTTTCAACAATTCCCGGAGTTAAGGAAGATGTCAGCGAGATTGTGCTCAATATGAAGCAGATTATCATTAAGCTTCATTCCGACGGCCCCAAGACTGTCTATATTGAGGCAGAGGGCGCAGGCGAGCTTTGTGCACGTGATATCAAAACTGACAGCGATGTTGAAATCATCAATGGTGACCTTCACATTGCAACCTTAAACGAAGATGCTAAGTTGTACATGGAGATTACCATCAACAGAGGCAGAGGATATGTTTCCGCAGAAAAGAACAAGGCGCTTCTTCAGCCCCTTATCGGACTTATCCCCGTGGATTCTATCTACACTCCTGTTGAAAAGGTAAACTACTACGTGGAAAACACCCGTGTAGGACAGAACACAGATTTCGACAAGCTTACTGTTGAAGTATGGACAAACGGCACCAAAACTGCAGACGAGGCAATCAGCCTTTCTGCAAAGATTATTAACGATCATATGATGCTCTTTATCCAGCTTACAGACGAAGCTATGAATGTTGAAACTATGGTTGAAAAGGAAGAAACAAAGAAAGAAAAGGTTCTTGATATGACTATCGAAGAACTTGACCTTTCCGTTCGTTCCTACAACTGCCTTAAGAGAGCAGGTATCAACACTGTTGAGGACCTCACTCTCCGTAAGGAAGAAGAAATGGTGAAGGTAAGAAATCTGGGACGCAAGTCACTTGAGGAAGTTGTTGGTAAACTTAAAGAACTCAAGCTTGCATTTGCTCCCGATGAAGACTAATTCATAATTTGACTTATCAGAAGTTTTGAAGGAGGAAACCTAAATGGCTGGAACAAGAAAACTCGGTCGTCCTACCGACCAGAGAATGGCTATGCTCCGCGGTATGGTTACTGCTCTTTTGGAAAATGGCAAAATCGAAACAACTGTAACTCGTGCAAAGGAAGTTCGTCCCCTTGCTGAGAATATGATTACTCTCGGAAAGCGTGGAGACCTTCATGCAAGAAGACAGGCTCTTAGCTTCATCACAAAAGAAGATGTTGTTAAGAAGGTATTCGAGGAGCTTGCTCCCAAATACGCAGAACGTAACGGCGGTTACACACAGATTATTAAGACAGGCGTACGTCGTGGTGACAACGCTCCCATGGCTATCATTAAGCTTGTTGACTAATCACTAAAATTAAGAAGGCTTCTATGACGATGTGCTCGCATCGTTATAGAAGCCTTTTTTACTTTTAAGCTCAATTCCGCAAAAATCGGTACAAAATTTATCTAAAAACACAAAAAAAACACTATGAAAACACAAAAAAGTATGGTACAATATAATGTAATTAAAATGGATAAGTATGAAAGGAAGGTTTCATAAATGAACTTTTTCCAGAAAGATATAGAAACAATGCCCAGACGCGAGCTTGAGGCACTTCAGCTTGAAAGACTCAAAAATATTGTGGCATACTGCTATAACAATACAAAATTCTACCACGACAAGCTGGATAAGGCAGGCGTAGGTGACGGAAGCAAAATAAAGCAGCTTTCCGATATCGAATACATACCATTTACTGAAAAGAGCGAATTTCGAGATAACTATCCTTTCGGTATGGTTGCCGTTCCACATAAGGATATTGTCCGTGTACATGCCTCCAGCGGTACTACGGGTAAGCCCACCGTAGGCGTGTATACCAAGCAGGATATTGACGTGTGGAGTGACTGCGTTGCCCGCGTATGTGCCGCAGGCGGTGTAACAAGTGATGATATAATCCAGATTTCTTTTGGCTACGGACTATTCACAGGTGCACTCGGACTTCATTATGGTCTTGAAAAGCTTGGAGCAATGGTAATTCCTATGTCGTCGGGCAATACCGAAAAGCAGCTTATGATGATGCGTGACCTTGGAGTAACAGGTCTTGTTGCAACCCCCTCATATGCACTCTACCTTAGCGAAGCAGTGAAAGAGGGCGAATATCCTCTTGATGCATATAAGCTGAAGCTTGGCATATTGGGTAGTGAGCCTTGCACCCCCGAAATGCGTGAAACCATTGAGAAGAACTTAGGCATTTATGTTTCCGATAACTACGGTATGACAGAACTTGGCGGCCCCGGCGTAAGCGGAGACTGCTTCGAGCGTGACGGAATGCATTTTGCAGAAGACCATTTTCTGCCCGAAATTGTTGATCCCGACACAGGAAAACGCCTCGGAAGCGGAGAAACGGGTGAGCTTATTGTTACCACGCTTACAAAGCAGGGTATGCCCGTTCTTCGTTACAGAACACGTGATATTACAACTCTTGATTACGAACCCTGTAAGTGCGGAAGAACACATGTCAGAATGTCCAAAACCAAGGGAAGAACAGATGATATGCTTATCATCAAGGGCGTTAATGTATTCCCCACCCAGATTGAAAGCGTTCTTATCAATATTGATAAAATCGGTCCTCACTATCAGCTTGTGGTACGCAGAGAAGGAAACTTTAAAGATACCCTTGAAATCAAGGTAGAGCTTTTGGATGCAAGCGTGCTTGAAAATTACGGTGAGCTTGAAAAGCTTATCCGTCTCATTCAGGAAAGAATCAAAAGCGTGCTTGGGCTTCAAGCAAAAATCACCCTTGTACCGCCGAAAACCCTTGAGAGATTCCAGGGCAAGGCTAAGAGAATTTTAGATTTAAGAAATGAAAAATAATCCGAAAGGAAAGATATAAAATGAAAGAATTACTTATTGGTAATGCCGCTGTTGCTCGCGGTCTTTACGAGGCAGGATGTAACGTAATAAGCTCCTACCCCGGAACACCCAGCACAGAAATAACCGAATTTGCGGCAAAATATGATGAAATGTACTGCGAATGGGCACCCAATGAAAAGGTAGCCTGCGAGGTATCTTTCGGTGCATCACTTCAGGGTGCAAGAACTGCTTGTGCAATGAAGCACGTTGGTCTTAACGTTGCGGCAGACCCGCTTTTCACGCTGTCTTACACAGGTGTGAACGGCGGTATGGTTATCTGCGTAGCAGATGACCCGGGAATGCACTCATCACAGAATGAGCAGGATTCCCGTCATTATGCAATCGGTGCAAAGGTTCCCATGCTTGAGCCTGCCGATTCTCAGGAATCCTATGAATTTGCAAAAAAAGCTTTTGAGCTTTCCGAAAAATATGATACCCCCGTGCTTCTTCGTATGTGCACAAGAATTGCTCATTCACAGAGCATTGTTGAAACAGGGGAAAGAGTGGAAGCAGGCGTTAAAGCATATGAAAAGAACCCGGCAAAATATATCATGATGCCCGGCAATGCAAAGAAACGCCATCCTTTTGTTGAAGAAAGAACAGCACGCCTTACGGAACTTGCGGAAAACTGTGAGTTTAACCGCATAGAATATACAGACTCAAAAATCGGTGTTATTACCTCCGGTGCAAGCTATCAGTACGTTAAGGAAGCTCTTGGAGACAGTGTGAGTGTTTATAAGCTTGGTCTTGTAAATCCTCTCCCAGTAAAAACCATAAAGGAATTTGCTTCCAAAATGGATAAGGTATATGTTATTGAGGAGCTTGACGGCATCATTGAAACTCACTGCAAAACAATCGGCGTGGATGTAGTTGGTAAGGAGCTTTTCAGCTCTATTGGTGAATTTTCTCAGAAAACAATTGCTGAAGCTATGGGTAAAGAAGCTAAAAAGGCGTACGACCTTGAAATGGATATTCCCATGCGTCCTCCGATGATGTGTGCAGGCTGTCCTCACAGAGGTATGTACTATGTCCTTGCGAAGAACAAGGTAAGTGTTCTTGGCGATATCGGTTGTTATACACTCGGTGCAATGCCTCCTCTTACAGCTCTTGATTCTACCCTTTGCATGGGTGCATCGGTGTCGGGACTCCACGGATTTAACAAAGCCGGCGGAAGCGACAGTGAGAAAAAGAGCGTTTGCGTAATCGGTGATTCCACCTTTATGCACAGCGGTGTAACAGGTCTTATTAATATTGCGTATAACGGCTCAAATTCTACAGTAATTATACTTGATAACTCAATCACAGGTATGACAGGTCATCAGCAGAATCCCACAACAGGCTATAACATCAAGGGAGACCCTGCCTCAAAGATTGACCTTGAAACCCTTTGCAGAAGCGTGGGAATAAACCGTGTAACGGTTGTAGACCCCTACGACCTTAAAGAATGTGAAAGAGTTCTCAAAGAGGAGCTCAACGCAGACGAACCCTCCGTTATTATTTCAAGACGTCCCTGCGTTCTGCTTAAATATGTTAAACCCAAAAAACCTCTTACGGTTAATAAAGATAAATGTAAGAGCTGTAAAAAATGTATGTCGTTCGGTTGTCCTGCAATCAGCATGCACGACGGCAAGGCAGAGATTGACAGAACTCTTTGCGTAGGATGCGAGGTTTGCAGCGGACTTTGTCCCTTTGGTGCAATTGAAAGCGAGGTGCAGGAGTAATGGAAACTAAAAATATTATGATTGTCGGCGTAGGCGGTCAGGGAAGCCTCCTTGCAAGTAAGCTTTTGGGAAGACTCCTCGTTGACGAGGGTTATGATGTAAAGGTTTCCGAGGTCCATGGAATGAGCCAGCGCGGAGGAAGCGTTGTTACATATGTACGCTACGGAGAAAAGGTTTACTCTCCCATTATCGAAGAAGGCGAGGCTGACTTTATCGTTTCATTTGAAAAGATTGAAGCGGCAAGATGGCTCTCCTGTCTTAAGAAGGACGGTAAGATAATTGTTAATACTCAGCAGATTGACCCCATGCCCGTAATTATCGGTGCAACGCAGTATCCCGCAGACGCACTTGATAAAATCGAAGAAAAGGGTGCGTTTGTAGATGCTCTTGATGCTCTTTCTCTTGCAAATGAAGCAGGAAGCTCCAAGGCGGTAAATATAGTGCTTATGGCACGCCTTGCAAAATATTTTGACATCGGCTACGACAAATGGATACAGGCTATTGAAAAGACAGTTAATCCCAAGTTTGTGGAGCTGAACAAGAAAGCTTTTGAGCTTGGATATAATCATTAATTGCATGAAAAGAGATGGAGAAAATGGGAAACTATTATCAGAAAGAAATTGAAACCGCCTCATACGAACAAATTCGTGAGTGGCAAAGTGAGCGTCTTGTAAAAACAATTCATCACGTTTACGAGAATAACGCTTATTACAGAAAACTTATGGAAGAAAAAGGTGTAACCCCCGATGATATAAAATCGGTGGATGACCTTCACAAGCTTCCTTTCCTTACAAAGGATGACCTTAGGGAAGCATACCCCTATGGGCTTATGTCCAAACCTCTTTCCGAATGTGTGCGTATTCAGTCTACAAGCGGAACAACAGGAAAAAGGGTGGTTGCATTCTATACTCAAAACGATATTAACCTCTGGGAGGATTGCTGTGCAAGAGCAATCGTTGCGGCAGGCGGAACAAAAGAAGATGTTTGTCAGGTTTGTTACGGTTATGGTCTTTTTACCGGTGGTCCCGGCCTTAACGGCGGCTCGCATAAGGTGGGATGCCTTACCCTTCCCATGTCATCGGGAAATACCGAGCGTCAGCTCCAGTTTATGACAGACCTTGAAGCAACCATTATTTGTTGTACTCCTTCCTATGCTCAGTACCTTGCAGAAAGCATTGAGGAAAACGGACTTCGTGACAAGATTAAGCTCAAGGCAGGTATTTTTGGTGCAGAGGCATGGACGCAGGAAATGCGTAAAGATATAGAAACCCGCCTGGGAATTAAGGCTTACGATATTTACGGCCTTACAGAAATATCCGGTCCCGGCGTTGCTTTTGAGTGTAGTGCACAGGACGGTATGCACGTAAATGAGGACCATTTCATCGCAGAAATTATTGACCCCAAAACGGGCGAGGTTCTTCCCGAGGGTGAAAAAGGTGAGCTTGTATTTACCTGCATTACCAAGGAAGCTTTTCCGATGATTCGTTACCGTACAAAGGATATTTGCGTTCTTTCGCGAAAGAAGTGCTCCTGCGGAAGAACTCATGTAAAAATGGCAAAGCCCATGGGAAGAAGCGACGATATGCTTATCGTTAAGGGTGTAAACGTATTCCCGTCACAGATTGAGGAGGTTCTTCTCAAAAAAGGTCTTACAAGCAACTATCAGATTATTGTTGACCGTGAGAAAACCAGCGATACAATCGAGGTAAGAGTTGAAATGACCCCCGAGCTCTTCTCGGATAAGGTGAATGAGCTTTCCAGGATTGAAAGGGAAGTTAATGAAGCTCTTAAATCAATGATTGGAATTTCGGCTATTATTCGTATAGTAGAGCCTAAGTCTATTCTAAGAAGTGAGGGCAAAGCTGTCCGTGTAATAGATAAAAGAAAACTTTATAATTAATAAGGAGTGGGGAAAATGACAATTAATCAGTTATCAATTTTTGTAGAAAACAAATCCGGCACAGTTGCCGAAATTACAAAGAGCATTGCAAATGCGGGCGTAAGCATACGTGCTCTCAGCGTAGCTGATACACAGGAATTCGGTATTCTTCGCCTTATTGTAAGTGATGTTGAAAAAGCAAGGGAAGCACTTCACCAAAATGATTGTGTTGTCTCCGTGACAAAGGTTATCGGTGTTGAAATCCCCGATGTGGCAGGCGGACTTTCCGAAGTGCTTGAGCTTATGAGCGAAAACAATATTAATGTAGAGTATCTTTATGCGTTCATTACAATTTCAGGAAAGCATGCGTACGTTGTTTTAAGAGTAGAGGACAACGAAAAAGCGGCAAAGATTCTGACGGAAAATGGAGTTAAGCTTGTAAGTCAGGCAGATATTGATTCTTTGTAATTTAATAGATTAAAGTCATGGCGGTTGCGGAAAAAATGGTTTTTCTGCAACCGCCGCTTTTTTGAAGGTGAAAAATGCCGTGATATATAGTCCTGATGTCGAAATTTGCTGTCGAACCTTGTAATAATTAAGGTTTCAATAATTAAAAACTTATTATTTTTTTATGTAAACCTAAGTATACATAAAAAATGGTGCGATTTTCTTGAAAAAATAAGGTTATTAACAGTTTCAAACCCGAATATTATGTTATTAACAAGACTTATTAACAGTTTAAACAGAAATTTACAGTAATTTTTTTAAATTCTGTGAAAAAGCTAAATGGCGTATTTAAGCCTTAAAAATGGTTTACATAATAATTTTGTTAAAATTATTATTGCTTTGTTTAAAAAGGGAATAACAAAAAAATGTCGAAATGTTAAAGTTATTAAAAAATTGTGTCAGACAGAAATAAGAAGTGATAAAATGACATAAAGATGAAGCCAAAAACGGATTCGGACTATTCTGTTTTGGCTATATTCTGACATATAATGAAAAGGTATGTTAAACAGAAAATTGTTTTTGCATGAGATTTGCTTAAAAAAGACAGAAAACAAGGCTTTCTTTTGCTTGACATACTATTTTTTATGGTATAAAATAGTAAGGTATTTTGTATGGCATTTTGCGTGACTACATTTATGTAGTTGATTTGGCACAGGGACATCACAGCATTGAAAAAATGTGTGCCGATGCATGGAGATGGCAGAGTAACAATCCTAACGGATATGGTGAATAAAAGGAGAAATAGATATGACTAAAATAAGATTTGATTACACAAAAGCAGAAAAGTTTATTTCAAAGGAAGAAATCGGTGCACTCGGGGATGCTGTTAAAGCAGCTCATGATACACTGCATAACGGCACAGGCCGCGGAAGTGATTTCTTAGGCTGGGTTAACCTTCCCGAAAATTATGATAAGGAAGAATTTGCACGCATTAAAAAGGCGGCAGAAAAGATTAAGAGTAATTCTGAGGCACTTATCGTTATAGGTATCGGCGGAAGCTACCTTGGTGCAAGAATGGCTGTAGAAATGCTTCACAGTAATTTCAGCAACCACAACGAAAATGGCGTGCAGATTTATTTTGCAGGTAACTCAATAAGCTCTTCTTACCTTGTTGACCTTATTGAGAAGGTTAAGGATATTGATTTCTCAGTAAATATTATTTCCAAGAGCGGCACTACAACAGAGCCTGCAATTGCTTTCAGAGTACTGCGTGAACTTCTCATTGAAAAGTATGGCAAAGAGGGTGCAAAGGAAAGAATTTTTGCTACAACAGATAAGGCAAGAGGTGCACTCAAGAATCTTGCCGATGAAGAGGGCTATGAAACATTTGTTGTTCCCGATGATGTAGGCGGTCGTTACAGTGTGCTTACTGCAGTAGGTCTTCTTCCCATTGCGGCAAGCGGTGCAGATATTGATGCACTTATGCAGGGGGCATATGATGCAATGCGTGAATACGCAAACCCCAACCTTGAGGAAAACGATTGCTACAAATATGTAGCCGCAAGAAATGCTCTTTACCGCAAGGGTAAGAACATTGAAATTATGGTAAATTATGAGCCTCAGGTTCATTATTTTGCAGAATGGTGGAAGCAGCTTTTCGGCGAGAGCGAGGGTAAAGAAAACAAGGGTATTTTCCCCGCAGCAGTTGATTTCTCAGCAGACCTTCATTCTATGGGACAGTACATCCAGCAGGGTCTTCGTATGATGTTTGAAACAGTTATTTTCTTTGACAATGCAAAGAAAGACCTTGTTATTAAGGAAGATAGCGACAATGTGGACGGACTTAACTTCCTTGCAGGAAAGAATGTAAGCTATGTTAACGAGCAGGCATTCAACGGTACACTCCTCGCTCACACAGACGGTGACGTTCCCAACCTTATTCTCCGTGCTGAAAAGATGGATGAGTACTGTCTTGGTAAC
Source organism: Clostridia bacterium (assembly GCA_045636425.1). Classification (GTDB taxonomy): domain Bacteria; phylum Bacillota; class Clostridia; order UMGS1883; family UMGS1883; genus UMGS1883. Next base: position 161,222 of record JAZTXM010000002.1, on the reverse strand, counting down.
CTTATCTACTTCTTTGAAAAGGCATGCGGAATCAGCGGCTATGTACTGGGAGTTAATCCCTTTGACCAGCCCGGTGTTGAAGCGTATAAGAAGAATATGTTTGCACTTTTAGGTAAGCCCGGATATGAAGCACAGCAGGCAGAACTTCAGGCAAGACTTAACGGATAATTTAGACAGTATAAGTTGAATAAAAAAAGGCCTTCGGGGGAAAGATTAGTTTGTACTAAATTTTTCCCCAGGAGGCTTTTTTATGATAAGTAAAGTTGAAATCTGCGGAGTTAATACATCAAAGCTGCCCACACTTACTGCACAGGAGAAAAAAGAGCTTTTTGAGAAGATTAAAAAAGGGGATAAGGAAGCTCGCGAAACCTTTATCAGAGGCAATCTGAGGCTTGTCCTCAGCGTTATAGGAAGATTTAATAACAGGGGAGAAAATGTTGACGACCTCTTTCAGGTGGGATGTATAGGGCTTATAAAATCAATTGACAACTTTAATACGGAGCTTGATGTTCAGTTTTCCACATATGCCGTGCCGATGATTATAGGTGAGATTCGCCGCTATCTTCGGGATAACAACGCCGTAAGGGTGTCACGGTCGCTTCGTGATATTGCGTACAAAGCACTTTGCGTGCGTGAAAAAATGATTCACGATAACAACAAAGAGCCTACATGTGCCGAAATAGCCAAAGCTATCGATTCCACAGCGGAGGAGGTTACCATGGCACTTGATGCCATACAGGAGCCAATATCGCTTTTTGAGCCTGTATATCATGACGGGGGAGATGCAGTCTATGTCATGGATCAGGTATCGGACAAGAAAAACATTGACGAAGCATGGATTGAAAAAATATCTCTCCGTGAAGCTATGGATAGGCTTACCGATAGGGAGAAAATGATAATAATAATGCGGTTTTTCCGCGGCAAAACACAAACAGAGGTTGCCGAGGAAGTGGGAATCAGCCAGGCGCAGGTGTCAAGGCTTGAGAAAAGTGCTATAAGCAGCATGCGTAAAAACATATGAAAGGGAATGTAAAAAAAGCCTAGACCACTTTCCAAAACAAGCAAAAAAAGGGACTTAACAGTCCCTTTTTTGCTTATTTTGGAATTATCAGTGCCATGCCCGGCACAATTGAAGCTTCGTTTTCAAGTGCGTTAGCAGTTAAAATGTCCTCGGGACTTACAAGGTACTCCTTTGCTATATCCCAAAGTGTTCTTCCGTTACACACAAAAGAAACAATAATAGAGGGCCTTGACACAGCCTCATATTCTGCCTCCTGTGCGTTATAAATAATTTCTTCTTCGGTGGTGCGGATACATTCAATGCTTACATCTACACTGCCGCGTATTTCCACAGTGTTTTCGTTTGTGATAGTGTAGCTTATATTACGTAGCTTGCAGTCCGCAAATGGGGTCAGCATGCATCCGGGACTGTCGCACAGAACGGAAAAATCAATGTCCGTCTTAAAACTGCATGCAGGAAGCGTCTTATCTTTACTTAGATATAGAATATATACCTCTGTATATCCCGAAACGCGAAGCTTTTCACCCTCCGTAATACAGCTCTCCGTAAAGGGGCGGGCAATCACCTGATAAACCGACTCAATATCGGGGAGAGAATCGGGAAGAGTTATCCTTTCCCTAAAATCCGCATCGCGTCTTAGGAGTGTATCTACACAGTCCACGCTCACCATAGAGTGCTTAGTCTCCAATGCCCCGTGGGGAATATATGCATCAACTATGCAGTCGGTGCTGTAGGTCTTGCGTGCGATAACACGGAAGAACAAATCGCTTGTAAGCTCAATGGTGCATAGCTTTCCGTCAGTATCTTCAACTGCCGCGGCAGAAATATCGCACAGCTTAACCGTATGCTCGCAGTCCATATCCTCCCGAATGCCGTCACATTCCATTACATGGGCAAATGACATGTCTGTTTGTGCATATTCGATTCCGCTTTCACTTCTGTAAAGAATTACTGCTCGCAGTGTCCCTTTTAAAATCGCTTTATCATCAATAATTTTCAGACTGCTGTCCGTTATGACTGCATCTGATTTTAAAATTTCTGCTATAGGGCTTTTGCCGGGTGAAATGGAGAAGCTGTCACAAATCACGGTGGAGTCCTGTGCATGAGCACAAATCACCCCGGAAGAAAGGGTGGTTTTTTTCGTGCATGCACCTTCAATATCCGTAATCACATCAATGCCGTAACAGGAATATACTCTTACATTTGCACATAACGTTGCCTTAAGCGAAAGCTTGCGGCAGTTTGCAATGGTGCAGTTAAGATCGCTTACATCCACATCGGAAAACACGGGCATGTTTTCGCCAATATGGTCATCTCGTATCAGCGTGGAGAACTCGCAGGAGGAAGTAATGGATTTTACACACTTTTCCTCGTCATCTGCAAGATATAAAATGTTGAAAGTGATGCTTCCCGATATCGTAACTCTGCCGCTGCGGCTTTCACAGCTTGTCACCTTTGGGCGTGCACTAAGCTGAAGCACTTTCAGGATATCAGGCTTTGAGTCGGGAACAATTACCTCACATTCTGTCGTGAAATTGTTTTTGCTGCGGCATATTTGGCTGCAGACGTTAAGATTTTCATTTTTAATATTTAATTCCATAGCTTTGCCTCCTTACAACACGAATATATGAAAAAGGCATATCCATTATGATAAAAAAGGCAAAAAAAATATGACAGACAAGGAGAATCGTCTGCCACTAAAAGGAGGGAAAATGAAAAAAGTTTAAGTACCTTTTCGGTACACCTATATAATAATTCAAAAAGTTAAAAAGTGCAATGAGCAAAATATAAGAAATAAACATTTTTTTAAAATATTTTTTGTGCAACTTATACAAAAAACAGGTTTTCTAATAAATTTCAGCTGAAATTATTGGTTGAATTAAGAGGAAATATGTGTTATTATACAAAATGGAAGGAAGGCGTACAGATTTTGAGTCCTCCCGAATTTTGCGGTAAGTGGTTAAAAATTTTATGGTGAAAAAAATAGAATTAAAAATAGATGAAAAGCTCAATGAAAAGAAAATAGAGTACATTTTGGAAAAGCACCTGCAATTTTCCCGTTCACTTATTTCTAAATTGAAAAGAATCCCCGGTGGTATTAAGTTGGAGGGGGAACAGGCAAAAGTAATACAAGCTGTAAAAACAGGGCAAACACTTGTGATAGCTCTGCCTCAGACAGCAGGGGAAAGTGTTGAAAGGGTATGCTTGCCCCTGGATATTCTATATGAGGACGATGATATAATCGCGGTAAATAAGCCCTTCGCCATGCCGTCGCATCCCTCACGCCTGCATCAGAATGATACTTTGGCAAATGCACTGAAATATTACATGGGCTATGCGGGGCACATAATAACCCGTCTTGACAAAGATACCACAGGTGTGCTGCTTGCGGCAAAAAACTCGCATGCAGCGGCACTTCTGACGGATTTGATGAAGCGAAAGGAAATTCAAAAGGAATATATTGCGGTTGTAAAGGGGTCTCTCAGTGCGTCCGTGGGCGAGATAAATGTGCCCATAAAGAAAGAAGAAAACTCCATGCGGCGAATTGTTTCATCTTCCGGAAAAGAAGCCAATACAAAATACGAGGTTTTAAATACGGACGGAAAATATTCTTTGGTAAGACTTATTCCCATTACAGGCAGAACACATCAGCTAAGAGTGCATATGAACCATATGGGCTGTCCCATATATGGTGATAGCCTGTACGGAAATTCAAACGAAGAATTTATGTGCCTTCATTGCAGAAAAATAAGCTTTCCCCATCCGCTTACGGGTGAAGATATAATTATCGAAGCTCCTGTTCCCAATACATGGGTTAAAATTAAGGCGTAAAAAAGCTCAGCTTTTTTACGCCTTAATTTTAACCCAGCATCACATCAAGGAGCATCATCACCGCAAAGCCCGATATAATTCCCATTGTGGAAAAATAGGGGTGGCATTTTCTTTCTCGCTGACATTCAGGGATAAGCTCATGCACAGCAACTAAAATCATGGCGCCTGCGGCAAATGAAAGAGCATAGGGTAAAATTTTTTCCATGTATACCACCAGGCAGGCACCCAAAACCCCTGCAAATGGCTCCACCATTCCCGATGCCTGACCGCATAGAAAGCACTTCTTTCTTGAATAGCCCTCTCTCCGAAGTGGCAGAGAAACCGCCGCCCCTTCGGGAAAATTTTGCAGTCCTATACCGACTGCAATTGTGATTGCGCCCATAAGTGCCTCTGTACTGAAGTTTCCGCTTCCCAATGCACCAAAGGCAACCCCCACTGCCAGCCCTTCGGGGATATTGTGTAATGTAATTGAAAGAATAAGCATGATAATGCGATTAAGCTTCTCACTTGTTTCTCCCTGAGCATTATCGGCTTTTTTTCTTGCGAAAGAAACGGCTTTGTCGGAAAGCCACATGAAAATGGCTCCCAGCAAAAAGCCTGTTGTTGCAACAAAATAGGAAGGCAAGGCAGAAATAGCCTCCGCCCGTTCTATGGCAGGCTGAAGAAGTGACCAGAAGCTTGCCGCTATCATAACCCCTGATGCAAATCCCAGCATCAGATTTAAAATTTTAGGATTAGGAGATTTGAAAAAGGCAACCGTCGCCGCCCCCAGTGCAGTTACAAACCATGTGCCGAGGGTTGCAAGCAGTGCCATAAAGACATAGTTATCCATATAACACCTCCACTATTTATTATATTAAAAAAGCAAAACAGGTGTGACCGTCACACCTGTTTTGCTTTTTTAATATAGTTTTTATTTAGTTCCGAAGATTCTGTCTCCTGCATCGCCCAGACCGGGAACGATATAGCACTTTTCGTTAAGCTTTTCATCCACATTTGCACAGTAAATCTGTACGTCGGGATGTGCTGCAGTCAGTGCTTCAATTCCTTCGGGAGCGGCAATAAGGCACAGGAACTTAATATTTGATCCGCCTACTGACTTTATCTGGCTGATTGCATCAATGGCACTTCCGCCTGTTGCCAGCATGGGATCCACCACTACTATAAGTCTGTTTTCAATATCCTTGGGAAGCTTGCAGTAATAGGGATGGGGAATCATAGTTTCCTCATCACGGTACATTCCGATATGTCCAACCTTTGCGGAAGGAACAAGCTTCAGAAGTCCGTTCACCATACCCAGCCCCGCACGGAGAATGGGTACTACAGCCAGCTTCTTGCCTTTAATCATTTTTTGAGTGGTTTTTGTAATGGGAGTTTCAATTTCCACATCTTCAAGCGGTAAATCACGGAGCGATTCATAGCACATCAGCATAGTGATTTCTTCCACAAGCTCACGGAATTCCTTGTTGGTAGTAGAGGTTTTTCTAAGTAATGTGGTTTTGTGCTGAATCAGCGGATGATCAAAAATTGTGACGTTTTTCATAGCTGTCCTCCGATGTTATTATTCCTCATCCTTAGCTTTTGATACAAGGAGATTTACGATAATTCCAAGGATAAGTGCACATGCAACGGAAGTGAGAGTTACTTTGCCAAATGTGAGTGTAAGACCACCGATACCTGCGATGAGGATTGTAGAAACAACGAAAAGATTCTTGTTCGCATTAAGGTTTACAGTTTGAATCATTTTAAGACCTGATACAGCGATGAAACCGTAAAGTGCCATACACACACCTCCCATTACACAAGAAGGAATTGAATTAACAAAAGCGATGAAGGGAGAGACGAAAGATATTAGGATTGCAAGGATTGCAGCTGACATAATTGTCACAACAGAAGCGTTCTTTGTTATAGCCACACAGCCTACAGATTCGCCATAAGTAGTGTTGGGGCAGCCACCGAAAAGTGCACCCACCATAGAGCCGATACCGTCGCCGAGAAGTGTTCTGTGAAGGCCGGGAACTTCAAGAAGATCTGTTTCTATGATTGAAGAGATATTTTTGTGGTCTGCAAGATGCTCTGCAAAAACAACAAATGCAACGGGGATATATGCTACTGCAACAGTACCTATATAGGAAGCAGTGATGTCTCCGAAGCCCTTGTATGCATTAAGGAATGTAAAGTCGGGAACCGAGAAAAATGTGCTGAGACTAACGCCGTTTGACACAAGGTCACAGAAAGGCTGAAGATTGAGGATTCTTATTGCATTGATATTTGCAGCATTTCCGATAAGAGTAAGAACGAGTGCCACGGAATAGCCACCTAAAATACCAAAAATAAAAGGAATCAGCTTAATAAATTTCTTGCCATAGGTGGAACAAATAATCGTGATAATAAGTGTAACCAGTCCACAGAAAACTGTCGCAATGGGTGATGCAACCGGAATACCCGCGGCATCAGCAATGCTACCTTTTGAAATATCTCCTACTGCGTTTCCTGCAAGAGAGAGACCAATAATTGCAACAGTGGGACCGATTACAACAGCAGGCATAAGCTTTGAAATCCAGTTAACACCTGCAAATTTAACAATTATGGCAATAACCACATATACAAGACCTGCAAAAAACGCACCGATAACAAGACCGAGAAAACCTGCTTGCATAGATACAGCACCGGCAAATGCGGCAAGCATTGAACCTATAAATGCAAAGGATGAGCCGAGGAAAACAGGGCTTTTCTTTTTGGTGAAGAGAAGATATACCAAAGTACCTACACCTGCACCGAAAAGAGCTGCTGCTGAGCTCATGGAAGGATTTTTGCCGAGTTCAATCAGCCCTTTGTCCGTGCTGATGATAACTGGCACAACAAGTGTTGCGGTCATAATTGCCAGAAGCTGTTGAATGGCAAAGATAATGAGTTGTGTAAATTTGGGTTTGTCGTTTACATTGTAAACTAATTTCATTTGTGAATTTCCCCCTTAAGTTATTATATTTTTTCGTAATGGAAAAATTGCAAAAAGCGACATTTCCACCCAAATTTAACTATACTCTAATTTCAGGGAAAAGTCAACATATTCAGTTGGTGAAAACGCACATTTTGTAAAAAATAAACTTTTTTAATAAATCGGGCAATTCTTTTTTTTTGAAAGGATTGCTTTTTTTGCTGATAATGTTATAATGGAATTAACAGGAAACTCAATATAACATAGCAATCGGAGGAAAAAGAAATGGGAAACAGTATTAATTATTCTTATCAGCAACTCAAAAAATTCTGTACGGATGCGTTTTTAAAGTTCGGATTTAATGAAAAGGAGAGCGAAATCATCGTTGATGTGCTTTTGACAAGCGATCTTTACGGAATAGAGTCGCATGGTATGCAGAGGCTTGTCCGTTACCACAAAGGCATTGAAAAAGGACTTATCAAGGTGGATGCAAAGCCTGAAATCGTTTTTGAAACCCCTGTATCGGCAGTTATTGAAGGTAACGACGGCATGGGACAGCTTTTGGGACATAAGGCGATGGAAATTGCTATCGAAAAAGCAAAGACAACAGGTATGGCGGTAGTTACCGTGCGTAATTCAAATCATTACGGAATTGCGGGCTACTATGCAAAAATGGCGTGCAAGGAAGGGCTTATCGGTATGTCTATGACAAATTCCGAAGCTATTATGGTTCCTACATTCAGCAGAAAAGCAATGCTGGGAAGTAACCCCATTGCCATTGCAATGCCGGCAGAGCCGTATGATTTCTTCTTTGATGCGTCAACAACGGTTGTTACACGCGGAAAGCTTGAAATATATAACAAGCTTCAAAAGCCACTCCCTGAGGGCTGGGCACTTGATAAAAACGGTAAGGGTTCCTCCGATGCAAGCGATGTTCTTAAAAACATCGTTGCAAAAGCAGGCGGCGGAATTATGCCCCTTGGCGGCGAAATCGAGCAGAGTGGCGGTCATAAGGGTTATGGCTACGGAATGTTTTGTGAGATTTTCACCTCCATTTTATCAATGGGACTTACCTCAAACCACACCCATATCGGAGGTAAAGGCGGCACCTGTCACGGCTTTATTGCAATTAACCCTGCGGTGTTCGGTGATGCAGATGCAATTCGTGAGCATCTTTCAACCCTTCTTCGTGAGCTTCGTGAGGCTCCTAAGGCAGAGGGGGCGGAAAGAATCTACACCCATGGAGAAAAAGAAGTTATTGCATATGAGGACAGACTTGAAAACGGCATAGATGTCAATATTAATACCGTTGCCGAAATGGTTGATTTGTGTAATTATCTTAATATGGATGTTAAAGAGTATCTTGGCGAGGAAGCAGAAAAGCTGACCCTTCGTCAAAGCTCATATGACATGTAACAGAGAATATAAAAAAGACAATACAGTTTTTGTAAAAACTGTATTGTCTTTTTTCCTTTTTATGGTTATAATAAAACCAAAGGATGTGAAATACAAATGATAAAACAGATTTCTAAAAAGGCTATTGAAATTATTAAAAAAATGCAGCAAAGCGAGCTTACCGAAAGCGTGATTTATGCAAAAATTGCACGCTTTGCCAAGGGTGAAGAAAATAAGAAAACTCTTAACCGACTGGCAGCAGAGGAAAAAGCACATTACGAAATATGGAAAAGCTATACGGGGATCGAAATGAAGCCTCAAAAATTCAAAGTATTTAAATACAGCCTCATAGCACGGCTTTTAGGTTTCACCTTTGCGGTGAAGCTTATGGAGCGTGGAGAGGAAAACGCTCAGGCGGAGTATGAAGTTCTCCGGGACGAGGTTGAGGAAAGCGTAAGAATAAAAAGCCAGGAGGAGGAGCACGAAAAAGCACTTCTTTCCATGCTTGACGAGGAAAGGCTACAGTATGTGGGAAGCATGGTGCTGGGTATGAATGACGCCTTGGTTGAGCTTACAGGCTCTCTTGCAGGATTTACGTTTGCCATGCAGAATACAAGCCTCATTGCACTTTCGGGGCTTATAGTTGGTATATCTGCCACGTTTTCCATGGCTGCAAGTGAATTTTTGTCGGCACGAAGTGAGGGCAGAACAGATGCTTTTAAATCCTGTACATATACGGGTATAGCATACCTGCTTACGGTTGCCTTTTTGGTGCTTCCCTATTTGCTTTTCCCCACAAATCAATTTTTACCTGCACTCATTTGTATGCTTGCAGTGGTGATTCTGATTATAGCGGGATTCACCTATTACATAAGCGTGGCAAAGGACGAAAAATTCCGCAGAGGGTTTCTTGAAATGGCACTTATCAGCATAGGCGTTGCCGTACTTTCATTCTTTGTGGGAATCCTTGCAAAAAAATTCCTTGGCGTGGATATTTAATATAAAGGGATAATAATTTTTCCTGAATGTGTCATACTATCACAGAGGTGAACGATATGACTGATAATGAAAAAAAGGAAAAAGATAAAACAGCAACCGATAATCGTTGGGTTTCAACGGGCATAGCAAGACCCACTGATGAAAAGGACCGCAGAGACGGACCCGGCGGAGAAAATTCCAAATAATAAAAAAATGACAATTTCTGCGTTGCAGAGGTTGTCATTTTTTTGAATAAGATGTATAATTAATATCGAATTAACGAGGTGAACTGATATGACTACATTAATTTTAATAAGGCACGGGGAAAGCGAGGCAAACAGAATGAATGTGTTTGCAGGGCAAATTAACCCGGATTTGGAGGAAAGAGGCGTAATGCAGGCAGAGCTTACTGCCAAATATGTTTCTGAAAACTACAGCGTGGATAAAATTTATTCCAGTGATCTTAAAAGAGCGTACAGAACAGGGGAAAGCCTTGCAAAGCTTCTTGATATGGAAATCATTCCCGAAAAAAGGCTTCGTGAAATTGACGGAGGAAAATGGGAGGGCATAAAATTCGACAGCTTACAGAGTGCTAATCCCAAAGAATATGATATATGGGTTAAGAATATTGGCGAATTTCCCGGAGTTGAGGGGGAGTCAATGAAGGAAGTTGGGGAAAGAATTATGGGGATTCTTACTGAAATTGCTGAGGGAAACGACGGTAAAACCGTTGCAATCACAACCCATGCCACCCCCATAAGTGTGGCGGTGAGCCTTATTCTTCACGGCTCGCTTGCGAAAATGAGAGACCTTCCTTGGGCAACAAATGCCTCGGTAACCGTGCTTGAATATGAGAACAAAAAGTGGAATGTGGCACTTTACAGCGAGGATAGCCATTTGAAAGAGCTTCGGACGGCTTTAGGTGAAAATGTATAAAGAAAGGGAGAAGATAAATATGTATACAATCTATGTTGTTTTTAAATGTGTTCCCGGAAAAAGAGAGGAATATATTGAAACCTTGAAAAAAGAGGGCATTGTTGATGCCGTAAGAAAAGAGGACGGATGTATCCGTTATGATTACTATTTCTCGGAAAAAGACTCTGATGAAATTCTTCTTATAGAAGCATGGGAGAGCAAAAAGCATCAGGAAATTCATATTGAGCAGCCTCATATGGCGCGCTTGCGCGAACTTAAACCCGATTATGTGCTTTCTACCACGCTTGGTGAATTTGAACTTAGGTAAAAAAGGAGCAAAACGATGATACCCCAGTTGTTACTTTATAAAATTATGCAGCTTTTTGCTGTCATGCTTTTAGGCTTTATTATCGTTAAAGCGAAGGTTGTAAAGAGCACGGATTCATTAGTGCTTTCAAAAATATCGCTGTATCTTCTGATGCCTGCAAATATTATTGCGGCATTTAATGTGGAAATTACCCCTGATATTCTAAAGGGGATATTACTTTCCTTTGGTGCGGCAGTGGGAGTACATACACTGCTTTTAATAGTCGATTTTATCTGTAAGAAAGCATTTTGTTGCACAGGAGTTGAACGTGCCTCCATTATGTATTCCAATGCAGCAAACCTTATTATACCTATCGTTTCGTTTATTTTAGGTGATGAGTGGATAATATATACCTGTGCTTATTTATCCGTACAGCTTGTGCTGATTTTCACTCACGGAACACAGCTTTTTTCAAAACAGGAAAAATTCAATATAAAGAAAATAATTTTCAACGTAAATATAGTTGCTATTGCAGTCGGAGCAATATTTATGATTTCGGGTGTAAGACTACCCGGTTTTGCAAGTGATTTATCCTCCACCTTAGGTTCTATGATAGGAAATATCGGAATGATTATTGCAGGAATGACAGCGGCGAGAATTAATTTCAGGGAAATGCTTGTAAGAAAAAGGCTGTACTTTGTGATACTGATGCGAAATATAATTTGTCCGATTATCATAGTGATTGTTTTTAAAATCATACTGCCATATATACATATGACAAATGCCGAAAACATACTGCTGATAGTTTCTCTTGCCACAATGACGCCTTCTGCGGCTATGATAATGCAGCTTGCACAGGTGCACGATACGGAGGTTGAGTATTCGGTAGCAATCAATATTCTGACAACGATTGTATGCATTTTGGCAATGCCTGCTTTGGTATGGCTTTATTTTATATAGTCGGAAGTGATTACATATGAAAAAAACGGCACTTACATGTATTGTTGCCGCAAGTATAGGTTGGGGAACCTCGGGCATTTTTGTGGATTGTCTGACCCCTTTGGGATTTACCTCCCTGCATCTGACATTTATCCGCTCGCTGGCAATGCTTGCTTCCATGCTTTTATATGTTCTGCTCTGCGATAGAAGACTTTTTAAAATTTCATTTTTCCATTTGCTTTTAACAATGGGAAGCGGTCTTGCATTTTTCGGTACGGCAAGCTGCTATTTTTATTCAATGGTAAAAAGCTCTGTATCCACAGCCGTTGTGCTTATGTACACGGCACCGATTTTTGTTATGATGTACTCGGTTTTGTTCTTGGGAGAAAAGCTTACAAAGGTGAAAGCTTTCTGTGTGGGATTTATGCTTTTAGGATGCTCTCTGGTTTCGGGTATAATAGGCGGCTTCAGATTCGATGTTGTGGGAATCGTCTTCGGGCTATTGTCAGGACTTTGCTACAGTGCATATAACATTCTTACAAAAATACAGATGAAAAAGGGAATTAACCCCGTAACGGCAAATTTATATGGATTTTTATTTGCTGTAGCCGTAGGGGCATTGACAGCAGATATAGGACAGATTCCTCTATACATAGCCAAAAATATGGGCTATACAATACCTCTTACACTGCTTTTGGGGCTGTGTACAAGCGTGATGCCCTATTTGTGCTATTCTTCCGCACTTAAGACAATTCCTGCGGGAACAGCATCCTCGCTTGCGATTTTAGAGCCTATGTCGGCTACTTTATTAAGCGTGGCATTTCTCGGAGAGAAACTATTGAAGCTTCCTGCCGTGGGCATAACACTAATTTTGAGTGCGGTATTTATATTGAGCCGACAAAGTGAATAATAAACAAAGGATGCATTTTTTGCATCCTTTGTTTATTAAAAAACCTTCTTTTACCGGTTGAAATATTTTTCTATATGGTGTAAAATAATATAATAGCTAGTTTTAAATTACAAATCAAAGGAGGGGAAATATTTATGAATTTTAAGCTTGTATCGGATTTCAAGCCTACGGGCGACCAACCTCAGGCAATAGAAAGACTCGTGGAAAGCATACAAAGCGGAAACCGCGGACAGGTGCTTTTAGGCGTTACGGGAAGCGGTAAAACCTTTACCGTAGCAAACGCCATTGCACGCATTAATAAGCCCACCTTGGTGCTTGCTCACAATAAAACACTTGCGGCACAGCTTTGCAGTGAATTTAAGGAATTTTTCCCCGAAAACGCAGTTGAATACTTTGTGTCCTACTATGATTATTATCAGCCTGAGGCATACATTGCCCACAGTGATACCTATATAGAAAAGGACGCTCAGGTAAACGATGAAATAGACAAGCTTCGTCACAGTGCTACCATGGCACTTTTTGAGCGGCGTGACGTAATTGTGGTTGCCTCGGTTAGCTGTATTTACGGACTTGGTGACCCGGAGGATTACAGCACTATGGTTATTTCACTTCGCCCCGGTATGCGTAAGGACCGCGACGAAGTTATCAGAAAGCTCATTGAAATGCAGTACGAGCGTAACGATATTAATTTTATCCGCGGTAAATTCCGTGTCCGCGGAGATGTTCTTGAAATATTCCCCATAAGCAGTAATGAAAATGCAGTAAGGGTGGAATTTTTCGGTGATGAAATAGACCGCATAACGGAAATTGACGTTTTGACGGGCGAGGTTTTGGGAGCAAGACAGCATGTGGGAATATATCCTGCCTCTCACTACGTAACCACCCCTGAAAAGCGTGAAATTGCCATAGCCTCAATCAGAAAAGAGCTTGAGGAGAGGCTTAAGGAACTGAGAGATAATGACCGCCTTTTGGAAGCACAGAGGCTTGAGGAACGGACCAACTACGATATTGAAATGATGCGTGAGATTGGCTTTTGCAGCGGAATTGAGAACTATTCCCGTCATATAAGCGGAAGAGAGCCGGGCAGTGCTCCCTATACACTTATGGATTACTTTCCCGATGATTTTCTGCTTGTTATTGATGAGAGCCACGTTACCGTTCCGCAGGTGCGTGCCATGTACAGAGGAGACCGGAGCCGTAAGGAAAGCCTTGTAAAATATGGTTTCCGTCTGCCCTCGGCGTTTGATAACCGCCCCCTTAATTTTGAAGAATTTGAGCAGCGTGTAAATCAGGTTATCTATGTGAGTGCCACGCCTGCACAATATGAATATGAAAATTCACGCGCGGTTGCCGAGCAGCTTATAAGACCTACGGGGCTTCTCGACCCTGAAATCTTCGTCCGTCCCATAGAAGGGCAGATTGATGACCTTCTGACGGAGATTTATGCCAGAGCGGACAAAAAGGAAAGAGTGCTTGTTACCACCCTTACAAAGAAAATGGCAGAGGATTTGACCGACTATCTCAGAAGTATGGGAATTAAAGTTAAATATATGCACTCGGATGTGGAAACACTGGAGCGTCTTGAAATTGTCCGTGACTTGAGATTAGGAGTATTTGATGTACTTGTGGGAATTAATCTTCTGCGTGAAGGTCTTGATATTCCCGAAGTGTCCCTGGTCGCAATTCTTGACGCTGATAAGGAAGGCTTTTTAAGAAGTGAAACCTCTCTGATTCAGACCATAGGAAGAACTGCCAGAAATGCCGAGGGAAAGGTAATTATGTATGCTGACAGAATAACCGATTCCATGAAGCGTGCCATCGATGAAACCAACCGACGCCGTGAAATTCAGCAAAAGTATAATGAAGAACACGGCATCGTACCCAAAACCATTGTAAAGGCGGTAAGCGGTGTTATTGCAGCTACTACCGCGTTGGAGGAGGAAACCTCCGAAAATAATGTGGCGATGGTGCTTTCCAAACTTGAAAATGAAATGCGTATCGCGGCAGAGGAGCTTCGCTTTGAGGATGCGGCAAAAATCCGCGACAGAATAAAGAGACTGAGGAAAGAGGTGCTTTAAAATGAAAAAAGAAGAAATTGTGATACAAGGCGCCCGTGAAAACAATCTTAAAAACATAGATTTAACAATTCCCCGTGACAAGCTTATTGTATTTACGGGGGTGTCGGGAAGCGGTAAGACATCGCTTGCCTTTGATACCATTTATGCGGAAGGACAACGAAGATACGTGGAGTCCCTTTCTTCGTATGCACGAATGTTTTTGGGGCAGATGGAAAAGCCTGAGGTTGACTATATAGAGGGACTTAGCCCTGCAATCAGCATAGACCAGAAAACTACCAATAAAAACCCCCGTTCAACCGTCGGAACGGTAACGGAAATATATGATTATTTAAGGCTTCTCTATGCCCGTGTGGGAATTCCCCATTGTCCGCAGTGCGGCAAGGTTATTTCCCAGCAATCCCTTGACCAGATTGTGGACAAGGTGCTTTCTCTTCCTGAGGGTAGCAGAGTGCAGATTCTTGCCCCCGTAGTCCGCAGAAAAAAGGGCGAGCATCAGAAAATTTTTGAAAATGCACGCAAAAGCGGATATGTCCGTGTGCGTGTGGACGGAATTATTTACGACCTTTCCGAAGAAATAGAGCTTGAAAAGCAAAAAAAGCATAATATAGAAATTGTGGTTGACCGACTTGTTGTCCGTTCCGACATCCGCACAAGGCTTGCCGACAGCGTGGAAATAGCTCTGCACCAGGCAGAGGGAATAGTAATGATATTAAACGGCGAGGAGGAAATGACCTTTAGCAGAAACTATGCCTGTGAGGATTGCGGAATCAGCATGGAGGAGCTTTCTCCCAGAATGTTTTCCTTTAATAATCCTTTGGGAGCCTGCCCTAAATGCAGCGGTATCGGACTTTTAAAGCGTGTGGACCCGTCCCTTGTTCTTATCAGTGACGAGCTTTCTGTTATGGAGGGAGCATTTTCGGTCAGCGGTTGGCGTGCCCCCGATAAGGACGGAAGCATGGCAAACGCCGTTTTCCGGGGACTTGCCAAAAAGTATAATTTCAGCCTTAATGTTCCCGTAAAGAACCTGCCGCAAGAAATTATTGATATTATCCTCTACGGCACAAAGGGAGAAGAAATTGAAATTGAGCATATGGGAAAACGCGGGCTGTCTAAGTATATGACGCCCTTTGAGGGGATAGTTACGAATCTTCAACGCCGTTATGATGAAACGGACAGCGAATGGTCAAAGTGGGATATAGAGGGGCTTATGCGTGAAATTCCCTGTAATGAGTGTAAGGGAAAGAGACTCCGCAGAGAAAGCCTCAGCGTAACGGTGGGCGGAAAAAATATTGACGAGGTATGCGACCTCCCCGTAAACCGTGCCAAGGACTTTTTTAACGGACTGAAGCTTGACAATCAGCAAACTATGATTGCAGAAGAAATTCTAAAAGAGATTAATGCCCGAATAGGCTTTCTTAATAACGTGGGGCTTGAATATCTTACCATGTCCAGAAGTGCAGGTACTCTTTCAGGCGGTGAAGCACAGAGAATCCGCCTTGCTACGCAGATAGGCTCGGGACTTGTGGGCGTTCTTTATATACTTGACGAGCCAAGCATCGGACTTCATCAGCGTGATAACAATAAGCTTATTTCCGCACTTAAATCCCTTAGGGATATGGGAAATACGCTTATAGTTGTAGAGCATGATGAGGACACAATGTTTGCCGCCGACCATATTGTCGATGTAGGTCCGGGAGCAGGTGTTCACGGCGGTGAAATAATCGCCCAGGGAAGCGTTCAGGATATTATGAATACACAAGGGTCTTTGACAGGGGACTACTTAAGCGGCAGAAAGAAAATTCCTGTACCCACCGAAAGGCGAAAAGGAAACGGAAATAAGCTTAGTGTGGTAAAGGCATCGGAAAACAACCTGAAGGATATCAATGTGGATATTCCCTTGGGCAAATTTGTCTGTGTAACAGGCGTTTCAGGCAGCGGAAAAAGCTCTCTTGTGAATGAAGTTGTTTACAAGCACCTTGCATACAAGCTTAACCGTTCAAAGCAAGTGCCGGGTAAGCACAAAGCCATTGACGGAATAGAAAATCTGGATAAGGTTATTGATATCGACCAGTCACCCATAGGAAGAACTCCACGTTCCAATCCTGCCACATACACAGGTGTATTTAATGACATCCGTGAGCTTTTTGCCATGACTCCCGAAGCGAAAGCACGGGGATATAATGCAGGCAGATTCAGCTTTAACGTCCGCGGAGGAAGATGTGAAGCTTGCAGTGGTGACGGTATTATTAAAATTGAGATGCACTTTCTTCCCGATGTGTTTGTACCCTGCGAAATATGTAAAGGAAAACGATATAACAGAGAAACTCTTGATGTGCATTACAAGGGTAAGAATATATTTGAAGTTTTGGATATGACTATCGACGAAGCAACCGAGTTCTTTGAGTCTATTCCCAAAATCAAAAACAAGCTTCAGACCATAAAGGATGTAGGTCTGGGATATATCAAGCTGGGGCAATCCTCCACCACTCTTTCGGGCGGTGAGGCACAGCGTGTAAAGCTTGCCACGGAGCTTTCCAAGCGTTCCACGGGAAAGACGATTTACATTCTGGACGAGCCTACCACCGGACTTCACAGTGCCGACGTGCACAGGCTTATAGAGGTTCTTTTGCGTTTCGTGGAAGAAGGGAACACGGTACTCGTTATAGAGCATAACCTTGATGTTATTAAAACAGCCGACCATATAATCGACCTTGGTCCCGAAGGCGGAGAAAACGGCGGAACCGTGGTAGCAGAGGGAACTCCCGAGGAAGTCGCCCAAAACCCGAAATCTTATACAGGAATGTTTCTTAAAAAAATGCTTTCATAAAATCCCCCCTTGTCTTAATATAATGTAAGACAAGGGGGTTTTTATATGACTGAAACAACGAATAAAAAATTGGGGAACATAATTATCGAAAACAGACAAAAGCTTACCGCAGGAGGGGTTAAGGACGTTGAGAGCTTTTCAACGGATAAAATTGTACTTGTTACGGAGAATCATCTGCTCACTGTCACGGGAAGCAACATGAAAGTGAAAAAGCTTTCCACGGAAACGGGGGAAATTTTTATAGAGGGCGAAATCAACGGATGTGTATACACTCCCGGAAGGAGCGAAAGAGAAGGCTTTCTCAGGAGGGTTCTTAAATAATGGAAGTTTCTTCCCTCAGTCAGCTTTATGTGTTTGCAATCAGTCTGTGCTCAGGGATGCTGTGCGGAATGTTTTTTGACATTCAGCGTTCGCTCCGCAAAAAACTTCATGCAGGGGAGTGGAGAACTGCACTTGAAGATGTTATTTTCACTCTTTTTTGTGTCGGGATTACCCTGTCTGTGGGATACCTCTTTGATGAGGGAGCCATAAGATACTATCTTATTCTTGGGAGCATAAGCGGTGCATTGTTTTATGCCGCATTTTTAAGCCCGCTTTTTATGAAAATCTGTGGAAAAATATTGGATTTAACCGTGAAATTGATTATTACTCCCATAAAAAAAATATTTAAATCAGCACTATACCCCATAAAGAAAATTTTGTTTTTGCGGAAGATGTTTTCGGCAAAAAGGAAAAAGATAATAAAAAATATATTATCCAAGCTTCAAAGGCGTACAAAAAAGCTCAAAAAAAGAATTAAAATGTTGTAAAAAAATCTTTACAAACAGATTACTTTACGTTATACTATAGGTTGTGGAGGTGAGTTGTGTGCATAAAGTTGTAAAAAGTCCTACAGCGAAAAAACGTAGAAGAAAAAGCAGTGATTACATACGTCTTGCAATAGTGCTTTTAGTGCTTGGCAGCTTTTTATACACATTTATGTCACTTCAGCAGCGCCTTTGGGGTATTCGCGAGGATAGGATAAAGTGCGAAAATGAATACAAAGCAAAGAAAGAGGAATACGAATTGGCAAAGCAGCAGAGCGATGCTAACGCCTCTTCCGATTATTACGAGAAAAAGGCTCGTGACGAGGGCTATGTTCTTGAAAACGAAGTTGTTTTCGTCATTGGTAACTAAGTTTATTATTTTTACATACTGAAAGGGGTATATCACCTTTATGGCACTTGAAGTAGGACAAATTGTTGAAGGTAAAGTTTCAGGGATTACGGGATTCGGAGCATTTGTAGATTTGCCCGACGGGGAGACCGGTCTCGTACATATTTCGGAGGTGGCTCGTAATTACGTTAAGGATATTAATGAGCATCTTTCCGTAGGACAGCAGGTTAAGGTAAAGGTTCTTTCTCTTGATGAAAAGGGAAAAATCAGCCTTTCAATAAAAAAGGCGCAGGAAAATAATTTTACGCGCAGGGGTGCGGCTCCTTTTTCAGGTAAGCCTGCGGAAATTGACTGGAACAGTGAGAATACCCAGAAGGATATGTCTTTTGAGGATATGATGGCAAGCTTCAAGCAGTCAAGTGACGCCAGAATGCTTGATATCAAACGCAATGTAGAATCCAAACGCGGAAGCAGAAGAAAGTAAGGGAAAATGTAAAAACGACAAGGATTGATGATTCAATACTTGTCGTTTTTTTGGTCGTTGAATTTTTGTAAATTTGTTCAAAGATATTTACATATAGGTAAAGCTGTGTTATAATATATATGCTAGACTCTAAAATATAATGGAGTTATTGTAATTTCTTGTAGGTCTCGCATTATTTTTATACAGAAGAAGTATGCTAATGGCAAAAGCATACTATCTGGTAAAACTTCTCTGTATAAGATGCGAGTAATATAAGAGTCTAGCAACCTTATACCAGATTTGTGTGTTTTTCGGTGCATAGTTCTGATATAGGGACTATGCACTTTTTTATATTTATTAACATTGTGAAAGGAATGGTTATTCTCATGAAAAAAACAATTTTATCGGTACTTCTATGTTTTACTTTGATAGTCTGCATAATTCCTCAAAGTACTTATGCTCAATCATCAAGAGATACTTCATTTGAGGAAGAATTAGCTACAGATTTAAAAGCTCTTGGATTATTCAAAGGGGTGTCAGATACAAACTTTGACCTTAATCGTGAACCTACAAGAGTTGAGGCTCTTGTTATGCTTATTAGAGTATTAGGTAAAGAGGCGGAAGCCTTGAATAGTAACTGCAGTCATCCTTTCACAGATGTTCCTACTTGGGCTGATAAATATGTTGGTTATGCATATGAAAACGGGTTGACTAAAGGAACTTCTGCTACAACATTTGGAACAGAAAATGCAAATTCTAAAATGTATATAACTTTTGTATTGCGAGCATTAGGATATTCCGATGGTGCTAATGGCGATTTTAACTGGGATAATCCATATGGATTAGCAAAGAAGGTTGGACTGTTACCACAATTTGTTGATACAGAAAAATTTTTAAGAGCAGATGTTGTTACCATTTCTTATGCTGCGTTAGTTGCTAAAATTAACAATTCGGAAGTTCCACTGTACCTTAAATTAGAGGAAGAAAATGTTTTTTCAACTGCTGATTATATTGAAAATTATGATCATAATGCATTTGGACGAAAGCAATCTGAATTATTAAATTCATATGAGAACTTAACACCAGAGGATATATTTGCGGCTTGTTCTCCAGCTGTTTTTTCTGTTACTATATGGGATGGAAGTGGCCTTCAAACTGTAGGAAGTGGCTTTTTTATTAATAGTGATGGTTTGGCAATTACCAATTATCATGTTATTGAAGGAACTGATTTTGCTATGATTAGCCCCCCAGGACTTCATAGTTATTCAGTGATGGGAGTTTTGCATTATGATAAAGAGGTTGATTATGCAATAATTAAAACGAATGCTACAAATGTTCCATACATAAAAATTGGTGATTCAGATTTGATAAGCGAAGGGGAAAAGATTTACACAATTGGAAATCCTCAAGGGTTAGCAAACTCAATATCAGATGGAATTGTTGCAAACTCACATCGTGAAGAACTTAATGGAATGATACAAATTACTGCACCAATTTCTCCTGGAAGTAGTGGGGGTGCATTGTTGAATTCTCACGGTGAAGTTATAGGTATAACAACCGCTACACTTACCTCTGGACAAAATCTTAATTTTGCTGTGCCTATCAATGAAGTAGTAAATAAAAATGAAATTTCCACCATGGAGAGTAAATACAATATGTTTACTATGGAAGAATTTGCTACTATAAATGGATATAATATTCAAATAGAACCGCCTAAAAACATTCGGGTGGTAAGACAGCAAAATGGTTCAGCACATATCCAGTGGGATAAAGTAGAAGGAGCAGAATATTATCATTTTTATTATCAAGAAGCTGGCGAAGATACTTTTTGGTTTGATAAAGATGATAACGGAGAAAAATTAAAGTTTGAATACTGTGATGATTATACAGTTTCATATAATGGGTTAGAAAATGGAAAAAGATATAATGTTATTGTAACTTCGGTTAAAAATGGTGTTGAATCAGACGATAGCAATATATTAACATTTGTGTTTAATAGTTCATCTGTATCACAAAAAAATGCTTTCAATCAACTGAAAAGTTTTATTATTAGTAACGCCAACGACTCAATAAATGGGAAACAAGTGTATAGAGAAAGATATGAAAGTGGTAATGCTCTTAAAGACTATTCGTTGGACTATAATGCAGAAACAGATTTGATTACTATAACAGTTATTTACAGAGGTAACTATACTTCTTATACTTACGTTGGCTTAACACCAGATGAACCATCTTATTTTTCAATGATATCGTATTACAGTAGTTCAAATCAGACAAACAATTCAGACTTTATGGGAACGTTTTATATAAATCCAAACAATTATGATCTAAATTCTAAAATTTCTTTTATTGAAAATGAAGGAGACACATCTAATTCTGAAACTTATAAAGTAATGGCATTGATGAGCAGTTTGGAAGGTTTAGATTTTACTGATTATATTATTAAAACGTACTTGGGTGGAAAAAATGTATCACTATCTGATTTCGGTTTTACAGTTCCAGTTTCTGGATATACCTCTGTTAATTTCGGGCATCCAATAAAGGATAATACAAATAATTACCAATCTGGCAACAACTATCAATCCGGAAATAACTATCAAGGTGGCGGAAATTATTCAATCAATACAAAGATAACGCTTTCATCATTTCCGTTATATTTATATGCCGATGATGGAACAGGAACATTTTTGGGTAAAATAAGTTCAAATAAATATGATAAAGATAGTATTGCTAATGAATATGGAATTTATGGTAATATATATCAAACAAAGAGTATTTTCAACCAATATGGCAATTATGGTAGCAAGTATAGTCAATATAGTGTATTTAATGAATATGCTACAAATCCACCTAAGATTTTAGATAAGAACGGAAAAGTGGTTGGCTATTTAACTGCTAACAAATACATTAAGGACGGAATATCATACGAAGAAATGATGGTATTGTTGAAAAAATTCAACAAATAAAAAACAATGGCACAGTTTTGACACAGTCTAAAGATAGGACAAGGGGACGGTTCTGCTGTCTTGTTGATAAAGGACAATACAGAAAATCAAAATGAGAATAAAAAGCAGCGGGCAAATAAATGCCACGCTGCTTTTCATTCTCACTTCAAACTATATTTCCCTAATACCTCCACATTTTTAATCTCCTTTTTCATTATATCGCTCATATTTAATTCCAGTGCATTGCACATACCTGCAATGTAAAATAGAAGTTCCCCGATTTCATCCTCTACACGGCTCTTGCACGCACCGCACAAATTTCCGTTCATTCCCGAGGCTTCCTTTGCATCAAAATCCTTGGAAAGAGAAAAGGCAGAAAGCGACTTTTCCCCCGATATATCCACACAACCGCAACCTGTAGCGGATTTTACCACGCTGCGGCACAGCTTTCCGCAGCTAATCTGGCATTTTGTAAGAATATCTAAAATATTACTGTTGCGAACTATAAGTGACGAAACTTTTTTCTGAAATTCATCTGTCTGCGAAGCGGACATTTATATAACCTCCCGAATCAATTATACTTTAATTATAGTCTGTCGGGAAGATAGAGTCAATGTAAGAGATTGTAAGAAAACGTCGCCAAAGAATTGCAATCAAGCTCATGCTCCTCAATGCTTACGGAGGAAACCTTATTCCCGTCACAGGTTGTGTAATAATATATTCCTTTTTCCGTATCAACGCAGGAGGAATAAAGGGTAACCTCAACCTTGCCATCTTCAGTAATTACGCATCCGGGAAGCGGTGAAAGGTTTTTAAGCATATGAAAAAGAAGTGCCGCCTCATTTTTTTCATTCCTGCAATTAGCTCTGAAAAAAGCCGCCCTGACAAACCTTGATGCAGAAGAAAAATCCCCAGGAAGTCCCATTGCCCCCATGCCGCGGCTGTACGTCTTAAGATTCAGGCTACCTCCAAATTTGTTTTCGGGAGGAAAAGGGGAAAGGGACATATAGTTGTTAAGATTAAAAATCTGCATTTCAAAAGGAGGACTATTAGTAAGGACGTGTGTAGGATTATCGTAAATTTTTATGCCCTCCTTCACCGATTCCAATACAATACTGCATTTTCTGTCGCTGATAATCCAGTGCAGGGGAGTGTTTGGATATTCACTGCTGAAATGGGTGTCCGCGATGCTGATTTTTCCAAGCAATTCTTTTGCTTCCTCCGTGCCCGGGCATTGCGACAAAATCCAGGGAATTACCTCGAAAGGGGCAAGGTTTGTGCATTTCGGGTTAATATTGTGGTAATGTGCATATCCTGAAAAAAGAAGCCCTGCCATGCTAAGCCCTTTTTCATTTGTTGCATCAAAATACAGCGGATAGCCATCGGACACAATCCCCATTCCTATCATGGCATAATGAGAATGGATTGAATCCGTGTGGCGGAAATCAAGGGGGAAATTACGCGGGGTAATCACAATTTTCTCTCCAAAGGGGTGCTCGAAATCTAAGTTTCTTCCGAAAAAGTGCTTCTGACCGCACAATGAAATTGCCGTACACATATTTTATAACCTTTTCCTTTCAAAAAATATTGAAACCTGTAATTACTTATGATATAATTAATCTATTATAGTTAGTTATATACGAAAGAAGGGAAAATGATGCTTGAAAAAGAATGGGTATTTTTGGATGAAAATATCAGTCAGGCACAGGCACAGGCGTATTCGGAAATTTTTGACATTCCAACAATTGTAGCCAAGGTTCTTTTAAACCGAGGCTTTACCGATGCCGCTGATGCAAAGAGGTTTCTTGAAAAGGACTTGGGAAGCTTTTATTCGCCGAGTCTGCTCAAGGACATGGATAAAGCCGTTGCCCGCATAAAAAAAGCCATCGAAAACAAGGAGCATGTTGTTGTATACGGCGACTATGATGTTGACGGCATTACATCTACGGCACTTGTGGTGAGTTATCTTCGGGAGCAGGGTGTTTCTGCTCAGGCGTACATACCCGACAGACAGAACGAGGGCTACGGAATAAACAAAAATGCAATAGAGAAAATTCACGAAAGCGGGGCAACGCTTATTATAAGCGTTGATACGGGTATTACCGCTTTTGAGGAAACGGAGTATGCCGCACACTTAGGATGCGATGTTATTATAACCGACCATCATGAATGTAAAGCGGAGCTTCCTCGTGCTGTTGCAGTGGTAAATCCCAAAAGAATGGATTGCGAGTACCCTTTTAAGGATCTTGCAGGTGTAGGCGTTGCCTTTAAGCTTGTATGTGCGGCAAGTGAAAAGAGCGAAAATGAACTGCTCAGTCAGTATGCTGATTTGGTGGCATTGGGAACAATTGCCGACGTGGTATCCCTGCGTGACGAAAACAGAATAATAGCAGCACGGGGTATTGAGAAATTGTCTAAAAATCCCAACATAGGGTTAGCTGCAGTAATTTCTACCTTAGGGCTTCGCCAGAAGTGGAACAATTGTGCAGTGGTAAGCTATTCCATTGCACCAAGGCTTAACGCTGCAGGCAGAATGTCAAACGCTATGATTGCAGTAGACCTTTTGCTTACGAACGATGAAGCTACGGCACAGGACCTTGCAATAAAGCTTGACGAGGATAATAAAAACCGCCAGAACGAGGAAAAAATAATTTTTGACCAGGCGGTGGAAATGATTAACAGCATAGACATTGCCGACAAAAAGGTGCTTGTACTTGCAAAGCGTAACTGGCATCACGGAATTATCGGAGTTGTGGCTTCAAGAATATGTGAGAAGTATAATAAAACATGTATTCTTATATCCATTGAGGACGATTGGTGCAAAAGCTCAGGCAGAAGTGTGGAGGGCCTTAATTTGTTTGATGCTTTGGGCAACTGTGCCGATATTCTGGAAAAGTTCGGCGGTCATGCATACGCGGCAGGCTTCTCAATCAAGGAGGAATACATTGGCGAGCTTGACCATCGTCTTAACGAATTTGCCAAAAACTGCGACATAGAGGAAAAGCTTCCCAGACTTCTTATTGATTCTAAAATAACCGTTGAGGACATTAATGCCGCAACAATCAGAAAAACGGAAATTCTTGCTCCCTACGGTGCAGGAAATAAAGTTCCGGTGTTTGCTCTTATGAATGCCAGAATTGTAGATGTAAAAACTCTTTCCGACGGAAAGCATTGCAGATTTTTGGTTGAAAGCGAAAAGCGTCTCGTGGAAACAATTGCTTTTGGTGCAGGCTCTCTTGCATCAGAGTATTGCCCAGGGGATATCGTAGACCTTGCAGGGGAGCTTAATATTAATTTGTATAACGGACAGACAAGGCTGCAGCTTATATTAAGCGGCATACGTTTCTCTCATAAGGGGCTTGGTGACGTTCTTCCCGACAGGCAGGATTTTGTGGATATTTACAAGTTTTTACGCCAAAAGGGCAATATATGTGAAGACATGGCAAACCTTTCAGGAATTCTTTCAGAAAAGCTCGGAAGACGTATTATGCGTGATAAAATATTAAATGTGCTTAGAGTGTTTAAAGATTTAGCCATTTTGAATTATAACAAGCTGGGCGATATTGTTCAGATTACACTGCTCGAAACCGAAAAAGGAAAAAAGGTTTCAATCGATAAGAGCATTGAATATCAGCGTATAAAGAAAGAAGCAGAAGAATTATATGGCTGAAATCGGGAGTGATTTTATGGATCAGGCATTTGAAGTCTTGATGGAAAAAATAAAACAATATAATAAAAATGCAGACGAGGACAGAGGCCTGATTCTTAAAGCCTATACACTGTGCAAAGAAAAGCACGGTGACCAGCTCCGCCACAGCGGAGAGCCGTATTTTGTGCATCCATATGAGGTTGCCTGCATCCTGGCGGAAATGGAGCTTGATGCTCAGGCAATTGTAGCGGGTCTTTTGCATGATATTATAGAAGATACGGACTATGGCTACGATGTGATGAAAGAGGAATTCGGTGAGCAGGTGGCACTCCTTGTTGAAGGTGTGACAAAGCTTGATAAAATCAAGTGTATTTCCAAGGAAGAAGCTCACATTGAAAACCTTAGAAAAATGTTTTTTGCAATGGCAGAGGACATACGTGTCGTTCTTATAAAGCTTGCAGACAGGCTTCATAATATGCGTACTCTTAAGCATATGAAGCCCGAAAAACAGCTCCAAAAGGCAAAAGAGGCATTAGATGTGTATGCTCCCCTTGCTTACAGGCTGGGTATATCTAAAATCAAGATTGAGCTTGAGGATTTGGCTCTTAAATATCTTGACAGTGTAGCGTACTACGAAATTGTTGACGGACTTTCACAAAAGCAGTCCGAGCGTGATGCGTATGTGCAGAACGTAAGAGGTGTTATTGCCGACAAAATGGAGGAAATGGGTATTAAATGCCACATTGCCGCCCGTGCAAAGCACATCTATTCGATTTTCAGAAAGATGTATAATCAGAACAAAACTCTCGACGAAATATATGACCTTTTTGCAGTTCGTATAATTGTTGACACGGTGGCTGAATGTTATGCGGTGCTTGGTATTGTCCATGAGGAATATAAGCCTATCCCGGGAAGATTCAAGGATTATATCGCCATGCCCAAGCCTAATATGTACCAGTCGCTTCATACCACCGTTATAGGTCCGGACGGTCAGCCCTTTGAAATTCAGATTCGCACTTGGGATATGCACCGTGTTGCGGAACGCGGTATTGCTGCGCATTGGAAATACAAAGAGGGAAGAGCGGGCGACAGTAAGAATCTTGACTGGGTAAACAAGCTTCTTGAAATCCAGAGCGAAGCGGTTGACCCCGAAGATTTCATGAGAACTCTTAAAATAGACATGTTTGCCGATGAGGTATTTGTATTCACTCCCCGAGGGGACGTAATAGGACTTCCGGCAGGTTCATGCCCCATAGATTTTGCATTCTATATTCACTCTGCAGTAGGATATAAAATGACGGGTGCCAAGGTAAATTCAAAAATGGTAACCCTTGATTATAAGCTTCAGAACGGAGATATTGTGGAGGTAATCACTTCAAGCTCCAATAAAGGCCCCAGCCGTGACTGGCTGAAAATTGTTAAAACCTCTACAGCACGCAGTAAAATCAATTCCTACTTTAAGAAAGAAAACAGGGAAGTAAACATTCAACGCGGAAAAGATGCCGTGGAGGCTGAGCTTAAGCGTGTGGGAATGAATCAGGGTGATTTGTTCAAAAATAAATATCTTGAGCCTATGCTTAAGCGCTACGGCTTTGCTTCCGTTGAGGAAATGTATGCGGCAATAGGCTTCGGTGGAATTACTGCGGCAAAGGTTGTAACAAGACTGCGTGACAGCTATCAGAATGACCATAAGGAAGAAATCGTTCCTGAGCTTGCACCCAAAACTGCATCTAAAAAGAACGCCAAGAGTGATGTGGGAATAGAAATCCGAGGCGTAGATAACTGTCTTGTCAGACTTTCCCGTTGCTGTAATCCCGTCCCGGGTGATGATATTATCGGATTTATTACCCGCGGCAGAGGTGTCAGCATACACAGAAGCGACTGCATTAATGTCATGGAGAGCAAGCTCAGTGAGGATATGCGTGAGCGTATGATAGAATGTAACTGGCTTGATGATGTGGCCTCCTCATTTAATACAGAGCTCAGCATTGAATGTACAAACAGAAGCGGAATTTTAGCTGATGTTATTGGTGTTGTTTCCGAGCAGAAGCTTAACCTTATAGCCGCTAATGCACGTGCACTTAAGGATAGGACAGCTCTTATTGACATTACTATTGAGGTAGACAGCAAGCAGCAGCTTGACGCTATTATAAAGAAACTGCATCGTGTTCCCGGCGTACATGATATCAGAAGAACCGTTCAGTAAGGCCGAGAGGAGTGGAACTCCATAAGCCTTAAACGCAGAGAAATTTAGAGCAATTTCAATGCGGAGGACGCAGACAGGCTGTCGCCTTTCAAGGACGACAAATTGAAAAGTGCTCAAATTAATCAAGTTAAAGGCTTATGGGGTTTCGCTCCTCTCGGCCTAAAGGAATGAATATAAATGGAAATACAGCGTATTATGGTAGGGCAGCTATGTGTGAATTGCTATCTTCTGACGGATAACGGGGAAGCGGCAGTGATTGACCCCGGTGCACAGGCCGACTTAATTTTAAAGAAAATAGAAGAAAGCGGAGCCGCACTTACAAAAATACTTCTTACCCATGGGCATTTTGACCATATAGGAGCTGTCTCTGCCCTTGCCGAAAAAACAGGGGCAAAGGTTTATATCCACAGCGGAGATAAGATGATGCTACTCGATAACAACTGTAATCTCAGCTTCCTTACAGGGGAAAAGATAGAGCCGTATACCCCTGATATATTGCTGGACGACGTGCGTGAAATCCCCCTTGGAAGCACAACCATAAAAGTATACCACACTCCCGGTCACAGCACGGGTAGCGTAACATATCAGTGGGGAGACAATTTGTTCTGCGGAGATTTGCTTTTCCAAAATTCCATAGGAAGATTTGATTTCGGGGATTTAAAGATGGAGCTTGAATCTATTAAATTCCTTATCACAAGCTTTCCCGAAGAAACAACCGTGCTTCCCGGTCACGGCGTCAGAACGACAATCGGTGACGAAAAGAGAGGAAACCCCTATATAGTTAATCATGTATTGGACTGATTTATATGAAGATTGAATTAAAAGGACATTCCTTTGAAGATGCCGTAAGGCAGATATTACAGCTTTTTTTCGATATAAATTCGGAATTTGATGTAATATCTAAGCTACATATTGAAGAAAATATATATAAAGCAAAAGCAAAAATCACCCTCGGCGAAAGACAAGCCGAGGGTGAAATTGAAATGCAGCTTTTTTCTCCCGAAAAAAGGCAAATCAGCGATTTAATAAAGAAATCGGTGTTTTTTGCATGCAGAAAGCTTTCTGATATGCCCGCACCCTGGGGAATTTCCACAGGGATAAGACCTGCCAAAACTGCCCGAATGATGCTCGACGAGAATAAGAGTGACAGTGAAATATTAAGCTACATGCAGGAGGAGTTTTTCATTACCCCCAAAAAAGCACGCCTCAGTCTTCAGGTGGCAAAAAAGGAATTCGGGCTTCTCAAAAACCGCGTAAAAAACGGCGTAGGTCTTTATATCGGAATACCCTTTTGTCCCACCCGATGCTCCTATTGCTCCTTTATTTCTCAGGCAATGGCACACAACCAAAAGTTTGTACAACCCTATGTGGAGGCGCTTGTAAAGGAAATTGAAGCGACGGCACGTATGGCAGAGGATTTAGGCTTTAAAGCTGAAACAATTTATTTCGGTGGCGGCACTCCGACCACATTATCGCCCGAAAATCTGAATATACTTATAAAGAAGGTTAAAAACTCCTTTGATGTATCTTCACTTAAGGAATTTACGATAGAAGCAGGAAGACCCGATACTTTTTCCGACGAAATGCTTGATGTCCTTTCCGAAAATGGCATCAATCGAATCAGCATAAACCCGCAGACCATGAATCAGGAAACGCTGGAAAGAATCGGAAGACGGCACAGCGTGGAGGAAACCATACGAGCCTTTGAAATGACAAAAAAATACGGCTGTTTCAGCATTAATGCAGACCTTATTGCAGGGCTTCCCGGCGAAAGCATAGAAGATTTTCAAAAAACAGTGAGTGAAGTGTGCGCCCTTTCTCCCCATGCCGTGACAGTGCATACAATGTATTTAAAAAGAGCCGCACGGCTTATTGATGATTTTGAAAAACTGCGTTTTGCCGATAATATGGATAAAATGGTGCAGTATTCATACGATTTTCTGACAGAAAAGGGATATAACCCCTATTATATGTATAAACAAAAGAATACCCTGGGAAATCTTGAAAACGTAGGGTTTTCCTTTGAGGGACACGAAAGCCTTTATAATATCTACATCATGGAGGAAATACAGACGATTCTTGCCATGGGCGGCGGTGCATCTACAAAAATGGTAAAGGGCGACAGGATTGAAAGGGTGTTTAATCCCAAGGAAGCTGCCGATTATATAAATAGAATCGATGAGATAATAGAGAAGAAGAGAAAGGCACTTGAATTTTTGAGGTGATTTGAAAATGATTAAATTTACCTATAATTCCGAAACTATAAGCATAGATAAAGAAACCCAAATAGGCGATTTTATAATAGAACAAGAATTGGGAAAGAGCGTTCTTGCCTGTAAAGTCAACGGCAAAATTGTGCCGTCTGACTATATTTTGCAACATAAGGACACGGTTTTCCCCCTTAGCATAAAAAGCGATGAGGGATACCTCATCTACAAAGAATCCCTTATTTTATTGCTACTTCATGCGGCGGAGCAGATTACGGGAGCGGACACGGTTTTTGTACGCCAGTCCGTAAATAAGTCAACCTATTTTGAGATAAATACAACCTCGGATAAAGCACGCATAGCAGAGGCAATTAAAGCAAAAATGAATGAAACTATCCATCAGAATGAAAAGTTCCATTCCATCAAGCTTAAAAAAGAAGTTCTGGCAGAGCTTTTCAGGCAGAACGGGGAGACGGATAAGGCAGAGCTTATAGAAAAGCTCCCTGCCAAGGTTATCACCGCATGTAAAACGGCAAAAAGATACCACCTTACCTATCAGCCCATTGTATATTCCTTACAGGCGTTGAGTGTTTTTGATATCGTTCCTTTCGACGACGGATTTTTACTGAAATATCCCACGGATTACATGGTTGACGCAATTCCCGAAATTAAAACGGGGATAAAGGTTCATAATGCAATAGAGGACTACCGTGACTGGATAAGCACGGTAGGAGTAGGCGACATATTTGCCCTTAATGAAACTATACGGGAAGGTAATATAGCCGAGCTTGTGAATATGGCAGAGGGGCTTCACGAAAAGCGGATAAGCCGTATTGCGGATAAAATCAAGGAAAACCCGAATATAAAAGTCATTTTGATTGCAGGGCCGTCATCTTCGGGCAAAACTTCTTTTGCAAACCGCCTTTGCCTGCACCTTAAAATCAACCACATAAATCCCGTGGTAATATCCCTTGATGATTATTATGTAGATGATGAGCGTATGCCTCGCGACGAAAACGGAGAAATGGATTTTGAGTGTGTGGAGGCTATTGACTATGAGCTTTTCAATGAGCATCTTTCGCTTCTTGCCAAAGGTGAAAGCGTAGAACTTCCCAAATACGATTTCAAAATACGAAAGCGTGTTAAAGGAAAAACGCTCACTTTAGGTGAAAATCAGATAATCATTGCAGAGGGTATTCACGCACTTAATGAGCTTCTCACAAGCCGTGTTAAGCGTGAAAACAAGTATAAAATATATCTTAGCTGTCTTACCAGTCTGTGCCTTGATGAGTATAACGCATTTTCCCCTACGGATAACAGACTTCTTCGCAGAATTGTCCGTGATGCCTCCCACAGAAACACTCCTGCAGAGGGAACATTTAAGCTATGGCAAAGCGTGAGGAGAGGGGAGCAAAAGTACATTTTTCCCTTTGAAAGCGAAGCGGACGAGGTGTTTAATTCCTCTTTGGTGTATGAGCTTTCCGTGCTTAAAGAGCCTGCAATTAAGCTTCTTTCCGAAATAGGGGAGGATAGCCCCTATTTAAGCCGTGCAAGAAGGCTTATCAAGCTTCTTTCCTACTTTGAAGAATTTGACCCCGAGCCTATTCCGCCCACCTCAATTATAAGGGAGTTTATCGGCGGAAGCACAATTGTGCATTAAAAGGCAATTCATTATTGATTTTTTTATTATAACTTGGTACAAACAAATTTTAATACGGAGGAAAAATTTATGAAATTATTGATTGCATCGGATATTCATGGATCGGCGGAGTATTGTCGGCATTTGATGGAAGCAGTGGAGAGGGAAAATCCCGCCAAGGTATTGCTCTTGGGGGATTTGCTCTATCATGGTCCGCGGAACAACCTTCCTGCGGGATATGCACCCAAAGAGGTAGCGGCAATGCTTAACGGTATCAAAGAAAAGCTCCTTTGTGTACGGGGCAACTGCGACACCGAGGTAGACCAGATGATGCTGGACTTCCCGGTTTTGTCAGATTCTGCCCTGCTTTGTTGGGAAGGGATGACAATCTATGCTGCGCATGGTCATCATGATTTCCCTGCCCTGCAACCGGGAGAGATGGTCCTGTCCGGACACACTCATATTCCGATAGATTATGTGAAAGAGGGCGTTCGCTACATTAATCCCGGTTCGGTATCAATTCCAAAAGAGGATTCCTGGCATGGATATATGGTGCTGGAGAATGGATGCTTCACATGGAAGAATCTTGCCGGAGAAATTCAAGTGCCAAAGAAGTAAAAAAGAGAGACACAATGGGGACTGTCCCCAATGTGTCTCTTTTCCTATTCTGTAAACTCTACATTTGGAAATACGCTTAAAAGTGTTTCATATATTTTATCATTTTCCTTATTGTCGTGAACAACAATTTTCCTGGGTGAAATTGATATCAATGCACTTAAGGCAATATCTTCCGAGGTGAAATCTTCACCGCTAAAAGCAAATTCCTCCGCGTAAAATTTTGTGATATCCCTATGCCACTTGTTTTCAATTCTCAAAACACCGTTCTTTTTTAATACATGGACGGTGTTTTCCTTTGGTGATTGCACAGAAACGAAAAAGCGTAGCATATTCAAAAACTCGTCATATTCCCGTAGGGCATACATTTCGTCCGCCGCATCATGGCAAAGAGAGCGTAATTCGTTTTTGTACTCCTCTAACCTGAAGTTTATAAATCCGTTTAATATTATGCAGTTGTTTTCGCGAAGATAGTCAATGGCACGCTCCTCAATCAGTGCTTTTCGCCTGTTATAATGAATGGTGTCCATCACATCATCGCTCTGCCCCGATGCATGTTTTAATGCTATATTGTATATTTGGTTCCTGTCACCCTCGGGGGTATAGGGGAATTCATTCTTAGTAATCTTATATAGTAAATTCCGTTCGCATTTGTCAAGAATTTCGCTTGTTATCTGCCCTGCAAACTCCCTGATGTCACAGTTCTTCGGCAGAGATAAAGCGGCATTATAATCCAAAAGCTATCACCTCATTTATTGATTATGTAGTTAGCTTTCGTTTGATGCTATCAAAGGTATAATGGAGCCTATATCCCTTACTTCTCCTTCCTTGATGCTTTTTATGCGGATTTTTCTTTCTTCTAAAAATTCCTTTATCCTGTCGTGGTCGGGGAGCGTGGAAATGTCGCCGTTTACAAGAAGCTCATCCTTTGCTCCCATGCCTGTGGAGCCTCCGAAAAATCCGTTTGAATAGCCGGGCAAAGAAATATTGTCATTGGATATTAAAAGAACATCCATCCCTGCATTATCTCCTGCGGAGGCAATCCCTTTATCGCCTGTTATAAAGCTATTTTCATCTACGGGGCATATGGAGCATTTTGTATATCCCTGCTTCACATTTATTATTTCGTAACCCTCGCTGATAAGTATTTCATATAAATGCTCATCGCATACACTTTTGTTTAAAAAACATTTTTTTCCGACTATACCAACATTATATGCACTGTCGCTTGGGTAGTTACTGCCGATATGTGATTTTCCTGAAATGACCTCAAATCCGTAGGGGGAGAGCTTTTCCCTATAGTATGCACAACTTTCGGGCGGACATACCGCCTTTTTGGGGGAAACAATGCATATTCCCAAATCCGCATGACGAATAAGCCCCTCGGGCAAAACGGGAATTTCGGGAGGAGTGATAACAGTGGCATCGTCTATATGAACATCGGCTATAAACACCGTTGCTTTTTCGTGGGGCAGATAAGGATATTTCAAAATAATCACCTGACTATTAAAGGAGGTGTAAAAACTCGGTTTTTTACACCTCCTTTTTATTAGGGGATAGGAAAAATGATTCAGAACGGACAAACTGAGCCACGGCTTGCCGTGGGTTACCCGAAGGCGTACGTGGGTACGTCGAGAGGCGAAGTTTGTTCGTAGCAAAAAGGCTTAGAAACATAGAAAAATCGAAGAATATGAGATTTTTCAACCAAAATATAAAGTTCAGTCGTTTTTTCGAGCATTTTATTTTGTATGCTAATTGCCTTTTTGCGATCTGGACTTTTTTACATCCCCTTATGTTCTAACAGCTTGTTTGCAAGCTCTATTGCCGCATTATATGCAGGAAGCTCCGCTTTATCGGCGGGCTTTTTTCTTATAAGAAGATAATGGTCCTTTAGGTCGCAGTTCCATTTCTTAAAAATATCGCTTTCATCAAGTAAAATTCCGTAGTCATTGCCGTGTGCAGACAGTGCCTTGCTATAACCTATATCGGCAGTAAGCCACTCTTTAGCAGGTGCATAACGGCAACCTTTTTCATTCTGTGCTAAATATCGTGAGGCAAAATCCTTATGAATGATAAAGATGTATTTTTCTTCTTCCTCCAAGGCGAATTGCAGGGATATCAAAAGGGAAGATTTGTATTCAAGGTCAATTTCCTTGTCTGAAATAGTCATGTTTGCAAGAGTCAGAAGCTTTTCTCCGTCTTTATTTACATCCTCGCAAAGCCCTCCAAGCTCCCCTGAAATTTGCTTCACGTGATTATTCGGAAAAAAATGCGGTCCTGCATAAGTCAGCGTCACGTCATAACGCTCCATTTTCCAAATGGAAGTTAAAAGACACACTACCGCTACTATAAGCACAGCAGGAACAATTACCCACCATTTGTAATAGGTCCAGAAATAAGACCACCATTTACTTGTGAATTTTTTCGGAATTTCGCCGTATCTTTCAGCCATGGTTTATTTCCTTTCGGCTGCACCCAATCGTGCAAGGGATTTCTTTAGTTTAATTTCTGCAAGGCGATGCTCAAAGTCGCTGCTCTTAGTATCAGCAAGCCTTAACTGTGCTCTTTCCTTGGCTCTTTTTGCTCTCTCTACGTCAATATCCTCCGACCATTCAAAGGTGGAGGCAACCACGCGGACAACACCGCCCGACACAGTCACCATACCGCCTGAACAGGCAGCGGTGCGTTCGCCGTCGTCTGTAAATACCCTGGCAAGACCGATTGAAAGCGGTGCAATATAGTCAGAGTGCCTGGGAAAAATTCCCACGTCACCCTCACTTGTGCGAAGAATTATTTTGTTTGCATTTCCGCTGTATAAAGATCCGTCGGGAGTCACTATTTGCAATTCAAATCCGTTCATAATCTCAACCCTTTAGTTTTTCTTAGCTTTTTCAATAGCTTCTTCAATGGTTCCTACGAACAGGAATGCTGATTCGGGAAGGTCATCGTGCTTGCCTTCAATAATTTCCTTAAAGCCTCGGATAGTTTCCTTAAGAGGTACATACTTACCCTGCATACCTGTAAACTGTTCTGCAACGGAGAAAGGCTGAGAAAGGAATCTTTGTACCTTTCTTGCGCGACTTACGGTAAGCTTATCTTCTTCGCTAAGCTCATCCATACCCATAATTGCAATAATATCCTGAAGCTCGTTATATCTCTGGAGAATTCTCTGAACTGCTCTGGCTGTTTCGTAATGCTCAATTCCCACTACGTCGGGAGTAAGAATTCTTGAAGTTGAATCAAGGGGGTCAACCGCAGGATAAATACCCTGTGATGCAATCTGTCTTGAAAGAACGGTGGTTGCATCAAGATGCGCAAAGGTTGTTGCGGGAGCAGGGTCGGTAAGGTCATCGGCAGGCACGTAAACAGCCTGAACAGATGTGATTGACCCTTTCTTTGTGGAGGTGATTCTCTCTTGAAGTGCACCCATTTCCGTAGCCAAGGTGGGCTGATAACCAACGGCAGAAGGCATACGTCCCAGAAGGGCGGAAACCTCACTTCCTGCCTGTGTGAAACGGAAAATATTGTCGATAAAGAGAAGCACGTCCTGACCTTCTCTGTCACGGAAGTATTCTGCCATGGTAAGCCCTGAAAGTGCAACTCTCATTCTTGCTCCCGGAGGCTCGTTCATCTGACCGTAAACCAAGGCTGTCTTATTGATAACGCCCGATTCCTTCATTTCGTTATAAAGGTCATTACCCTCACGTGTTCTTTCACCTACACCGGTAAATACACTGAGACCGCCGTGCTGTTTTGCAACGTTATTGATAAGCTCCATAATAAGAACCGTCTTACCAACACCCGCACCGCCGAAAAGACCAATCTTACCGCCCTTTGCATAGGGGCAGATAAGGTCTACGACCTTGATTCCTGTTTCCAGAATTTCCGTGGTACTTTCCTGCTCGTCATAGCCGGGAGCAGGGCGGTGAATCTCCCATTTTTCAGGGTTTTCGGGAGCAGGCTGATTGTCAACCGGCTCGCCGAGGAGATTAAAGATTCTTCCTAAAGTACACTCTCCTACGGGGACGCTGATTTTCTTTCCCGTATCAAGTGCATCCATACCGCGGACAAGTCCATCAGTAGAACTCATAGCGATACAGCGGACAACATCATCGCCAATGTGCTGTGCTACTTCAAGTGTGATTTTACGCTCCGTAGTTTCAATTTCAATAGCATTAAGCAGATTGGGAAGCTGTCCGTTTTCAAATTTAATATCAAGTACAGGTCCGATAACCGAAATTACCTTACCTATGTTTTTTTCTGCCATGGATTATCAATCCTTTCATTATTGGTTGGAACCCGCGACTATCTCGGTTAGCTCCTGTGTAATTGCCGCCTGTCTGGCTCTGTTATATTTCAGGCTCAAACTGTCAATTATTTCGCCTGCATTGTCGGTTGCGTTTTCCATTGCCGTTCTGCGTGCACTAAGCTCGGAGGCAATGGATTCACACACACCGCCGTATACTATACCGCCTATATAATGCGGAATAATTTTTTCATATACAGCTTCGGGAGAAGGGTCGTAAATGATGAGGCTCTGCACCTTGTCAGGCTCCCTTTCCGAAGAAGAAATGGGCAATATTTTCTTTGATGCAGGAACCTGAGATAATACATTTACAAATCCTGTGTAATAAATATCAAGAGAAGTAAAATCGCCTTTAAGAAAAGCCTCGGAAAGCACCTGACCGATGCTGTTACAGTCGGAAATTTTCACATCTGCCGCAACGGAATATGCGGTAGTGAAAAAGGATACATTCTTTTTAGAAAAGTATTCCAAAACTTTTTTCCCGATAGGGAAGATAATATCCCCGTCCTTATAATCCAGGGACTTGAATAAGTTGTTATTGTATCCGCCTGCAAGCCCTCTGTCACCTGCAATAACAATATGGCATGCCTTTCCCTCTTTTGCTTCTTTAGTGAAAGGTGAGGAAAAGTCCTTATTGTTTTTGCTGATATTCTCCAAGGCTTCGGAAAGCGTTTCAAAAAACGGACGGCTTTCTTCGATGCGTTCTTTTGCCTTTTTCATTTTACTGGTGGCAACAAGCTGCATCGCCTTCGTAATCTGACGGGTGTTTTCGACGCTTTTTATTCTGTTTTTAATTGCTTTCATTGAAGGCATATTGCGTCACCTCACTTGCGGGCGAGAAATTTTTGTACGCACTCGGCAACCGCATTTTTAATCATTTCCTCCGTTTCGGAAGAAAGCTCACCCGTTTGGGCTATATTTGAAATAATCTTCGGATAGGTGTTATCCACATAGTCGAAAAGTGATTTTTCAAAATCCCTTACGTCCTCTGTGGCAATTTCCTTAAGATAATCATTGATAACAGCGTAGATAATAACTACCTGATGCTCAACGGATACGGGAGCGTTTCTGTCCTGCTTAAGAACCTCAACGATTCTCTCACCCTGTTCAAGACGCATTTTTGTGTCCGGGTCAAGGTCGCTTCCGAACTGAGCAAAGGACTGCAATTCACGATACTGTGAATACGCAAGCTTAAGCGTACCCGAAACCTTTTTCATCGCTTTAATCTGAGCGTTACCGCCAACACGGCTTACGGAAATACCGGGGTTAACCGCAGGCATAACGCCTGAATGGAAAAGCTCGGTTTCCAGGAATATCTGACCATCTGTAATAGAAATTACGTTTGTGGGGATATATGCCGAAACGTCGCCTGCCTGTGTTTCAATGATGGGGAGTGCTGTAAGTGAACCGCCACCGTATTCGGGAGCGAGTCTGGCAGCTCTTTCCAAAAGTCTTGAATGAAGGTAGAAAACGTCACCGGGGTATGCTTCACGTCCCGGAGGACGGCGGATAAGAAGCGAAAGTGCACGGTATGCCACCGCATGCTTTGAAAGGTCATCATATACAACGAGAACGTCCTTGCCCTGATGCATGAAGTACTCACCCATAGCACAGCCCGAATAGGGTGCGATATACTGAAGGGGAGCAAGCTCGCTTGCCGTAGCGGCAACAACGGTTGTATAATCCATTGCACCGCTTTTCTCAAGCGTATCAACAAGCTGTGCAACGGTAGACTTCTTCTGACCTATTGCTACATAGATACAGATAACGTCCTTACCTTTTTGATTGATAATTGTGTCAAGACCGATTGTAGATTTACCCGTCTGACGGTCGCCGATAATAAGCTCACGCTGACCGCGGCCGATGGGAATCATGGAATCTATAGCCTTAATACCTGTCTGAAGCGGAACGCTTACGGACTTTCTTTCAATAATTCCGGGTGCGGGAGATTCAATGGGACGAATCTCATTGGTCAGGACGGGACCTTTGCCGTCGATAGGCTGACCGAGGGCATTAACAACTCTGCCAATCATTGCCTCGCCCACAGGAACGCTTACTACCGCACCTGTACGCTTAACAATATCACCCTCACGGATAGCAGAATCATCGCCTAAAATAACAAGGCTGACAAGGTTTTCCTCAAGGTTAAGTGCCATTGCCGCCTCGCCGTTTGAGAACTCTACAAGCTCATTACTCATGCAGTTGTCAAGTCCTTTTACCTTTGCAATACCATCGCCGACTTCAACCACGTAGCCGGTTTCCTTTTGCTCGGTTTTATTGGAATAATTTTTTATCTGGTCTTTTATAATCTTACTGATTTCATCGGATTTAAGCTGCATTATTTCACCTTCAATCTATTTGTTCGGAAGAAAGCTGTGCCTTTAAAGCCTCAAGCCGTGCACGTACGCTTGCATCCGTCTGCGAATTTTCTGTTCTCAAAATGATACCGCCTAAAATTGATTTGTCAACCTTTGTTTCAAGCCGGATTTTTTTGCCGTACTCTTTTTCAAGCTTTGAAATAAGCTTTTCCTTAAGTTCACCCTCAAGCGGCACAGCCGTTATGGCGGTAACATTTTCAATGTTATTCTTTTTGTTATAAAGCTTCCTGTATTCCTTTACGCAATCTGAAAAAACGTGTATACACTTTTTTTCGCACAAAAGCTTAAGGAAATTTATCACATACTCATGGGCAGAGGAAAATGCCTCATCAATAAGCGAAGTCCTCTGCTCCAAAGAAAGTGTGGGGGAGTTAAGAAGGACAGTATATTCGCTGTTTCCCCTTATGATAGTATCAATTTCGGAGAGCTGCTCCATAAAGACATCACAAAGATTTTCATCTTCAGAGAGCGAAAATAATGAAGCGGCATAGACGAGGGCAAAGGAACTCATTTATCTTCACCTCTGCCGTCTATAAAATCTTCTACAAGTCTTTTGTAGTCGCTTTCATTAATATCTTTTTCAATAACCTTTTGGGCAACAGAAATCGCAATGGAAGCAATATCGCTTTTGATTTCGCTTACTGCGGCTTTTTTCTCCTGCTCAATTTGCTTTTCTGCCTTTTCCATAGCAGCCTGAGCTTTTTTCTGTGCCTCGGAAATTATTGCCTCACCCTTAAGGCTCGCCTCACGGGTAGCTTCTTTCATGATTTTGGAAGCTTCTTCCTTTGCAAAGGAAAGCTTCTCTGTATACTCACTTTCCATTTCCTCAGCGTTTTTCTGTGCCTCCTCAGCCTTTTTATACATTTCGCCCACTTCGTTTTCACGCTGGGCAAGTACGTTTGTAATTGGCTTGAATAGGAGTTTTTTTAATATAAAAAGCAGGAGAAGCAGATTTGCCCAAGTGAATATTATAGTCCACGGGGCAATTGACACAAATTCCTGAAATTTTTGCATTTTTTAACCTCCTCATTGTTCTTGTGGGGTAACAAAAGCTACCCCGCCGTTTTTAATTAAATGAAGGGGTTAGCAAAGAGAAGAATCATTGCAACAACAAGACCGTAAATACCTGTTGATTCTGCAACCGCACAACCAAAGAGCATGGTAGATGTGATTTCACCCTTTGCTTCGGGCTGACGGCCTACTGCCTCCGCAGCTTTACCTGCCGCATAACCCTGACCGATACCGGGTCCGATACCTGCGATCATCGCAAGACCTGCACCGATAGCTGATGCTGCTTTAATAATTGCCATTTCCATAATAAATACCTCCAAAGAATATATATAATATCAATTAATATTCGTGTTTTAAGCCCTGTCAGGCTTCACTTATTTCATTTGCACCGCCCACGTATACCATGGCAAGCATGGAAATAATGTAGGCCTGCAGAAAGCTTGTAAATACATCAAAGTATATTGAAAGAAGAGCGGGGAGCCCGACTTGAAGAAGTGGAATATCTCCCAAAATCGGAATCCAGCCGAGAAGTGTATTGCTGAGTGCAGCCAGTGCAGCATAGATAAGCGTTGTTATAACGATTCCCGAGGCAATGTTTCCGAAATGACGGAAAGCCATTGAAATGGGATTTGCTATTTCACTTATGAGATTAAGGGGCGTTATGACTGCCACAGGCTCAGTAAAGCCCTTAAGCCAACCGCCAATGCCTTTGTTTTTTATATTTCCGAACTGAATAAGGAAGAATATCATAAGTGCGAAGGCAAGCGTTGTATTAAGGTCGCCTGTAGGTGCACGCATTCCCGTAAGTCCTGACAAGCTGCTGAATATAGAGTAGCAAAAAAGCGTTCCTATAAGGGGCGCAAACCGAAGATTATGCTTTCCCATTGTATCGCCAACCAGACCATATAGCATGGATACAAGCTTTTCTGCAGCGAGCTGTCTTTTTGAGGGGTTGCGGACCCTTAAATTTCTTCCCAGAATAAATGCTATCAGCGAAACGACGGCGACAATAATCCAGCCGCCGAGGATGGTTTCTGTTATCGGTATTCCTCCAAACAGGGGAATTTCAAACAATATTTGAGGTCCTTCAACCGTTACGTTCAAGATTTTTCACTCCTTTTATTTATAAAGGGTACGATTGTTACGGCAATACGCTGGAAAAACAGAGGGATGATTGCCGCCCAGAAGTGTATATATGAAATGTTTGCTGCAATAATTACCGCTGCGGCAGTGAACAGCATACGGACAGTGTAGGTTGATGCCATATATGCTTTTGCACCATTTTCACTTTTCTCCGCAGCTTTTTTTACGCTGTGAGCGAGGAACAGCAAGTTAAAACCCACGAAGCTGCATCCGTATAATGTTCCTAACAATATGTCAATTCTCAGGGACAAAAACACTGTAAATAAAGCGAATTCAATTATGCCCATAAGGAATACAATCAAGATTATTTTAAAGGCTTCCCGGTATACGGAATCAATTTTTTTCATTATTGTCCTCCCCAACAGCAGATTTGTAGAATTTAAAGCACGATAACGAGGCACTTCCCAAACCGAGAAGAATTCCGATTATCATCACATAGTTTCCCAAAGAAAAAGTGCTTTTAACCCATGAGGCTATTAAAATCCACAGCAAAAAGGAAATTACAATGTTAAGCCCAAGCTCTGTAATAGCCCCCAGTGCTAAAAGTGTTTTTCTATCGGGATTTTTCATAGTATACCTCATCTGTTCAAAAATTCAAAGGAAACAGCAATATTTTAACAAAAAATTCTTTTTTTATTAAAATATGCCAAAGATTCCATAAATTATAGCCACTCTACAGGTCTCACGCTTGTTATTCCGAAGTGGTACAAAATTGCATCGGTGATTCTTCTTGATGCATTGCCGTCGCCATAGGGATTAACCGCCACGCTCATTTTGTGGTACTCTTCCTCGTCCGTAAGGAGCTGAGAAGCCAATGAATAAATAATATCTTCCTCAGTACC
This sequence comes from Clostridia bacterium, assembly GCA_045636425.1. Lineage (GTDB taxonomy): Bacteria > Bacillota > Clostridia > UMGS1883 > UMGS1883 > UMGS1883. The sequence continues at coordinate 119,523 of JAZTXM010000002.1, read as the reverse complement.
GGCAATTTTAACAGTACCTGCTTCTGCCGCTTCCGGTCTTTCCGTTTCTCCGCGGAGAACAAGTACGGGCTTACCCAGTGCGGGAGCCTCCTCCTGAAGTCCGCCGGAATCAGTAAGAATAAGATGTGCCTTTGCCATTGCGTTATGAAGTACGTCAACGTCAAGAGGCTCAACCAAATGAACTCTGGGGATATTTCCGAGGATTGCGTTTGCAGTTTCCCTTACGGCAGGGTTAAGATGAACAGGGTAAATAACCTCAATATCGGGGAAATCGCGGACAAGTCTTGCCACCGCTTTGCATATGTTTTCAAGAGGCTGACCTAAATTTTCTCTGCGGTGAGCAGTCATTAATATAAAACGCTTATCCATATCTATTCCTTCAAGCGGTGTTCCTACAAAGGAGAAATCACGCTTGATAGTTGTCTTGAATGCATCAATTACAGTATTTCCCGTTACAAAAATACTATCGGGATTTATGCCTTCATTTATAAGATTCGCACGATTATTTTTTGTGGGAGAGAAATGAAGGTCTGCAATTGCTCCGGTAAGACGGCGGTTCATTTCTTCGGGGAAGGGGAAATACTTATCATAAGTACGAAGACCTGCCTCCACGTGACCTACTTTTATCTGATTATAGTAAGCCGCCAGACTTCCTGCAAATGTAGTAGAGGTGTCCCCATGGACAAGTACAAGGTCAGGCTTTTCCTGACGGAAAACTTCTTCAAGTCCTGTAAGAGCCTTGGTGGTAATACCTGCAAGAGTCTGTCTTTCAGTCATAATATTAAGGTCAAAATCCGGCTTCAATTCAAAAAGATTCATTACCATATCAAGCATTTCGCGGTGCTGTGCGGTAACGCAGACCTTACAGTCAATTGAAGGGCGGGATTTAAGCTCATAAATAAGCGGAGCCATTTTAATTGCTTCGGGTCTTGTGCCGAAAACGGTAAATACTTTAATCATAACTTCCTCCTGATATTACTTGTTATTATTATCTTCTTTTTCCGAGTGCAGTTCAATAAGATGAGGCGTTGCCCAAAGAAACAGAATGAAACCTACGATAACTGCCAGGAAAACCCACCAGGATATTGCCCCTGTTGCGATGAGAGCAATTGCCGCAGAGCAAAGAACAATGCACAACATATATATTGTGGAAACTGCCTGCTTCTGCGAAAAACCTGCATCTATCAATCTGTGATGCAGATGCCCGCGGTCGGGGGACATAATCGGCTGATGGTTTTTAAGCCTTCTGAGTATTGCCGATGCAGTATCGAATATGGGAAGCCCGAGAATAAGAAGGGGAGCCGCAATACTTATAACGGCATAGCCCTTAAAAAGTCCCTGTACGGATATTGTTGAAAGGACAAATCCAAGGAAAAGCGAACCGGTATCTCCCATAAAGAGCTTGGCAGGGTTAAAGTTGTAGGGAAGAAAGCCTATACACGCCCCTGCAAGAGCACTTGTCACAAACGCTACAACAGGCTCACCAACTATGATTGCGATACATAAAAGAGTGAGTGCCGAAATGGAAGATACTCCGCAAGCAAGCCCGTCAAGTCCGTCAAGAAGATTGATGGCATTTGTGATACCCACAATCCATATAACGGTAACGGGGATTGCCGCCCAGCCCAGACCGATATATCCGTAATCAGATATAAAAGAGGGGACACGGATGAAGTCAATCTGAAGCCCCATGAGAACGGGACACAATGCGGCAACAAGCTGAATCACAAGCTTAAGCTTTGCGCTCAGGGCATATATATCGTCAAAAATACCGAGCGTTACAATAATTGCACAGCCAATCAGGATTCCTGCAAGCTCCTTTGTAATGTTTGCAAAGGCTACGGTGCTTATAATAAATCCTAAGAAAATCGCAAGTCCGCCAAGCCTTGCCGTGGGCTTCTTGTGCATACGGCGGCTATCCTTCGGAACGTCAACCGCACCCACCCTGAAAGCAAGCTTTTTTACAAAGGGCGTGGTGATAAATGTGATTATAAACGCTACAATAAAAGTAATCAGTATGTTGTTGTTGCTTATCATAACAGTTACCTCTTTTTCCATGTGTGGGTGAAGCGGCACGCTTCTCAGATGATAAATCCGACTTTTTTCTTTACTTTGGTCAGCGTGCGGCGGGCTATGCCGTAAGCCGCTTCCGCTCCGTTTTTGTATATACTCTCAAGGTAATCGCGGTTTTTCATAAGCTCATCATATTTTTGCTGAATGGGACGAAGATGCTCTGCCACAGCTTCGCCTACTGCAAGCTTGAAATCACCGTACCCCTTGCCGGAAAATTCATTAACGGCTTCATCTATTGTCTTTCCTGTAACAGTTGAGTAAATGGTAAGAAGGTTATTCACGCCGTCCTTGCCTTCGCGGTAAGCAATTTCCGTCTCGGAGTCGGTAACGGCTCTTTTTACCTTGCGGATAATATCTTCGGGCTTATCAAGCAGGAAAATACATCCGTTGGGATTGGGGTCGCTCTTACTCATTTTAGCCGTGGGAGTTTGCAGGCTCATAATCTTTGCCCCTGCACTCTTTTCGGGAATGTATGCATCGGGGATTACGAATGTGTCGCTGTAAAGAGTGTTAAAACGGTGTGCAATATCTCTTGCAAGCTCCAAATGCTGCTTCTGGTCAACGCCTACGGGTACAAGGTCGGTCTGATAAAGAAGAATATCCGCCGCCATCAGAACAGGATATGTGTAAAGACCTGCATTTATATTTTCGGGGTGCTTTTGGCTTTTGTCCTTAAACTGCGTCATACGATTAAGCTCACCCATCTGTGTGAAACAGTTAAGTATCCAACTAAGCTCTGCGTGCTGGGGAACATGGCTCTGAATGAACATAATGTTCTTTTCTGCATCAAGTCCGCAGGCAATGTACTGGGCAAGCAGGGAAAGAGTGTTCTTCCGAAGCTGAGAGGGCTCCTGCCTAACAGTGATTGCGTGCATGTCTACCACGCTGAAAATACAGCTGTATTCGTCCTGAAGTGTAACCCAGTTTTTAAGTGCTCCCAGGTAATTTCCGAGAGTAACGGAATCACTGGAGGGCTGAATGCCCGAAAAAATTACTTTTTTATCATTAATCATAAATAGATACCTCTTTTGCCATTTTACATATCTTTCTATATTCTACCACAAATGGCTTAATTAGTAAAGTTTTTTTTAGAAATTAAAAGGAACATAAAAAAGTGCGGCTTAACACCGCACTTTCTGATATTATTTTTTCTTGGATGTCAATTCATGCTTACCGTCAAGATACATAGTAAGGAGACCTAAAAGCACCAAAACTGACGTCAGGTAAACAAATTTCGGGACGAAAGTGTTGTAAATAAAATCACATATAGTGACGGCAGTTTCACCGCCGATTATAAGAGCGGCAATATATCCGAAGAAAGTAAATCCGCCTGCAAAAAGCGTAAGCATTATACCATAGCCAAAAATAGTTTTGAGAACAGATGAAATTTTTTCAATGGTTTTCTTCATATAATTCCCTCCTTATTTTAAAGTCCCATAATCGGAAGCCAGCCCATAAGACATATTACTTGCATAATAAACTGAGTCGCAACCCACCAGAGGTTATTCCTGAAGGTTTTACCGAATTCTGCCTCTGAAAGAGTCATGCCTGCATACAAGCCCAGCCCCAGGGGAGGAGTGATTCCGCACATTACGCCGCAAATACAGGGAAGCATTGCGGCAGCCAGAAGCGGATTTACACCGACGGTTGCCAATGTGGAAATAAATGTGGGACCAAATATTACAACTAATGAAGAACCGGGAATAACCATTCCTAAAAAGCAGGTAAGAAGGCAAATAAAGATTATCATACCGAACTTACTGAAATTCATTGAAACTATGAATTCTTCCATCTGCGTTGCGACATTTACATCTTTAAAGAGTGCCCCTACCATATAACCGAGTATACAAACACCGATTGCAGGGGAAATGGACTTTACTCCATTTGCAAACATATCGGCAATTTTTGCAGGAGTAACAGTTCTTTTATCTTTAACAATCAGGCAGGTGTAAATTACAGCGATGCCTGCAATAAACAGAAGAAGCGAGTTTGAAAGTGCTTTGGCACCGTCTTTGCCTAACCTTTCGGTAAAGAAGGTGTCTTTGAACATATAGTCAAGAACAAAGGGGAGAAGAATTATGATGGGAAGCAAAAGCCCCTGCCAGCTTTCTTTTAATACTTCTTTCAGGTTAGGAAGCTGATCTTTGCTCAGGGGTTCAACCTTATAATATTTGCAGAAAGTCCATACCATAATCATTCTCTGCAAAATAAACCACAAAGAAATCCCCCACAAAATAATCCAGAATTGCCCCTGTGAAAGACTGTAATCGGGATAGAGTGCAACAAAGGCACCCATTGCGGCAACAATGTTTGAAGAAGGCGGAATCATATTCCCCATATAGCTTGCATTGCTTACAATATTGCCTGCCAGTTCGCGGGGAAAGCCTGATTTAATCATAGCGGGGACCGTAAGAGTTCCGGTAGCCATTATATTTCCGGGACCGCTTCCCGAAAGAGCACCCATAAAGCTTGATGCAATAACCGATACATATCCTGCACCGCCTCTTATCCGTCCGAGAAGAGAGAGGATAATTGCAACGCAACCATCAATAATCTTCGTTTTTGAAAGGACTATGGACATTGCAACGAATGACGTCATTGAATAAATAAGATTTGTAGAAAGCCCTGCTTCTATGTAACTTCCTACGTTTTTCCATGTCCCGCTTACAGTAAGAAGAACTATAAAACTAAGTAAGATTGCTTCATAAACAGGTCGTTTAAAAAGTGCGAACCACACAATCACGACCAGAAGAAGAATGCCTAAGTAAACAAAAGCTTGTGGCATAAAAAAACCTCCATACATTCTGAAATGGTTATAATATGTATTCCGATACGGTTATATGGTAACATGCTTTAAAGAAATTGTCAATAGAAAATTTGAAATTTATTCAGGTGCTTTTGGGAATGGAACTTAAATAGCTGAGTATTGACTTACGGGGAGAAATTTGATATAATAAGGCAAATTTACACAAAGGTGGTTTTTATGAAGAAACGAATCCTATTATTTCCAATAAAAGTAATTTTGGCGATGGTGACAGCTTTTGTGATACTAAATTTGATATGTATGGTGTATTGTAACTTTGCAATTCATAGCCATTCTGAAACAGGCTCGACTGATTATGTATGGGAGAAAAATAAATTTTACTCCAGAGGCACAGAAGGCTTTGCCTATGGCATTACAGATGCCAATGGATTCAACAATCTTCAGACCTTTAACAAGGGGGACATTGATGTTCTTGTGATGGGGTCTTCCCATATGGAAGCTTTTAATGTAAGGCAGGATAAAAATACGGTTGCGATTCTTAATGAGAAAATCCGCAGTGCCGAAATTGATATGAATGTTTATAACATAGGAACTTCGGGACATGTACTTGTAAGATGCCTGAATAATGCGGAAAGTGCAATCAATGAATTTGCTCCCCAGAAATATCTTGTAATTGAAACTTCTTCTGTTTTTCCGGATGTAGAACTTATGGAGAAGGCACTGGCGGGAACTTTAAAACCTATTCCTTCATATAACGGAGGAATAGTGGGAAAGCTACAGAGATTTCCTTTCCTCAGACGTGCATATAGTCAAATTGAAAATTTGATGAATAATGGTGACAGTCAGGAAACTGAAAAGGCACAGCCAACGGAGGAATGTTATGTTCTTTTTGACGAGCTGCTCGGTAGCGTTGACCGTGAATGTGACGAGAGGGGAATAAAACTGGTTATTCTTTATCAGACTTCTTTAAATATTGATGAAGACGGAGAGGTATTGCCGCAGGATAACATCAGGGACATTGAGAACTTTAAGTCTGTATGTGATAAATATGGCGTGACTTTTGTCGATATGTATGAACCTTTTAAAGAAAATTATGACAGAACAACTAATTTACCCCATGGTTTTTCGAATTCACGAATAGGCAGAGGTCACTTGAATGAGACGGGACACAGTCTTATAGCGGATACGCTGTTTGACGCATTGTGCAAATAAAAACAAACAGAAAGTTGGAATTTTAAATGGTATTTTCAAGTATTACGTTTATAGTGTTTTTTTGTATAGTGGCATGTGTTATGGCGATTACCAAACTTGGATTTTTGAGGCGAAAATTTGAAGACCATATTTTAAGAAAATTCAGGCATCTGTTTTTGCTTGCAGCAAGTTATGTGTTTTATGGATGGTGGGACTGGCGCTTCTGTTTCTTAATGTTTGCACTAACCGTTGTTGCATATATATCGGCAAAGAGGATAGACGAAAAGAAATGTGTGAAGCTTTTTAAGTTTATTGGAATAGTCGTTCCCTTGGTAATCTTAGGAATATTCAAGTATTTTAATTTCTTTGTTGATTCTTTTTGTGACCTTTTTGGTATAGAGGGTTATACAACATTGAATATAATTCTTCCTGTAGGAATATCATTTTATACATTTCAGTCAATGAGCTATACCATTGATGTTATTCGAAAACATATTCCGCGGGCGGGGTTTATTGAGGTAGCACTTTACATTGCGTTTTTCCCCCAGCTTGTAGCAGGACCTATCGTAAAAGCACAAGAATTTATCCCCCAACTTAAAGAAGATAGAAATATCAATCTAAAGAATTTAGAAGTAGGATTGCAAATTTTTCTTATGGGGCTGTTCAAAAAAATTGTAATTGCTGATCAGCTTTCTGTGTTTGTTGATCAGGTTTTTGAAAAGCCTGTGGCATTTCATTCGATAACTGTTATCCTTGCTGTTGTTGCATATTCCATACAGATATACTTTGATTTTTCGGGGTATTCAGATATGGCGATAGGCAGTGCCAAATGTCTCGGATATGACTTTAACAGAAATTTCAATATCCCGTATATTTCAAAAAATGTCAGCGAATTTTGGAAAAGATGGCACATCAGCCTTTCAACGTGGCTTCAGGAATATCTTTATATACCACTTGGAGGAAACCGCAAAGGCAAAGCAAGAACGTACATAAATCTGCTGGCAACTATGGTTATAGGTGGATTGTGGCATGGTGCAAGCTGGAACTTTGTGCTTTGGGGTGCGTTACATGGCACCGCACTTTGTATTCATAAATTGTTCAAGGCGATGCGCGAAAACAGCAAATATTCTCGTATAGGTGGCCTTATAAGCATTTTAGCTACGTACATCTTTGTTTGTGTATGTTGGGTTCCTTTTAGGTCTACAGATATTTCAACAACATTTGAAATTATAAAGAGAATGTTTGTGTGGCATAACGGAATTGTGCACATCTATTTCTGGGTTGTTATAGCAATCGCTGTGGTGCTGCTGGGTACACTTGTTGCAGCTATAAAGGCAAAGAAACATGAGGAGCGGGTTGTTACGGGGTTTTACCCAATATTTAACCTTGAAAAATTCGGCTCTTTAGTTCTTCTTTTTGTGTTTATGGGAATCATTTTGATTTTTGCGTATACAAACAGCAATCCGTTTATATATTTTCAGTTCTGATATATTTGAGAAGTGTGGTGGCATAAATGAATTCGCGGCAGTTACAATATGCTGTTGTTCTTTCGGAAACAAAGAGTTTTTCAACAGCGGCAGAAAAACTTAATATATCCCAACCGGCACTCAGTAAGCAGATAATCGCACTGGAAAATGAGATAGGAGTAAAGCTTTTTGACAGGGGAACAAACCCGCTTGCTCTTACGGCGGCAGGTGAGTTTTTCATAGAAAAGTCACGGAAACTTCTTTTTGAGGAGGATGTTTTGTTAAAGACTTTGGAAAAGTACAAAAGCGGGGAAAGGGGAAAGCTTGTAATAGGGGCAGTTCCTTTTCGTAGCTCGTATATGATGCCGGGACTTATAAAAAATATCAAAGAAAAATTTCCCAACCTACAGGTTGAATTACAGGAATACGGATTATCCGTATTAAGGGAAGGACTTTTAAAGGGAGAGTACGACTTTGCGATTATGAACCTTCCCGTGAATGAACCTGAATTTGAGGCTATACCTTTAATGCCTGACACGCTTGTGCTTGCCGTTCCCGAAAAAATGAAAACTTCTATGGAAAATTGGGAAAAAGATGAAATTGATGACCTTTCATACGGAAAAAACCTTCCCTTTGTCACGGTAGGAAAGGAACAGGAGATGCGTAAGCTTTTTGATGTGCTTTGTGCCGAGGTAAATTTTGAGCCTGATATATACGCTACCGTCACTGGAGTGGCTACAGCATGGGAAATGGTGAAAAGCGGTGTTGCCGCCACCATTATTCCAAAGCAATTTGTACTGGCAAAAGGAGATTATTCAAAAGTAAAGCTTTTTGAGATAAAAAATACACCGTATACTCGTCAGAGTGCCGTGGTGCTAAGGCGCGGTCAGTTTGTGTCGGAGTATGCAAAGTATGCGATAGAAAAATTAAAGAAAATGTAATTTTAAAGTTTGAAGTTCAAAATTAAGGAAGGGAGTGTGAAGAATTTTCACACTCCCTTTTGAGTTCAATCAAGTCTTTTTGTATCAAACAGTTTCATTTTCATGCTGTTTCCGTTTTCGTCTTCCACAATCAGATTTTCGTGGATAAATTGTACTGTGCGTTTAACCTCATCCATGTTTTTTGCAGAAAACTTAATCATACCTGCTTTCTGTGCATTTGTGCCGGTGTTATAAATTATATCTCCGGGCTTTTTCCAAACGGAAATATCGTCGATGTTGTCAAGTTCTTCAAGCTTGCTGTAATCTGTTTTTGCAATTTTTCCGGCCTTGAGAAGGAGCGTGAGAGTGCAGTAGTACTCCTTGAAAAGCGGATTGTCTTTAGAAAGAGAATCGCCCATGTCACCGGTAGTAACATAGGATATAAGCATCTTCATAAAGTCTATATCGTTATATTTGCGTATAACTTTAAAGTCATTGTTTCCGTTCACACGGTAACCCATTTCAAAAGCTTTTATTCCGTCGGGACCCGCAATTAACTGGAAATTAGCAACACCGTTCTTTGCTCCGATATGCTTCAGCAACTTTTTTATTCCGGCATCTACTGTATGGATATATTCGTCATAAAATCTTGACGGAGTAATAACAAAATCGCACAAGCTGGAATTTTCGTTTTCCTGGGATATGTACTTGTCATTCAAACAGGAAAAGCTCGCCTCACCATTGGAAATAGTATAAATAGCAGAAAGCTCAACTCCTGTAAGGTATTCTTCTACAACAACCTCGCCGGTTTTTGAATAATCCGCGGCATCGTTGATGGCATCCATAAGTTGTGCTTCGTTTAAGCACACAGAAATACCCTTTCGTCCGCCGTTGTCAGATGGCTTTACAATTACCGGATACTTTACTTTGTCAAGGTCTTCTCTTTTCATTGGAAGTCCGAAACAGTATTCGCGGGGAGTGTTTACGCCGCACTCATTACATATTTTTTTGAAAAGTCTTTTATCGCGTGTAATGTTTATCTGTTCTTCTGTTGCATAGAAAGGTGTGCCGATAGCTTTGGAAACTCTGCAAGCAGCCAGAACGCGGTCCTCGCCGTAACCGGCTATAACACCGTCTATTTTTTCTTCTTTACATTTTTTTGCAACAGCCTCTGTATCGGAATAATCCATATTCCAGGCCTCATCGCTGATAAGCTTGGCAGGGCTAATGTTCCAATCCTCATAACGGTCGCAACAAACTACTTCCATATCCAATTCTTTTGCTGCTTTTACAAATTCGATATCGCTGCCGTCGCTACTTATAACCAAAAGACGCTTTCCTTTCAATGTTTTCATTTTCTATACTCCTCAACTTCAATATTTTCTTCGATGTTCATAAATGAACGTACTATGTATAAACTCTGGGTGGTTTGGTCATCGTGAACTATGTCTGAACGTTTGAATACCTTATACACCGTTAAAAAAAGTATCTTTATGTCAAGCCATAGAGACATTTTGTTGACATAATCAATATCCATTTTGAATTTATCATCCCAGGAAACGAGATTTCTTCCATTTACTTGTGCCCAGCCGGTCAGTCCCGGACGGATATTATGGCGAACTCTCTCGTGCTCATAATAAAAGGGTTTATACTTCATAAGTAAGGGCCTTGGTCCTACAATGCTGAGATCACCCTTTAGTATGTTAAGCAGAGATGGTAATTCGTCAAGACTTGTACTGCGGAGAAGACGTCCGAATTTTGTCAGCCTTTGTGGTGCCGGAAGAAGTATTCCGTTTTCGTCTGTTTCGTTAGTCATAGAACGGAATTTATATAGTTTTATAGGCTTCTCGTCCTTGCCCATGCGTTCGGATTTGTAGAGTATAGGACTGCCCATATTAATCTTTACTATAATGGAAATAATTGCAAGCACCCACCAAAATAACAGTAGTGCCAAAGCGGAAAGAAAAACATCCAGAAATCTTTTAAAAAATTTAGCGTACATTATCTAACTCTCCTTTTACTGATGTGTTAAGCTCTGTAACGAGGAAAAAATCCACTATCCGGCAAATCTTTTCTCAATCCGGTAAGATAATCATATAACTCGTGATTGAAGATTTTTTTGCCTATATAAAATCTTGGTAAATCATCACTGCGATAGAAGGATTTCTTAAATTTAAAAAGACTGTCCTCGCCGCTTCCGACGCCACCACCGAGGTATAGTGTTTTGTAACCGTTGGCACACCCCCACAGTGCAGCTTCGTACAACAACAGATTTGAAGGTGCGAGATTGGCATATTCTCTTACGGAACCGGAAAGATGATAATTCATTCTGCCGTTTGTTGTGAGCATAATTGATGCGGCTATAACTTTACCTTCCATTTCAGCATAAAAAACCTGAGCATTATGAGGAAGGTCATTGCAGACACTTTCGTAGAATTCGGGAGAAAAGTAATAGTAAGAATCTGCATTGTCCTTGTCCATTGTAGAGTTATAGATTTCACGGAAAATCTCGTAAATTCCAGGGTAACGACCATTATAAATTTTAATGGAATTTTTTTGTGCCTTGCGTATTACGTTACGGTTTTTGCTCGTAATATTTGCCCATATGGTTTCGGGTGAGGATAAGTCGAGTGCAACCGTATATCCCAGCCCAATTACATCATATGCCGTTGCAAGGAGATGGTTTTCAAGAACCGGATGAAATCGCACGAATTCGGAAATAATGTTGTTTTCAGCACACCATTTTTCGTACTCGGAAAAAAGCCTGTCTGTACTATCTCCTTCAATCAGCCAGCCGCCATATCCGTAGGGTGTTGCAAGGTCAAAATATTTGCCTTTTTCTATAACAGAGCTAAATCTGGAATCATCAGAAATATCGCGTTTCATTACAACATTTATGCCCTTTACGGAATCATCTTCATAATGAAAAAGAAGGGCGGTTCCGTCACCATGAATTTCAAATGCCTTTACATATCCGCAGAGCCAGTAAGCATCGTGGCTTCTGAAGGTACGCACTATATTGTCCCATTGTTCTCTTTGCTGTGTGGTGTATACAGTTAACATTTATGAATTCTCCTTATTCAAAAATTCTTTAACCGCAGAAACAATGCGGCGCATATCATTTTCATCGTAGCGTTGGTCGCATATAAGGCTCAGTTCACTGTCGTAAATTTCCTCTGTAACCGGGGAAACATCGGTATGACAGGCAGCTTTCGGCCAATGAATAGGGCAGTATATTTCTTTTTGTATCAAATGAAATCGTAACCCGTCGCGGTCTTTGACTCTTATGGGAACAGCTAACGGGCATTGGGTGTTTTTAAGTTCAGGAAAAATTGCAATATCACGAAATGCATCAAGCAGTATCAGTGCGTTTTTTCTCCTACGGTTCCTTATGAAATCTACATCAAGTTTTGATGCTGAAACCACATCATCAGGATCGGCAGGCAAAACACCTATATGCTCAAGCATATTCTCAGCGGAGCTGAATTTGTCAAGGTAGTTTTTGACGTCTGATTTCTCATTGATGTAGGCCTTTTTCTCTGCCATAGCAGTTCTTTTTAAATCAACATAATCGTGCAGAGGGTCTTCATAGGAAACAGGAGATTTAAATCCCCACGCAAATCCCGCGGTAGAGAATCCTGCCCATTTCCTAAGACTTCCGAAACAATAATCGGCATCAGTATAGTTGGCAGAAAAAAGAGAATGTGTGACATCGCGTATAACAACTCCATCAAAATCACACAGTTTTATATCCTGAATATAACCGAAATAGTCAAGAATGAGCAAGGCATCTGCATTTGTACGGATTTTTCTTTCTAAAGCGGGATAAAATGAAACCTCAATACCTGCGTTAATGAAGGGAGTTACCATACTTTCACAGCACCAGTCGGGTAATGCGGCTGTTTTGAAATTATTGTCCTTTATTATTGCTTTAAGAGCACTGCGACCTGAAATAAACCAATTTGTATCTTTCGGGAATAATTGATTTTTTTCGGATGTGGGTATATCCCAAAATTCGCTTCCAATCTCGATTCTCATAAAAATACTTCCTATACATAATATCACAAATATATCATATACTTTTTTCTTTGTTATGTCAAATGTTTTATGGAAAGATAGATTTTTTCTTTGAGAAAAGGCAGGGGATTTGTTCTTCTTGCAATGAAAAAACACTTTGGATGAGAAAATCATTGACTATTTTGAACAAGTGTACTATAATTATAATGTTAGAATTGTGTGCATTATGCTCAAAAACTGTCAGAAAAGAGGGTGCGAGGAATGAGTAGCGGCGAAAAAATATGGCTTTCTTCACCAACCATGCATGGAGAAGAACAGATTTTTGTGAAAGAGGCATTTGATACAAATTGGGTAGCCCCCTTAGGTAAAAATGTAACAGAATTTGAAAATGAGATGGCTTCCTTTGTAGGAGTAAAGGCAGCAGCGGCGATGACGGCAGGAACTCACGCATTGCACCTTGCAGTTAAACTGGCAGGGGTGAAAGACGGAGATATTGTTATATGTTCCGATTTAACCTTTGCCGCAACTGTAAATCCTGTCAGCTATGAAAACGGGACACAGGTCTTTGTAGACAGTGAGCGTGATACATGGAATATGGATCCTGCCGCACTTAAAATTGCACTTGAAAAGTATAAGGGAAAAGTCAAGGCTGTAATGCTTGTGCATCTTTACGGCACTCCCTCCAAAATTGATGAAATCAAGGCACTTTGCGATGAGTACGGAGTGATTCTTATAGAAGATGCGGCAGAATCGCTTTCCGCTACATATAAAGGAAAGCAAACAGGCTCTTTCGGAAAGTATGGTGCTGTAAGCTTCAACGGAAACAAAATCATTACTACTTCGGGCGGCGGAATGTTTCTTTCTGACGATGAAGAAGCCGTGCAGAGAGTTCGCTTTTTCTCAACTCAGGCAAGGGAACAAGCTCCATGGTACCAGCATGAACACATCGGATATAACTACCGTATGAGTAATGTTGTGGCAGGTATCGGAAGGGGACAGATGCTTCATCTGGAAGAACACAGAAAGCTGAAAGAGGACATTTATTTCAGGTATAAAGAAGGTCTTAAGGGACTCCCAGTTTCCATGAATCCCTACGAGGGACATAGCGTGCCTAATTTCTGGCTCAGCTGTATGCTGATTGACGAAGACGCAATGAAAAAAGCAAATCCCGAAAAAATCCGCTTGGCTCTTGAAAAAGAAAATATAGAGGCTCGTCCTATATGGAAGCCCATGCATATGCAGCCGGTATATCAAGGCTATGATTTCATCACAAACGGGGATAACGTAGGCGAGGATATATTCCGCAGAGGATTGTGCCTCCCCAGTGATATTAAGATGACCAAAACACAGCAGGAAAAGGTTATTAAAATTATTAAAGAATGCTTCGAGGGGTAATTATGTCAAAAATACTTATACTGACAAATTCAATAACGGGACTTCGCTCATTCAGAATTGAGGTTATGAAGAAATTCCGCGATGAGGGGCACGATGTCGCAATCTATTGCCCCGAGCATGAGGAAACAGAGGAATTTACCGAAATAGGTTGCAAAGTTTCCTTTGTAAAAAATATTCAAAGGCGCGGAACAAGCGTATTTACTGATGTGAAGCTGTTTTTCGAATATTTAAAGATACTTCTGAGGGAAAGACCCGATATGGTTTTTACATATACTATAAAGCCCAATATTTACGGAGCTATGGCATGTGCCGTTTTGGGAATTCCCTGCGTACCGAATATAACGGGGCTTGGCAGTGCTGTTGAAAACGGTGGAAAGATGCAGCTTCTTACAGTCTTTTTGTACAAGCTCGGTTTTATACGGGTTAAAAAGGTGTTCTTTCAGAATAAAGAGAATATGGATTTCTTTGTTAAAAAGAAAATTGCGAGAGGAAAACATGAGCTTCTTCCCGGTTCGGGGGTAAATCTTGAGAGGTTTGGGCTTATGCCTTATCCTGAAAAGGATACAGTGGAATTTGCATTCATCTCCCGCATTATGAAAGAAAAGGGTGCCGACCAGTACTTTGAAGCGGCGGAGTATATAAAGGAGAAGTACCCGAATACAGTTTTCCATGTTTGCGGTTCTTGTGAGGAGGCATATCAGGAAAAACTGAGGCAGCTTCACGAAAAAGGAATTATAAATTACCATGGCAGACTTCGCGATATACGTGAAATACATAAGGAAATTCATTGTACAATTCATCCCACGTATTATCCCGAGGGAATGAGCAATGTGCTTCTCGAGTCCTGTGCCAGCGGCAGGGCGATAATTACCACAGACCGCAGCGGTTGCCGTGAAATTGTAGATGACGGTGTAAACGGCTATATTGTAAAGCAGAAAAATACACAGGACGTGATTGAAAAAATTGAGAAATTCCTTGCGTTGTCCTTTGAAGAACGAAAAGAAATGGGACTTCGTGGACGAAAAAAGGTTGAAAAAGAATTTGACAGAAATATAGTTATTGACAAATATATGACAGAGTTAGGGAGATTAGCAAAATGAACTATAAAAACATATTGAAAAGCAGAAACTTAAGAATAAAAATTCTGAAAATGTTCAGTTTTGTTCCCGACTCCGCAATGGTCAGATTTCAATACTTTATAAAGCTAGGCAGAAAACTGAATTTAAAAAATCCTCAGCGATACAGTGAAAAGATTCAGTGGTATAAATTAAATTATAAAGAAGAACTGATGGCTGTGTGTAGTGACAAAGCCGATGTGAGAAATTATGTCAAAGAGTGTGGCCTGGAAGAAATACTTAACGAATGTTATGGCGTATTCACTTCAACAGATGACATTGATTTTGAAAAACTTCCCGGGGCGTTTGTTGTAAAAGATACCCTTGGCGGCGGAGGGAATTCTGTTGTGCTGGTCGAAAACAAAGACAACGAGGATTTAGGTAAGTTAAGAAACACTATGCTTTCATGGCTTGAAAAACCGACGAATAAAAAATCTTCGGGGCGTGAGTGGGTTTACGAAAACAGAAAACATCGTGTAATAATTGAGCGCCTTTTGAAAAACGATGAAAGCGGCGACTTACACGACTATAAGTTCTTCTGTTTTAATGGAAAGGTGCATTACTCTTACAAGATGGAGAATTACACCAAAAATCATGCTGCGGGCGTAATGGGCTTTTTTGACAGAGATTTTAATCTTCTTCCTGTAAGACGTGCCGATTTTGCACCTATGGAAAATCAACCCCAAAAACCCGAAAACTATGAAAAAATGGTGGAGTATGCAGAAATTCTTTCTGCACCCTTTCCTCACGCAAGAGTTGATTTCTACAATATAGACAGAAAAGTTGTTTTTGGAGAGCTTACGTTTTTTAATGCCAGCGGATATGTTCGGTTTGTACCTGACGAATTCGATTTTGAAATGGGAAAAAACTTTGTTTTGCCTGAAAAACGCAGAAAAAGAGGAAAATAGGAAATGACAGAAAATAAAAAATTAGCTTTCGTAGTTACATCTATGGGACGAGGAGGAGCAGAACGCGTCGTTTCAATCTTAAGTAATTATTATGCAAATATCGGATGGGACGTAACCATAATAATGCTTTGGCACAACAAAGTAGGTTACGCCCTGGATGAAAAAATAAAAATCCTGAATTTGTCCGATGATAAGAAAAGTTTCAAAAAGCAATTGGGTACGGTGCTATTCAAGTTGATAAAGCAGCTGAAGGAAATAAAACCCGATGTGGTTGTTTCATTCATTGCTGAAAACTGCCCCGTAGCAGATATTGCCTGCAAGCTTGCAAAGGTAAGGCATATTACAAGCGAGAGAATAGACCCAGGTGCGGTAAAGAGAAATATGGTTATTCAAAAGGCAATAAATTTCTTTTATAAGCGCTGCGATTGTGTTGTTTTTCAAACTGAAAGAGCTAAGAAGTTTTATTCCGAAAAAATACAGCGTAAGTCTGTTGTGATAGGCAATCCCGTGCAGGTAAGCCAGGATGTTGCTGAAATAAAAAAGAATAAAATAGTAAGTGCAGGAAGATTGGAAAAACAAAAGAATCATAAAATGCTGATCAGCAGTTTTGCGAAAGTCTGCAAGAAGTATCCCAATTATGTACTGGAAATATATGGCGAAGGAAAGTTGCGTGCAGAATTGCAGGAACATATAAAACATCTGAATGTTGAAAACAACGTTTTTCTTAAAGGAAATGTCGCCGGTCTCCATCAGGAAATAAATGATGCACAGATTTTTGTTCTGTCTTCAAATTACGAGGGGCTTTCAAATGCTCTTCTGGAAGCGATGATGATGGAGCTTGCGTGTGTTTCTACCGAATGTGCAGGCTCGGATGAAGTTATAGTAAACGGCGAAAACGGACTTCTTGTTCCGGTAGGGGATGAGAATGCTCTGGAAAAAGCGATTGTCAGTTTGATAGAAAATGAAAGCTTGCGTGATAAAATTTCGGCAAATGGCAAGAAAAGTGTGGAAAAATTCAAAACCGAAAACATAATAAATTTGTGGGCTAAGGTTATAGGGTTATAAGTGAAACTTAAAAAGAGAGGAAGAGATTGAATGAAAAGGATTGCTCTGATGACACCTTCATTAACGAGCGGAGGGGCAGAACGTGTTGTATCAATATGGTCAAGCGAGCTTTCAAAGCTTAGTGACCAGATATTCTTGATAATCACTTATAGGACCGAGCAGGAATACGAAACCTACGCAGATGTGAAAAAAATTTATTTGTATGAAAGCTATGCACAGTCAAAGCAGGTAAGCATATTCAGCAAAATTAAAAAAATGCGTTCTGTTTTTAAGGAAAATAATATAGATGTTGTAATACCATTTATCGCACATACCGGAATGTTGGCAACGGCGGCGAGTATGTTCCTGAAGACTGATGTTATAGAAACTGTCCGCAATAATCCCGGTAGTCGTTCTAAGAATATATGTCTGAGATTGCCAAGAAAGATATCTATAGCTTTATCAAAACGTTGTATTGTCCAAAATGAAGAACAAAAGGCGTGTTTTAGTGAACGTGTGCAAAAGAAGATTGCTGTGTTCTCAAATCCTTTACATCCATCTGTTACCCAGATAGAAAAAGAATATAAAACCACTCTTCCTTTGGTGTTTATGACCGCCGGAAGACTTGAAAAACAAAAAAATCACAAGCTTTTATGTGATGCATTTAAGCTTGCCGTAAATCGGTGCCCGGACATAGAACTTAAAATATATGGAGCAGGTTCTATGCAGAGGGAGATGGAGCAGTATATTGATAGCATTGGAATGCAGGGAAAAATCGCTTTATGCGGGCGAACTAATAATATAGCCGAAACTCTTTCCGAGGCAGATGCATTTATCCTTTCGTCTGATCACGAGGGTATGCCCAATGCTCTTTTGGAGGCAATGGCTACAGGACTTCCGTGTATATCAACCGATTGCCCGACGGGACCCTCTGAAATGATTGTAAACGGGAAAAGCGGACTTTTAGTGCCGGTAGGTGATGCGGAGAGTATGGCGGCAGCAATTGTGAAAATTGCAAGTGACTACAAAGCTGCGATTGAAATGGGGAAAAATGCACGGGAATTTGCTGTTGAACAGTATGAGGCGTCAAATAGTGCAAAAAGATTGCTTAGATTTATTGAAGAAATATAATAGTAAAATTTATTGCTTTTTACAGTAAGGAACATTGACAATGAATATTGAAATGAGAAATAGACAAAAGAAAACCTTGGTTTTAAGAATGGCGGAGTTTTTCTTTGCGGTGTATATGGTAACAGATTATTTGTTTATGAGCGATAAAAGTGCTCTTATATACACATATGTAGCTTTTATACTTTTTGCAGGGTTTACGATGCTTCATATATTGGAAAGAAAAAGAATGTATTTCGGCAAGTCATTTATGCTGGCATATCTTACCTGTTCATGGATATTTGCGTCATTCTTTTGGGCGACGAATCAACGTTTAGCACTTATAAATATAAAGACTATGTGGCAAATATTCCTTTTATTCTATTTGGTATACAATCTTTTTTACGAAAATAAAGATGCGTATAAAAAGTATATCAGTGCAATGTATATCGGAGGGATAGCTTTTGTAGTATATACGGTCTATGCATATGGCGTAAGTGATTTGATTAAAACAATGTTATCCACTAAGGCCCAACGACTTGGCGGTGATATCAGCCAGGCAAACGTGTATGGTATGAATCACGCTACGACAACGCTTATTGCATTTTATTATATGATGTACAGGAAAAGGCACAAGCTGTTTCATTTTGCTATAATGTGTTCCTCGTTCATATGTGCTATGTCAAGTGGCTCAAAAAAAGCATTGCTTATTGCAATCATAGGAATTTTGTATCTTGTATACAAAATGTATGGAGTAAGGCAGCTATATAAAATTGTTGGGGTAACGTTATTTGCAGGGATTTTGTTCTATATAGCGATACAGATGCCAATGTTTGAAATGGTGCGCAGGAGATTTGAAGAGAGTATAAATGCTCTTCTCGGTCAATCCGGCGGTGATGGTTCTACCAGGGCAAGACTGAAATTCATAGGGACGGGGTGGCGGCTTTTTAAGGAAAAAATGCTCATAGGGCATGGAGTAAATAACTTCAGGTACGTAAGTGGATATAGAATGTATTCTCACAATAATTTTATAGAAATTCTTGTGGGTATAGGACTTATTGGATTCCTTTTGTACTATTCTATGTATCTGTCTGCATTTAATAATATAAACAAAGAAAAGTCAAGCGAGGGCAGGCTTCTTTTGGTTATACTTGTTGTCAGAACAGTTCTTGAGATGGCGATGGTTACTTATTATGATAAAAAATTGTGGATAATGCTTGCGTTTTTGCTTTTGCCTGTAGGCAGATTGAAAAAACCATCAGAGAGTGGGATAACGTCTAACGAGGGGGATGAATAATATGTTTAGAAAATTGAAACTTACGTTTTCTAATCCAAAGCTGGCTATGAAGGTTTTTTTAAACAAATGTGCTATATTCAGAATTCTTCCTGATAAAGTGTTCCTCGCTGCGAAATATAGACTTGAAATGGAAAAAAAACTGAATCTTAAAAATCCGCAGACGTTTAACGAAAAGCTCCAGTGGTTAAAACTTCACGACAGAAATCCTGAATATACAAAAATGGCAGACAAATATGAGGTCAGAAAACACATAGAGAAAAAAATAGGCGAAGAATATCTTATACCGCTTCTTGGGGTATGGGATAGTTTTGAGGAAATTGACTTTGACAGCTTGCCCGACCAATTTGTCCTCAAATGCACTCATGACAGCGGAGGGCTTGTAATATGCAGAGATAAGAAACTGTTTGATGCAAGTGCAGCGAAGTTAAAAATAGATAAATGTATGAAGCGGAACTATTTCTGGCAGAACCGAGAGTGGCCCTACAAGAATATAAAGCCCAGAATTATCGCAGAGAAATTCATGGTAGATACAGATGATGTTAATTCAAAAGAAGGCTTGACTGATTATAAATTTTATTGTTTTGGGGGAGTACCGCAATTTGCCTATGTTTCAACGGGCCTGGAAAATCATGCAACGGCAAGAATAAGTTTTGTTACTCTGGATTGGGAACAGGCTCCGTTTAAAAGATTGGATTATGAGCCTTTTTCACAGCTACCCAAAAAACCTGAAAACTTAGAAAAAATGCTTGAACTGGCTAAAACATTATCGGAGGGAATTTCTTTCCTACGAGTTGATTTTTATGAGATTAACGATAAAATATATTTTGGAGAATTAACATTCTTTCCGGGCAGCGGAATGGTGTGCTTGGAGCCGGAAGAATGGGATTATAAATTAGGTGAAATGATAAAGTTGTGATATTATATCATTTGAAAAGTGATTGGTAGTGGGGCCTCAATTGAGCTATAAGAGGAGAAAATGAATATGGATTTTAGTTATTATATAAAAAAAGTCTTTGGTATTTTGAGAAAAGATTTGAAAGTCATAAAGAAGCTTGGAAAATTAAAATGCGAAGAAAGAGTGGCTTTTGGAAAAAAAGTAGATATAATTGCAAGGCAGGGCGGAAAAATATCAATAGGCAGAGGTAGCTCTATAGCTCAGTATTCATATGTAGCAACAGTGGGAGGGACCATTAATATTGGCAAAAATGTAACAATGAACAGAAACGTAACAATTGTCTGCCATGAAAAAATAAGCATTGAAAACTCTTGTTCTTTAGGTCCGGGAGTAACAATCTATGATCATGATCATAGATTTGATAAAACCGGTCGTATAAAGGGATTTAATAAGTCAGAAGTGTTTGTTGGAGAGAATTCTTGGATTGGGGCAAATGCTATTATATTACGGGGAACTCGGATTGGTAGAAACTGTGTGATTGGTGCAGGGTGTGTTGTAAAAGGAGAAATTCCCGATAATACTTTAGTCACACAATCCAGAGAATTGATTTTAAAACCTTTAAAGTGATAGTATTAATAGAAATTCCGGTTTAATAATCGAAAAGAGGTAAGTAAATGAACGAAGAAATTGCAGTAAGCGTTATATGCAATGCGTACAATCACGAACCATACATAAAAGATGCACTTGATGGCTTTATTATGCAAAAGACGAATTTCCCGTTTGAAGTACTGATACATGATGATGCATCTACAGATAAAACAGCAGACATTATAAGAGAATATGAAAAAAAGTATCCCGAACTGATAAAGCCTGTTTACCAGACTGAAAACCAATATTCTAAAGGTGTAAAGATAAGTGTGAGTTTTCAGTTTCCTCGTGTAAAAGGAAAATACGTGGCAGTATGTGAAGGTGACGATTATTGGACAGATCCCTACAAACTTCAGAAACAGTATGATGCAATGCAGCAGCATCCGGAGATTGATATCTGTGCCCATCAGGCGGAAATAATTGACGCTTCAACAAATAGTGTTACAAAACGTTTTTCAGCTTGTGAGGAAAATTCAGTTTTTAGCGTGGAGCAGGTTATCTCAGGCGGTGGCGGATTTGTAGCTACTAACTCTTTGTTCTACAGGAGTGAAATTGATAAAGACAGACCTGCTTTTCGTCAGAAATCAAATATGGATTTCCTGTTGCAGACACACGGTTCCTTAAGAGGTGGCATGCTCTATCTTAAAGATTGTATGGCAATCTACAGGACCAACGTTAATGGTTCATGGACTACCAGAAACAAAAAGGACAAAGAGTTTCGTGTGAATAACTTTAAAAAGACAGATTCTTTGTGGCTGGATATAGACAGAGACACTGATTACAAATATACGGAAGTCATCCATGAAAAACGAATGAAAAATGCGATCACAGTGTGTCACGATATAATGACGTTGAAAGAATTGAAAAGACCTCCGTACAGAGAATATTATAAAAAGCTTCCATTGAAAAAGAGGTTGAAAATAACACTGAAATATATAAGTCCGGGGCTTTTGAATTTGAAAAGAAAATTATTAAAATAATTAGGAAGTAGATTTTTATGCAAAATGTAAGAGGTAAAGTTCTTTCCGGACTCATTTGGAAATTTTCAGAACGAGTACTGGCGCAGATTGTAACTTTTGCTGTTTCGATTGTGCTTGCGAGGCTTCTTGATCCGCAGCATTACGGTGCTATTGCAATTATAAATATTTTTATTGCACTTGCAAATGTATTTGTTGTAAGCGGGTTTGGTAATTCACTGATTCAGAAAAAGGATTCCGATGATACGGACTTTTCATCTGTGTTTTATTTTAATATTGTAATGTCGGTAGTTATATACATATTGGTGTTTTTTACGGCTCCGATTATAGCAAAGTTTTATTCAATGCCAATTCTTACCCCCACCTTGCGCGTTATGGGGCTTAGACTTATAGTTGCGGGCGTTAACAGTGTGCAGCATGCATATGTTTCAAGGCATATGATGTTCCGCAGATTTTTCTGGTCGACACTGGGCGGTACGCTTGCCTCAGCAGTAGTCGGAATAACGATGGCTTATCACGGATTTGGTGTATGGGCACTTGTAGGGCAGTATATGACAAACACGATAACAGATACCGTTGTGCTTTGGTTTACAGTAAGGTGGAGACCTAAGCTGTTGTTTTCCATTAAAAGACTTGGCGGGCTCTTTTCCTATGGTTGGAAAATCCTTTGTTCGGCACTTCTTGAAACAGGCTACAATGAGCTTCGTAGCCTTGTTATAGGAAAAATGTACAGACCGGCTGACCTTGCATATTACAATAAGGGAAAAAGCTTTCCCAATCTCATAGTAACAAATATCAATTCTTCCATACAAAGCGTGCTTTTTCCTGCCCTGTCCAGTGCCCAGGACGAAAAAGGACAGGTGAAGTTAATGGTGCGCCGTTCGATAAGAATAAGCAGCTATGTAATGATGCCGGCTATGATTGGACTTGCTTTGGTGTCAGAGCCGTTTGTAAGGCTTCTTCTTACAGAAAAGTGGCTTCCGTGTGTCAAATTTCTTCAGATATCGTGCTTTGTTATGGCTATGAGACCTATACATACGGCGAACCTTCAGGCAATTAAAGCAATGGGTAGAAGCGATATTTTTCTTAAACTCGAAATTATAAAGAAAATCATTGGTATTTTGGTGTTGATTGCTGCAATGCGTTACAGTGTGCTTGTGATAGCGATCAGTGCGATGTTTACCACGATTTTTAATTCATTTGTTAATGCGCGACCAAATAAAACATTGATTAATTATAATTATCTCGAGCAAATTAAAGATTTATTCAACTGCATAGTTCCATTAGTTTTTATGATAATATCAGTTTTACTTGTGAATTTAATTCATGTTAATGATTTATTACAGATTGTGATGCAGACATTAGTTGGAGCTAGTGTATATATTATAGTGTCATTTGTATCAAAAAACGAGTCATTCTACTACATTTTATCAATGGCTAAAGGTATATTGAAAAAAAGAGGTTAGTTTCTATGAGAAAATTGATGCTTCTTGGAGGATCGCCACAACAGATTGTTGCAATAGAAAAAGCAAAAAAATTAGGGTATTATACGGTTTTGTGTGATTATTTACCTGACAATCCGGGACAGTTTTGTTCGGATATCTTTTATCAAGTCAGCACAACAGACAAGGAGGAAGTTCTTGCTGTTGCACTGAAGGAACATATTGACGGAATAGTTGCATATGCGTCTGATCCGGCAGCACCAACGGCAGCTTATGTAGCTGAAAAAATGGGACTTCCTACTAATTCATATGAATCGGTGGAAATATTGGCAGAAAAGCACTTGTTTCGTAAGTTTTTAAAAGAGCATGGATTTAATTGTCCGCACTCGGCAAGCTTTACTTCTTATTCAGAAGTTGGGCAAATTATTAATAGTTTTAGTTTGCCTTTGATGGTGAAGCCCTCAGACTCTTCGGGAAGTAAAGGTATAACAAAGGTGGAAGATATTTCCGAACTTAAACAAGCGTATGATAATGCAATGAAATTTTCCAGAAATAATATAGTAATTATTGAGGAGTACATAGAACGGACAAATGAGTTTGTAATTGGTGGGGATATTTTTGTTCTGGACGGAAAAATAATTTTCTGGGGATTGCTCGATTGTCATCGTGATACAAATGTCAATCCGCTTGTGCCGGTAGGAAAAAGCTGGCCGGCAAGCATTACCGAGCAACAATTGACTATAATAAAAGAAACAGAACAACGTTTAATGGATGCACTAAAAATCAAGTTTGGCGCTTTCAATGTTGAGATGATTTTTGGTAAGGATAATAAACTTTACTTAATAGAAAACGGTCCTCGTAATGGCGGAAATATGATTCCGGATTTGCTTGAAATGGCAACAGGCTTTGATATGGTAGAAGCTACTTTAAAGTGTGCAATGGGTGACTTTGACATACTTGTGGATGAAAGTTTAGAGAGTAGGTTTTTGGCTACGCATAATATTCATGTGGACAGTTCAGGGATTCTGGAAAAAATTGAATTCAGTAATTATTTAAACAGCCATATTGTACAGAAAAATATTTACGTTAAAAAAGGCAGTGAGATAGAATACTTTGACAGCGCAAATAAGGCTTTGGGTATTATATTTATGCAGTTTGAAGATAAAAAGTCTATGTCAGCATTGCTTAAGAATATTTACAAGGAAATAGATGTGATAAGAAAATGAGGGAAATCGGTGGCTATATTGAATTAGATAGATTTAATGGCGAAGAATATCATAAAAATGCGCTTGCATTAAATAGTGGAAGACATTGCCTTGAATACCTGATAAGAGCAAAGAAAATCAAACGTATATACATTCCGTATTTTCTATGTTCTTCTATAAAAAACTGTTGCATCAAATGTAAATGTGAGTATGAATTTTATCATATTAATGAACGTTTTGAACCGATAATTGAAAACGTCGATAATGAGGCATGGGTTTACATAGTAAACTATTATGGTCAGATAAGTAACGAAAAGATTGTGTTGTATAAAGCTAAATATAAAAATATTATTCTTGACAATGCGCAAGATTTTTTCAGATTGCCTGTTTCAGGTATTGATACATTATATACGTGCAGAAAATTTTTTGGAGTTTGTGACGGAGGATACTTGTATACAGACGCATTTGTTGATTTTGATATACCGATAGATTTATCATATAATAGAATGCATTATATTTTGGGCAGATTTGAAGCTGGGGCGTCAGAGTTTTATGGTGAATATGTTGAGAATAATACAAGCTTTTCAAATGAACCGTTAAGACAGATGTCGAAGCTTACAAAAAATCTGCTTAAAGGTATTGACTACAATTTCGTAAGAATCCGGAGAACTGAGAATTTTATAGATTTGCACACGGAATTTAAAAATATCAATGGACTTAGTTTAACTATATGTGAGGGGGCGTTCATGTACCCGTTATATGTGGAAAACGCTTCCGAAATCCGAACAGTATTGCAGAAGAAAAAAATCTATATTCCTACACTTTGGTCAGATGTTTTTGATGTTTGCGGCAAGGATCAGCTTGAATACAATATGGCAAAAAATATTTTACCTCTCCCATGTGACCAAAGATATACCGCAGAAGATATGAACTATATTATTGAGATGGTAAAAAATCACCTTTGTGATTGACTCTGGAGGAAAGAATTATGTATGATAATCTAAAAGGAAAAAAAATACTTGTCATTGGCTCTACGGAGGCGGATTCAAATATTGTACGTGTTGCTCAGTCTATGGGTGTATATGTTATTGCTGCTGACGGAAAGCCTAAATCCAAGACTACTTTTGCGAAAAATATTGCAGATGAAGATTGGGAGGTAGATTATTCCGACACAGAACTTATCGGGAAAATGTGTAAAGAGGCAGGTGTTGATGGAGTTATAGCTGGATACAGTGAATTCCGCGTGCTGGCTGCTTGCAGAATCGCAAACTATCTTGGTAAACCCTTTTATGCAACCGAAGAGCAGATTGAACTTACAAGAAATAAAGAATTTTTCAAGCAGGAGTGTATTAAGTACAAAATTCCCGTTCCGAGGGAGTATGTTAAAGGGTACGATGGTGACAAGGTGCTTTTGAATGAAGTGAAGTTCCCTGTTATTGTAAAGCCTACCGACTATGCAGGCAGAAAAGGTATCACTATTTGCTATACAAAAGAAGAAATGGAAAAAGCCATTCCCTACGCAATGAGTTTTTCGCAGAGTAAGACCATAGTTGTGGAGGATTATGTTGAGGGCATAGAATACTGTGCCATCTACAGCCTTTCTGACGGAGAGATAAGCCTTTCTTGTTTTAATGAAAAGTATCTTAACGAAGATCAGGAAAGGAAGACTGGACTGTGTGACTTAGCATGTACTCCTTCTTCACTTCTTCCTAAGTATCTCGAAACTACCGACAAATATGTGAAGGAGTTTTTAAGGGGAATCGGTGCAAAAAACGGTGTTGCATTCTTTCAGGGAATTTCAGACAGCGATACCTGTTATGTTTTTGAAATGGGTTATCGCCTTAATGGCGGAAACGACCACTACCTTGTAGAGCAGAACAACGGTATCAGTTATATGAAAATGCTCATATCTCATTCTCTTACGGGAAATATGGGAGATGATTTAAAAAAAGATGACCCATTTTTCAAGACGTACCGCTGCACTTTTATAAGATATGCTCACGGCGGCATTATAGAAAAGGCTGGTTTTACGGGAAATCCGAATTATCCCGGTCTTGACAGAATTCAGGTTTGTGCCGTTCCGGGAATGGAAATTCATGAGGATGGGTCAACACAGCAGCGTGCATTTTCCTTTAAATTTTCCGCAGACTCCATTGAGGGTGTTGCCGAAATGATTGAATATATACAGTCGAATTTGTTTGTTGAGAATAAAGACGGAAAAGATATGCTGTTTAAACCTTTTGATGTTAAGAGGCTGAGAAAATGACAAAAATCAACGTAACACGCTCGTCGATGCCCACTTATGAGGAGTATTGCGAGGCGATAAAACCGATATTTGAATCAAGATGGCTTACCAATATGGGCCCTCTGCATAATGAATTTGCAGATAAAGTCGGTGCATATTTAGGTGTAGATAACGTGTCACTTTTTACAAATGGACACCTGGCACTGTGTATTGCAATCCGTGCACTTGGGCTTACGGGTGAAGTTATTACAACACCGTTTACCTTCGCATCAACAACCCACGCAATAGTTGACTGTGGACTGACTCCCGTGTTCTGCGACATAAATCCCGATACATATACGATTGACGCAGATAAAATTGAGGCACTCATTACTGATAAAACAAGTGCCATTATGCCTGTGCACGTTTATGGGAATGTCTGTGACGTGGAAAAAATTGATGCTATTGCAAAGAAGCATAACCTTAAAGTAATCTATGATGCGGCACACGTGTTCGGGGTGAAAATTGGTGATAGAGGAATAGGCTCATTTGGCGATATGAATATGTTCAGCTTCCACGCAACAAAGGTTTTCAATACCATTGAGGGCGGCTGTCTTACATATGGTGATAAAGCTCTTGAAAGCAATATTTCCTCCCTTCGTAACTTCGGTATCACAAGCCCCGAAAGCGTGGATATGCTCGGAACAAATGCTAAAATGAACGAATTTCAGGCGGCTATGGGGCTTTGCAATCTTAAGCGTATTGATGAATGTATCGATAGCCGCAGAGAAGCGGAGGAAGCATACAGAGCTCGCCTTGAAAATGTGGACGGAATCAAGCTTTGTCCTATTCAGGAAAATGTCACGCAAAATCACGCATATTTTCCTGTGGTATTTGAGGGATACAAATATAACCGTGACGAAGTTGTACAAAGGCTCGCAGAGAACGATATTTTTGCAAGAAAGTATTTTTATCCCATAACTAATGAATTTTCCTGCTACAAAGGAAAGTATAGAGGAGAAACCCCTGTTGCAAAACACATTTCCGAAAATGTGCTGACACTTCCTATGTATGCAGGTCTTACAGAGGAAGATGTAAACAGAATATGTGATGTTATTTTAAAATAGATATATAAAGGAACGTGAAAATGATGAAAGGTATTATACTTGCAGGCGGAAAGGGAACACGCCTTTACCCCATGACCAAAACAGTATCAAAGCAGCTTTTACCCATTTATGACAAGCCCCTTATTTACTATCCGCTTTCTACACTTCTTTTGGCAGGGATAAGGGATATTCTTATTATTTCAACACCCGAGGATACCCCAATGTATGAAAAGCTCTTGGGAACAGGTGAAAAGATTGGCGTAAATATTTCCTACAAAGTGCAGGATACCCCCAGAGGTCTTGCAGATGCCTTTATCTTAGGCGAAGAATTTATCGGAGACGATAGTGTATGCCTTGTTCTTGGAGACAATGTTTTCTACGGACAGAACTTCACAAAAATTCTCCGTGATGCACTCGGAAACAACAACGGTGCAACGATTTTCGGCTACCCGGTAAGTGACCCCAGAGCCTTTGGCGTAGTTGAGTTTGACAAGGACTTCAACGTTGTTTCCATTGAGGAAAAACCCGAAAATCCCAAGTCAAAATATGCGGTACCCGGTCTTTACTTCTACGATAACAGTGTTGTTGAAATAGCGAAAAATGTAAAACCCTCCGCACGCGGAGAAATTGAAATTACGGCAGTAAATAATGAGTATCTTCGTCGTGGCAATCTTAAAGTTAAGCTCTTTAACCGCGGTATGGCATGGCTTGACACAGGCTCGCCGGCAGGTATGCTACAGGCAAGTCAGTTTGTACAGACGGTGCAGAACGTTCAGGGAATGTACATATCATGTATAGAGGAAATTGCCTACAGACGAGGCTTCATAACAAGGGAACAGCTTCAAGCAATCGGCGAAGAACTTAAGATGACAGATTACGGAAAATATATTCTTGAAATAGCAAAGGAGTGAAACTGATGAAAATTCTTGTTACAGGCGGTGCCGGCTTTATAGGCAGTAACTTTATATACTATATGCTTGAAAAACATCAGGGTTATAAAATTGTGTGTCTTGATGCTCTTACATATGCGGGAAACCTCGAAACGCTTGAGGAAGCAATGAAAAATCCCGATTTTAAGTTTGTAAAGGGTGACATTACAGACCGCGAAGCGGTAAGGGGGCTTTTCTCTGAAGAAAAGTTTGATATTGCCATCAACTTTGCCGCAGAAAGTCACGTGGACAGAAGTATTGAAACGCCCGAAGTATTTCTTAAAACCAACATTCTCGGTACGCAGGTGCTTATGGATGCCTGCCGCGAGTTTGATGTAAAGCGTTATCATCAGGTTTCAACCGATGAAGTATACGGCGACCTCCCCCTTGACAAGCCTGAACTTTTCTTTACCGAGGAGACGCCTATTCATACCTCAAGCCCATACTCGGCATCAAAAGCGGCGGCAGACCTTCTTGTAATGGCATATCATAGAACGTACAATTTCCCTGCAACGATTTCTCGTTGCTCCAATAACTACGGGCCTTATCATTTCCCGGAGAAGCTTATCCCCCTTATGATTGCAAATGCACTTGCGGATAAGTCGCTTCCCGTGTATGGAGAGGGGCTTAACGTGCGTGACTGGCTTTATGTAAAAGACCACTGCAGTGCCATTGATCTTATTATCCATAACGGCAGAGTGGGCGAGGTTTATAATATTGGAGGCCATAACGAAAGGGCAAACATTGATGTTGTAAAAACTATCCTTAGAGAACTTAATAAGCCCGAAAGCCTTATTACATATGTTACCGACCGTAAGGGACACGATATGCGTTATGCGATCGACCCCACCAAAATTCACACAGAGCTTGGCTGGCTTCCCGAAACGAAATTTGACGATGGCATTAAATTGACAATAAAGTGGTATCTTGACAATAAACCCTGGTGGGAGAATATAATAAGCGGAGAATACAAAGAATATTACAGCAAAATGTATGATGGAAGATAAATTTAATGAAAAGGAAAATGGAAAAATGAGTAGAGAAAAAGCTTTTTGCCCATATCGCGTCTGTCCACTTGGAGCACATATTGAC
The DNA here is from genome assembly GCA_045636425.1 of Clostridia bacterium. Taxonomy (GTDB): domain Bacteria; phylum Bacillota; class Clostridia; order UMGS1883; family UMGS1883; genus UMGS1883. The sequence goes on along the minus strand of JAZTXM010000002.1, from coordinate 89,708 downwards.
CACCAGTATGGTGTGGTGAGCGGATTTGCCATTGATAAGGGAATTGAAATTGAATATGAGAAAACAGCTGACGGGGAAGTAAGCCTCACGAGCAGTGACTTTGATAAAAAGGTGAGCTTTGCCGTTAATAAGCCCCTTGTTAAGGAGAATGACTGGGCAGATTATTTAAGAGGGGCGACAGCATCGCTTAAAAGAAATTACGATTTATCCTATGGTATAAAGGCTCATATAAAAGGGAGCCTGCCGATAGGGGGGCTGTCCTCCTCCGCAGCTGTTATAATAGCATTCCTCAGTGCCCTTTGCCGTGTTAATAACATAGTACTTTCCAGAAATGAAATGGTAATGACAGCCCTTTGGGCAGAAAATGAGTTTGTAGGGGTAAGCGTAGGAAAGCTTGACCAGTCCTGCGAGGTTTATTCAAAGAAAAACCATCTTTTATACATCGATATGAAGGATGATACTTACGACCTGATTCCTGCCAGTGATGAAATGAAACCCTTTGAGATAGCAATATTTTTCAGCGGTCTTGAAAGAAGTCTGGTGGGAAGTCAGTTCAATATGCGTGTGGACGAGCTTAAAAGTGCCGCATATGCTCTTAAGGCTTTTTCAGGTATGGAATACGGAAAGTTTAGCGACACCCGTCTGAGAGATGTTCCCAGAGAGGTTTTTGAAAATCACAAGGACAAGCTCCCCGAAAACTGGAGAAAAAGAGCGGAGCATTATTACAGCGAATTTGATAGAGTACAAAAGGGTGTAGAAGCTTGGAGAAAGGGCGATATAGAAGCATTCGGCAAGCTTTCCTTTGCAAGCGGACACAGCAGCATCGTAAACTATGAAACAGGCTCTACGCAGCTTAAAAAAATTCATGAAATAATGCTTGAAACTGAAGGCATATATGGTGGAAGATTTAGCGGTGCAGGCTTTAAGGGATGTGCAATGGCACTCATAAATCCTGAACATAAAGAAAAGATAGAATATGAAGTAACCAATAAATATCTCAAAGAATTTCCAGAACTAGAAGGAAAGTTCGGTGTTTATTTTACAAGTACGGCTGATGGAGTAGAGTTGAATTGAGAACAGGAAAGCGGAGTGCAGGGATATGAAAATCGCAGTAGCAGGTACAGGATATGTAGGACTTTCAAATGCAGTGCTTCTTGCACAAAACAATGAGGTTTTTGCGGTGGATATTGTTCCCGAAAAAGTGGAAATGATAAATAGCAGAAAGTCTCCCATTGTTGATAGGGAAATAGAGGAATATCTTGCAGAGAAAGAACTTAATCTTATCGCAACAACGGATAATGAAAAAGCATATAAGGATGCAGATTTTATTATTATCTCCACACCTACCAACTATGACCCCAAGCTCAATTACTTTGACACATCAAGCGTAGAAAGCGTAATTGAAAAAGTGCTAAAAATAAATCCCCATGCGATTATGGTTATAAAGTCAACTGTTCCCGTAGGTTATACAGAAAGTGTGAGGGAGAAATATAACTGTAAAAATATAATTTTTTCTCCCGAATTTTTGCGTGAGGGAAAGGCACTTTATGACAATCTTTATCCCTCCAGAATCATTGTGGGTGCACCTCTTGACGATGAAAAGCTTTGTGAAAAGGCGAAGATTTTTGCAAGGCTTCTTTCCGAGGGAGCAATTAAGGAAAGTATCCCCACACTTTTTACAAATCCTACCGAAGCGGAAGCGGTAAAGCTCTTTGCAAATACGTATCTCGCCCTCAGGGTATCCTTCTTCAACGAGCTTGATACCTATGCAGAAGTAAGAGGTCTTGATACAAAGCAGATTATTGAGGGCGTAGGTCTTGACCCAAGAATAGGAAATCATTATAATAACCCCTCTTTCGGTTATGGAGGTTATTGCCTGCCAAAGGATACAAAACAGCTTCTTGCAAACTTCAATGATATTCCAAATAATATTATTCGTGCAATAGTTGATGCAAATACAACCAGAAAAGATTTCATAGCAGACAGAATCATAGAGAAGAATCCGAAAATTGTAGGTATTTATCGTCTTACTATGAAATCAAATTCCGACAATTTCCGTCAAAGCTCCATACAGGGCGTGATGAAGCGTATCAAGGCGAAAGGAATCGAAGTTGTGGTATACGAGCCTACGCTTAAAGAGGAAAGCTTCTTTAATTCAAAGGTTATAAATGACCTTGAAGAGTTTAAGAAAATGTCTGATGTTATTATAGCTAACCGCTATAACGACGATATTGCAGATGTGATTGATAAGGTTTATACACGTGACCTTTATTTTCGTGATTGATAGGAGAAAGAGTAATGGCAAACTTTAAGAAATATGATGGTAGTAAAAAAATACTTGTTACAGGTGCAGCAGGGTTTATCGGATTTCACCTTAGTAAAAGAATTCTCGAAGAAGGCGGCGAAGTAATCGGATTCGATAATCTTAATGATTATTATGAGGTTTCTCTTAAGGAAAGCCGTCTTGAAATTCTCAATAAATATGAAAAGTTCACTTTTATAAAAGGAAATCTTGCCGATAAAGAGGCTATTGAAAACATTTTTGTAAAATACAATCCTCAGATTATTGTTAATCTTGCGGCACAGGCAGGGGTGAGATATTCTATTGATAATCCCGATGCATATATTGAAAGCAATATCATAGGCTTTTACAATATTCTTGAGGCGTGCCGCCATCATAAAGTGGAACACCTCATATATGCATCAAGCTCATCTGTATATGGCAATCAGAAGAAAACTCCTTTTTCAACGGATGATAATGTTGACCATCCCATAAGCCTTTATGCCGCTACCAAAAAATCGAATGAGCTTATGGCATTTACCTACAGCCATTTGTATAAATTCCCCTCGACGGGACTTCGTTTCTTTACCGTATACGGTCCCTACGGAAGACCCGATATGGCATATTTCTCTTTCACAAAGAAAATACTAAGCGGCGAAGCAATAAAAATATTCAATAACGGAGATATGTACCGTGATTTCACCTATGTTGACGATATTGTTCAGGGGATTATGAACATGCTGCTGAATCCACCCAAGCCTGATGAAAACGGAGATCAGGCTAAGGTTTACAACATTGGTAACAATAATCCCGAAAAACTGATGTACTTTATAGAAACTCTGGAAAAGGCTATCGGCAAAACTGCAGAAAAAGAATTTTTGCCCATGCAGCCCGGTGACGTTTATCAGACGTATGCAGATGTGAGCGAGCTTCAGCAGGATTTTGATTTTAAGCCATCTACCTCAATTGAAGAAGGCCTCGGCAAATTTGCAAAATGGTATTTTGAATACTACGGAGTGAAATAAATGACACACGAATTTGAAAACATGCTTTATCTTTTCGGTGCAGCAGCTACCGGAAGGGAAGTAAATATTAAATATTGTGAAAACTTAAGCAAAATCCGTGAACTGTCACTTGCACAGGAGGTATGGGATGTTGTATATGCACCAATACGCGAGAAAATAATTTCAGGGGAAGTAAAAATACCGCCTGAGGTTTTTGCACATCTTGAAAAAACCTTTACTGCAAATATTGCAAGAAATGTGCAAAAAGTTGAGTTTAATTTAAAGACGCTTGAAAAGATAGAAAAAGCAGGTATAAAATATTGCGTTGTAAAAGGGATAACCGTGGCACAGCTTTATAATATGCCTGAGGTTCGCATATCAAGCGACATGGACATTTTGATTGATGAAAAAGATGAAAAACAGGTTATCGGAATTTTAAACGAGCTTGGATATGAAACAAACTTACGTGCAAATAATGACCATCACATGAAAGCCTATCACGCTGTAGGTGGGCTTTTAGAGGTGCACGTTGCACTTTACAGCATTGCTACCGATAAAATTATTTTTAATGATGAAATCTCATATGACGAGGAGTTTGTCCGTCTTGAAGATGGAACATATTCACTCGGAATAAATGATGCACTTATTTACCTCACCGCCCATCTTATAAAGCATCTTATCCATGACGGAGCAGGTGTACGACAGATGATGGATTTGCTCTTATATATGAAAAAGTATGAGAAGCAGATTGATTGGGATAAGTATAATGCTCTTATAAAAAAGCTTGGGTATGATAATTTTTTAGCCGTTGTTAAAGGTGTTGGTGTTAAGTACTGGGGTATGGATTTTGAAGGTGCAGTTACCGAGGGTAACGGGATGGAGGAGCTTCTGGAGGACTGCGAAATAGGCGGGCTTTTTTCGGTGTCGGAAAAAGACAGACAGCAATTTTATGAATGCTATACAAAAAGACGTTCCGGAAACAGTAATATCAGACATTCAATGCTTAAACTGACTAATTCTGAAAATAGTGCTTTCAGAATGATATTTCCGAGCTGTAAATCAATGAAAAATCGGTTCTCATATGTGAAAAAGTACCCGATTCTGCTTCCCGTCGGGTGGATACACAGAATTATTGAGATTGTTCTAAAACAAATGGGAATTATTAAAGAGAATGAGACAAATACATCCATTCATAAAAGGCGAATGGATATGGTTGAAAAACTCGGCATGGTAAAATCGGAGAAATTATGAGCTTACTTACACTTAATAATGTTTCAAAAAGCTTTGGAGAAAGAGTGCTTTTTGAAAATGTATCGTTTAACATAGAAAATAATACAAAAATGGGATTTATCGGCTCAAACGGTGTGGGGAAAACCACGCTGTTTCGTGCCATTTTAGGCGAAGAGGATTATGAGGGTGAAATTATAAAGTCCTCCGACCTCCGCATAGGAATAATGGAGCAGACTCCCCCCACATCGGAAAGCCTTACGGCGTATGATTATACGCTGGAGGTTTTTTCGCGTTTTTTTGAGATTGAAAGGGAAATGGAAGTAATCCGCCTTGCTCTTGAAAAAGGGGAGGGGGATACGAATCGTCTCATAAACCGTCAGGAGGCACTGAATACCGAGTATATCAGGGACGAGGGGCTGACATTTCGCAGCCGCACACGCAGTATGCTTCTCGGCTTGGGCTTTTTGGAAAGCGAATTAAATCTTCCCATGAACAGCCTTTCGGGCGGGCAGAAAACACGCCTTTCTTTGGCAAGAACACTGCTTTCAGAAGCGAATTTCCTTCTTCTTGATGAGCCGACAAACCACCTTGACATTGATTCGGTAAGGTATTTGGAGGACTTTCTCAAAAACTGCAATAAGGCATTTATCGTTATCAGTCATGACCGATATTTCCTTGACAAAGTAACAAATACAACCATAGAGCTTGAGAATAGAAAAATTTCATGCTATACAGGCTCGTATACCACCTATCTTGCGAAAAAAGAGCAGGTAAAAAAAGCGGCACAAAATAAATATGAAAACACAATGGCAGAAATTAAGCGTATTGAGGGAATTATCGAGCAGCAAAAACGCTGGAATCGCGAACGAAATATACGCACCGCCGAGCATAAACAAAAGAGCATTGACCGCTTGCAGGAAACTTTGGAAAAGCCCGAGGAGGATACGTCAAAAATTCGATTCCGTTTCACCGCAGAGAGAAAAAGCGGAAACGATGTACTTAAGGTAACAAATCTTGAAAAAACCTATGGTGATAAACATCTCTTCCGCGATGTAAATTTTGAAATAAAACGCGGTGAGCGTGTGTTCTTGCTTGGACCCAACGGTTGCGGAAAATCAACCCTGTATAAAATGATAAAGGGGACTGTTTCTGCTCCCGACGGCAGTGTGTTTTTCGGCACAAATGTCGACTGTGCATATTATGACCAGGACAGAAGCGATATACAGGGCGGCAAAGATGTGGAAAGCGAGCTTTGGGACGTTTATCCCAAAATGGACAGAACGCAGATAAGGAATGCTCTTGCGGCGTTTTTGTTCCGTGGAGACGATGTGTTTAAGATGACCGATACCCTTTCGGGAGGGGAAAAGGCAAGGCTCTCGCTTCTTGAAATTATGCTGACGGGTGCAAATTTCCTTCTCCTTGACGAGCCGACAAACCACCTTGATATTCGTTCGAAGGAAGCTTTGGAACAGGCTATGGAGGATTTTGAGGGAACTATATTCATTATCAGCCATGACCGCTATTTAATAAATAAAATGGCGGATAAAATCCTTGCTTTTGAAAAAGGAACGGTAAACTGCTATAATATGAATTATGATGATTATGTAAATAAAATTGCAGTAAACGCCGAGCCTTCACAAGAAACAGGAGAAAAAGCTAAAAAGGAACCAAACGATTACCAAAAACAAAAACAAAAGCAAAGTGAACGAAGAAAGCTTGAGGGCAAAATTAAGCGGTGTGAAGAAGCAATCGAAAGCTGTGAAGCTGAAATAGAAAGGCTGAACGAAGAAATAAATTCCTCAGGCAGCGACTATGAAAAAATAACACTTTTAAGCGGTGAGCTTTCCGCAAAAGAGGAAGAACAGATAAAACTTATGGAAGAATGGGAAACTCTCAGTATGGAGCTTGAAGAATTATGAAGGTTTTTATAGATGCAGATGCATGTCCCGTAGTTAACGAAACGGTTATGCTTTGCCGTGAATTTAAAAAAGAATGTATCATAATCTGTGACACCTCCCACCGAATTGAAAAAGAAGGCGTGCAGACCATCGTGGTGGAAAAAGGCAGTGACAGTGCCGATTTCAGACTGGTGAATATGCTTGGGAAAGGCGATCTGGCAATCAGTCAGGACTATGCTTTAGCGGCAATGGCACTATCTAAAGGGGCGAGGGTAATTAATCAGAACGGCATGGAATATACGGACACAAACATTGACTCCCTTTTAATGCAGCGGTTTATTGCAAAAAAAATCAGAAATTCGGGAGGCAGGTTAAAAGGACCTTCAAAAAGAACTAAGGAACAAACAGAAAGCTTTGTAAAAAAACTAAGAGAAATACTGGAGGAACAGAAATGAAAATAATAGCCGCAACAAAAAATAAAAACAAACTCAGAGAATTTGGTGAAATTTTAAAAGGCTTTGACATTATAAGCCAGGAGGAAGCAGGCGTAGATATTGATGTGGAGGAAACGGGAACGACCTTTGAGGAAAACTCGTATCTTAAAGCCAAGGCAATTTTTGAAGCCACAGGAATTCCTGCAATTGCCGACGACAGCGGTCTTTGTGTGGACGCTTTGGACGGAAAACCTGGAATATACAGTGCCCGTTACGGCGGAGAAGGGCTTGATGATAAGGGAAGAACGGCATTGCTTCTTAAAAATATGGAAGATGTTCCCGATGAAAAACGCAGTGCAAGATTTGTGTGCGTAATAACTCTTGTGGGAAATGAAGGCATAATCACCGCAAGGGGAGAGTGCGAGGGCAAAATTGATTACTCACCCAAGGGTGAAAACGGTTTTGGCTACGACCCTGTATTTTTTATTGAAAAATATAAAAAAACCATGGCAGAGATTTCTCCCGAAGAGAAAAATGCCATCAGCCACCGAGGAAAAGCCCTCGAAATTTTTGCAAAAAAACTTGAAGAAAAAGAATATAATTAAGCTTGTGATAAAAAAGTATCGTCCGTGAGGACATATGCCTCACGAACGATACTATAGAAATTGTTATGAATCAATTAGTTGCAGCCACAACCGCAGCCATTGTCGCTATTTCTGTTACCGCAGGCACAGTTAAGGATAACTACGATAACGATAATCCAGAGAATCCATTCGCAACCGCAACCATTGTTGTTATTTCCAAAGCACATAAAAAGTAGCTCCTTTCAATTTTGAAAAATAAATCTATATTAAGTAGGTCGCCCTACAATATTAATCTATGAACAAAGCTTCGAAAATGTTTATGAATTTTGTGATAATTACAAAAAATCGGGCAACAATAGGTGTATATTCCAATATAGAAAGGATTTTGAAAAATGAAAAAGCTAATATGTATGCTTGCTGCGGTAATGCTTCTTTTTACTGCATGCGGAAACCGAGATGCAAACGACGACACCAATAATGGTGTAGTACAGGACGGAGACGGAATCATTGAAGATGACCGTAACAACAGTGCTGCAGACGATATGGCAGATGGTGCAAATGACATGGTAGACGGTGCAACCGATGCTATGGATGATGCGGCAAACGGCGTGGAAAATGCTGTTGATGATATGACAGACAGCAACAAGACAGACAACAATAACAATAATAACAGCAACAACAGCAACAGCAGCAACAACAGTAACAACAAATAACATCAGGGGATTTATATCCCCGTACATAGAACCGAGACAGTAAGGGTAGGGATATTAATGGATAGAATTGAATTAAAAAAGGGGATAAACCTCTACACCTTAAAGGATGACAAGTTTAAGTCATTCAGAGCGTGTGTGCTTTTACACCGTCCTCTTAGCCGAGAAGAAGTAACCTTAAATACTCTTTTAACCGCAACCATGCGTATGCAGAGCAAAAATTTCCCCTCCGCACGTGAAATTTCCGAGGAGCTGGAAAATCTCTACGGCGGAGAAATGATTGCAAGAGCAAGCAAGTACGGGGAGAGGCATATAATTAAATTAGGAGTCCAGTCCGTCAGCGATAACGCTTTGGGAGAAAAAGGAAACTTTAAAAGAGCGATGAAGCTTCTTTATGATTTGGTGCTGTGCAGCGGAACGGGCGAGGGCTTTTCTGATGATGTAGTAAGGATAGAAAAGAAAAATATTGCAGATTCGATTTCAGCCCAGAAGAATGACAAGAGGACCTACAGCGTTTTAAGGCTTCAGGAGGAAATGTGTAAGGATGAGCCTTACGGCGTTAATCCCATGGGATATATCGAGGATTTGGAAAAGATTGATACAAAAGAGCTTTATGCCCATTATAAAAAAGTGCTTTCCGAAAGCCGCATCGATATTTTCTTTACAGGTAATTTTGATGAAGATGCCGCAAAGCTTTCAGCCTCTCAGTTTGCGGCAAATCTTAATGAGCGTGAGATAGCTCCCGCAAAAGAAGTGCATAAGGAAGTAAAAGGTGATGTGAAAAGCGTAAGAGATAAAATGGATGTAACCCAGGGTAAGCTTTGCATGGGATTTCGGTGCAAAGAGGGCTTGGGCCGCGAGGACTATGCCAAAACTGTTGTGTATAACTCCATATTCGGAGGCAGTGCGGTAAGTAAGCTCTTTAACAATGTACGTGAAAAGCTTAGCCTTTGCTATTATGTGGGAAGCTCTGTTGACCGTCTTAAAGAAATTATGATTGTACGCAGTGGCGTAGAATTTGAAAACTTCAAGACTGCTTATGATGAAATTATGCATCAGCAGGAAATGATGGAAAGCGGAGATTTTACGGAGGAAGAAATTGAATTTGCAAAAAAACAGCTTACCTCTGCCTATGAATCGAACATTGACAGCATCGCCTCCATGGAGGAATATTATATGATGCAGCTCCTTTTAGGAACCGATATTTCCATACCTAAGATGGTTGACATGGTAAATAAGGTAACAAGAGAGGATATTATCTTAGTTGCAAAAGGAATGAAGCTTGACACAGTGTATTATATGGAGGGGGAAGCGTAATATGGAATTTATACGTAAGCACTACGACAGTTTGAATGAAACGATATATTCCGCTACCCACGAAAGCGGACTTAAGGTTATACTTATAAAAAAAGAGGGCTTTAAGAAAAACTATGCCACCTTCAGCACTAAATACGGTTCTGTTAACACACAGTTTGTAGTTCCGGGAGAAAACGAGGTTACCTGTGTTACCCCCGGCATAGCACATTTTTTGGAGCATAAGGTTTTTGAACAGCCTGACGGAAGCAATGCCTTTAACGATTTTTCAAAGTACGGAGCAAGCGCCAATGCATTCACAAGCTTTGGAGTGACAAACTATCTTTTCAGCTGTACCGATTACTTCTTTGAAAATCTTGAAATTTTATTAAACTTTGTACAAACTCCCTACTTTACAGAGGAAAACGTGGAGAAAGAGAAGGGAATTATTGCACAGGAAATTAAAATGTACGAGGATGACGCAGAGCAGACTTGTATGTACAACTGCCTTGAGGCAATGTATGAAAAGCATCCCGTGAGAATAAACATAGCAGGAGGCGTGGACGATATTATGAAAACCACCCCCGAGCTTCTTTATAAGTGCTATAAGACCTTCTACCACCCCTCAAATATGGCTTTAATCTGCGTCGGAAATATAGACGAGGATAAGCTTTGGGAATGTGTGGAGAAGAATATTAAGCCTGTTCCCTCGCAGGAAAAAATAACACAGGTATTTCCCACCGAGGGAAAGAACGTGTATAAAAGCCGCATTGAGGCTGAATTTGATATTCCCACACCAATGTTTATGATTGGATTTAAGGACAACGCTACGGGTGGATGCAGTGATGAAATTCTTAAAAGAGAAGTTCTTACCACGTGCCTCCTCCGCACTCTTTTCGGCAGAAGCAGTTCGTTTTATGAGAATCTTTATGAAGAAGGTATAATAAATAAAACCTTCTCCGCCTTTTATGAATACGAGGAAAGCTGCGGATATGCGGCATTTTTTGGCGAATCGGAGAAAATTGACCAGGTAAAGGACAGAATCTTTGATACCGTAAGAACAGCCAGGAATAAAGGCGTAGACAAGGAAAGCTTTGAAAGGGCAAAGAAAGTCCTCTGCGGTCAGTTTATGGCAATTCTTGACAAGGTGGAAAGCCTTGGAAACGAATATATGATGGCTTATCACAAGGGCGTAAATCTTTTTGATTATGCAGATGTATGCAAATCTCTTACATTGGAGGATGCTCAAAATAGAATAGACGAGCTCTTTAACGAATCCCAGTGTGCCGTTTCGGTGGTAATGCCCAAGAAAGGAAATGGTATGAGCAATGAATAATATATCTTTTCCCCGATTGAATCTAAGCTTTGATATAAATCCCGTTGCAATCAAGCTCCCCTATTTAGGGGGAGTTCACTGGTACGGAATTATTATTGCGGCGGGGATTATCCTTGCCTTGTGCTACTGCGTGAGGGCGGCACAAAGGGAAGGAGTACCCTCTGATAATGTGTACGATACCCTTATTTATTCGCTCCCCGTGGCAATAATTTGTGCAAGGCTTTATTACGTGATTTTCTCGTGGGAGAAATACAGTGATAATCCAATTGATGTGTTAAAAATATGGGAGGGCGGACTTGCCATATACGGAGGAATTATAGGTGCCGTAATTGCCGGAACTACATATTTCAAAATTAAAAAGCTGGGAATTCTGAAAATGTGCGACATTTGCTGCCTGGGTCTTATTATCGGGCAAGCTGTGGGCAGATGGGGCAATTTTGTCAATGCCGAGGCTTTCGGCGGATACTGCGGATATATATGGGGCATGAGCATAAACGGCGGTATGAGCGTGCATCCTACATTCCTCTATGAATCATTGTGGAATGTAGCAGGATTTATATTTCTGTCAAGGCTTCATAAGAAAAGACCTTTTTACGGATTTACCTTCTTTTCTTACCTGACTTGGTACGGCACAGGAAGATTTTTTATTGAAGGACTCAGAACGGACAGCTTGTATATCGGAAGTCTTCGTGTTTCACAGCTTGTGGCACTTTTGTGCGTGGTTTCGGGAATAGCGGTACTAAGTTATTTGGCTGAGAAGAATAAATCAAAGAAATAATTGGTATTTTTGGAGCAATATTGGCGATTATTAAAAAATAACCTATTGACTTATTTCCTGTTTCAATGTAAAATAAAATTGCAACTCATATAAATAAATTTGATACAAAGGAGAGATATTATGAGAAGTTTAAAAAAGCTTATCACTGCACTTCTTGCATTTGTGATGATACTTACCTGCGTAGGTATTCCCACATTTGCGGCAGATTTCAGTGATATTACAGATCAGAAAGTGGCAGAGGCTGTTGACAAGCTTGTAGGATTTAATATCATTACAGGCTATGAAGACGGCACTTTCAGACCCGATAATCAGATTACAAGAGCGGAATTTGCCGCTATCGTAACACGTTATAAGGGAATTGCGGACAACCTTGGGTCAGATGCCGTTACAGGCTTTGCAGACCTTGATGGTGACAGTTCAAGAGCATGGGCACGCCCCTATGTAAAGGCTGCTGTTGATGCGAAAATCATTAACGGCTTTGATGACGGTACATTCAGAGCAGGAGAGCCTGTTACATACGAGCAGGCTGTAAAAATGCTTGTTTGTGCGGCAGGCTACGAGGTAGTTGCACAGAGCGAGCTTAATAAGATTAAGGTTACAAATCCTAATGCAACATGGTCAGCAGGATATATTGCGGCTGCTAACAAGCACGGCATTACAAAGGGTGTAATCACAGCTCAGATTACTCAGCCTGCATCCCGCGGTGTAGTTGCAGTTCTTACAAGCAACACAATAGATGTTCCCGAGCTTAAGGAAAACGAGGACGGTTCCTTTGAAAAGGTAGAAGAGGAAGAAAACGATCAGACCGTCGAGGAAATAAAAGGCGTTGTATCGGGAACATATCTGACTGGTCTTTCTGATGCAACCGTTGACCTTGGTAAGAACGAAATCATGATTGGCACAGGCGATGACAAGCAGACTTATGAACTGACTAACGAACTCAGAGATTCTCTTGATTTTGAAGACCTTATCGGTAAGAATGTAGTAGCATACTATGATAAGTTTGACCGCCAGATAAACAAGATAAATCAGCGAAACAATACAACAACTGTTATTAAGGAGCAGGATGTTATCAGCATAAGTGGAGATACAGTAAAGTTCTATAACGAAAACGGAAAAACAGATTCCGTTTCACTTTCCGGATATACAAAGATATATAATGGTAAGTATTATCCCGAAGCAGACCTTGCGGCAAACTTCAAAAACGGACAGATAGAGCTTATTGAAACTGGTGGACAGAAGATCGCCAAGATCACAAGCTATGATGTATTTGTTGTGAACAGCAAAATATTCAACGATACGGATGAAAGAGTTACCTTTAAATACGATAAAAAATATAACGGAAACACGTGGTATGATTTCCCTGCAGCAACATCTTCAAAACCCGAGATTTATGTAAATGGAGTGAAGAAAGAGTTTTCAGGAAGTCTCTTTGGTGAGTGGACTGTAATTAATCTTCTTGAATCTCCAAATGTTGGCGGCAATAAGATTAACAGAATGTATGTTACCAGCGGAGCAAAGACGGGTAAAATCACAGAAGGTATCGACGAAGAAAGAAAGGTTGTAATGAATGATAAAGAAATTTATCTGACATATGACTATTCAGTAAATCCCGACAGAGTTACAGAATTTGAACTTAATAACACTTATACCTATTATCTTGACTACACAGGTCAGATTGCCGCAGTTAATAAAAGTGCTGTTACCACAAGTACTAAATATGAGTACGGATATGTAACCGGTGCAGACGATGAAGAGATAGGTCTTATTCTTAAAGATAGCACACATACTGTTGTTACAATGAAGAATAGCGTAAAGCTTGACGGAAAAAGTATTGATAGGGATGAGATTAAGACGAAGCTTGGAATCTATGCCGGATATATTGGCAGCACAGGATGCTATCAGCCTGTAAAGTACTATATTAGCGGAAACGAGCTTGTGGCACTTGATACTGTTGCAGATTCAACAGGAGCGAAGGCAACTGCTATAGGGACTAACAGTGACGACCAGCTTGTTTATAATGCGAAGGGTGAAGCAACTGCTACTAAGTCGCAAGTAAAAGTTAATGGAAAAACATATGACTTTGACAGTAAAACTGTTGTTATACGTATTCCTGAACCTAAATCATCAAGTGATGATTATTCTGTTATGACCCCGTCTACGGCATTTGCAGTAGAGTATTCCGGACAAATCGAAGTTTTGGGTGCGGACGATAGTGAGTTTATAAAAACAGCGAAACTGGTTCTTATGTATGGTGAAGATCCTGCATATACCTTTACAGGAAAAACTCCTTATATGATTGTAACGAAAAAAATCAGCGGAGGAGAAAAAATTGAAGGTTATTTAGAAGGCTCTACCACCCCCGAAGCAATCCCTGTTTCCGAGGAAAAATTTAAAACTCCCACTGCAAATTGCGTAAGTGCAAGTGCGGTAGACAAGGGTGACATCATCCGTTATATCAAGAACGGAAATGACATTATTGCTATAGAAATGGTGTATGATGCAAGTGTAGGGGATAGCGGCAGTGAAAAATTCTATGTGAATAAAACAAAAGATTATACTTCTGATGAAGAAAATGAGGGTAAGAAAGATTACAAATATTATAGCTCATACACTAAAGATATAGGCGAATTGTATATAAAATATACTGAGGCAGTTCAGGTAGATGATGAACAGGAAGAAAAAAAGATTCACGTGACAACTGCTACTGGAGAAACTGATGAAAATGTTATAAGGCAAAACCGTCTTACCTACAAATTGGGAAGTTCAACGATTGTTTATAGTAAAGATAGTAATGGAATCAAGGCTTACAAGAACAGTTTTGATAATATAAGCACGACTTCAGGAAGTCTCAGCGATGTAATTATAATTACAAGAGACAATGATTTAACTCCGACTGCAAAGGCAATCTATATTGTAAAATAAAATACTAACATTTTTTCAAGGTAAAGAGCAAAAGCTCTTTACCTTGAATTTTTTTTGTGGTAAAATGGTTATATCAGATTTAAAAAGGTGATTAAAATGCAAAGGCGTATTTCAAAACAAATAAATGTAGGCGGAGTACTTATCGGAGGAAATGCTCCAATAAGCGTGCAGTCAATGTGCAATACCGACACTCGTGACGTGACAGCCACCGTCAAACAAATCAATGCCCTTAAAGCGGCAGGGTGTGATATAGTACGCCTTGCAGTGCTTGATATGGAGGCGGCAAAGGCAGTTTCCGAGATTAAAAGACGGGTGGAAATCCCCCTTGTAGCCGACATTCATTTTGATTATCGTCTTGCAATAGAATGTGCAAAGGGCGGTGTAGATAAAATCCGTATCAATCCGGGAAACATCGGCTCACCCGACCGTGTGCGTGCCGTTGCCGACGAATGCGGAAGCCGTAATATTCCCATACGCATCGGCGTAAACGGTGGCTCCCTTGAAAAAGAAATCTTGGAAAAATATAAATCGCCTACGCCCGACGCCCTTTGCGAAAGTGCAATGGGGCATATAAAGCTTCTGGAGGACTGCAAATTTTATAATATAGCCCTCTCCATTAAATCAAGTAATGTTCTTTCAACCGTGGAGGCTTACCGTAAAATTGCTGATATGATTGACTACCCCTTACATATTGGAGTAACCGAAGCCGGCACCGAATATGGCGGCGTGGTAAAGAACAGCATCGGTATAGGAAGCCTTCTTTTGGACGGAATCGGGGATACCCTGCGTGTTTCCCTGACAGCACCCCCTGTGCGTGAGGTTACGGCAGGCATAGAAATACTAAAAGCACTGGGATTAAGAGGGGGAGCACGCCTTGTAAGCTGCCCCACCTGCGGCAGATGCCGTGTAAATATGATTCCCATAGCAAATGAAATAAATGAACGCATTGCATCGCTTGACAAGGATATAACCGTAGCCGTAATGGGCTGTGCAGTCAACGGCCCCGGAGAGGCGAGGGAAGCCGATATAGGTATTGCATGCGGAGTGGGTGAGGCACTAATGTTCAGGCGTGGAGAAACATTACGAAAAGTACCCATAGAAAATGCGGCAGATGAACTCATGAAGGAAATAGAGGAATTGTGATGGAAAATTATACCCTCAGCACGGCGTTTCCAAATGCCGAGTGTGAAACGTGCCTTAAAAACGTAAAGGTGACTAAGATTCAGGCAGATGCCAAATCCCGCACCATTACCGCAATGGCACAGTCGGATGAAATAATTGAATATTCCGCCGTGGAAAGATTTACGGAAAGTGTGAAGCGTTCCTACGGACTTAGTGATTTTCATTTGGAGCTATCGTTTTCGGACAATGCCTCTGCAAACGAGAACAGTATTCAAAGCTGTATAAAGTTTTGTATAGAAGAACTCCGAAAAGAGAATCCCCTCTGGGCAATGGTGCTTGACAGCTGTATTTGTGAGGAAGAAGATGAAAATATAAAAATCCTTCTTCGTCACGGAAACCAAGAGCTTCTTACAGAGGATGGCGTTGATAGAAAAATTTCACAGCTTCTGGACACTCACTTTGATATTAAAAAAGCGATTATTTTCGGGGAAGATGAAATGAGCGTGGAAACAAAGCTTGCTCCTATTTTTACCCCAAAGGAAAATACTGCTCCTAAGAAAATTGTATCGGTAGCCGCAGAGGGTGCGTTAATCGGTAAGCCCTTCACGGTAAACGACCTTACCAATATAAAAGATATTGATAATTATGCAGGGCAGTGTATGATTTGCGGCGACATCTTCGGGCTTGACTGCAGGGAAATTGCAAAAATCAAAAAGAGTATAGTCTCATTTTACATAACGGATTACACAGGCTCTCTTACCTGTAAATGCTTCGTTCCAATCCAGGCAACGGAGGAGGTAATGGGTGCACTGAAAAAAGCGGGGACCGTAGCAGTCAGGGGAAAAGCGGAAATGGACAGCTTTTCTCACGAGCTTACCGTTATGGCAAGGGACATTGTCCCCTATTCTATGCCCAAGGAAAGTGATGATGCAGAACAAAAGCGTGTGGAGCTTCACGCTCACAGTAAATCCTCGGCAATGGACGCCGTTGTCAGTGCAAAGGATTTGGTAAAGCAAGCGATGAAGTACGGACACAAGGCAATCGCGATTACCGACCACGGATGCGTACAGGCTTTCCCTGAAGCATTCCATACCGCAGATGAAACCATTAAGATTCTGTACGGTTGTGAGGGCTATCTTATTGAGGCGGGTGCACCACTTGTCAGGGAAACCAAGCGTTACCATATAATTATTTTTGCACAGAATCTTACAGGACTTAAAAATTTGTACAAGCTTGTAAGTGCGTCTAATCTTGACTATTTTTACAGAAAACCCCTTATTCCACGTGATGTGCTTGATGCACACAGGGAGGGGCTTATATTAGGCTCTGCGTGTGAGGCGGGGGAGCTTTTTCGTGCAGTGCTTTCTGGCGAAGATGAGAGCGAAATTGAAAGAATCGCCTCATATTACGACTACCTTGAGGTACAGCCCATAGGGAACAATGAGTACCTTGTCCGTAACGGCACCGTGTCCGACAGAGAAGCGCTTTGCGAGCTTAACAGAAAAATTATTGCCCTTGGAGAAAAAATGGGAAAACCCGTTGTAGCAACTGGGGACGTTCATTTTCTCCGCAAGCGTGACGAGATTTTCAGACGAATACTTCAGGCGGGACAGGGCTTTCCCGATGCCGATATGCAGGCACCGTTATATTTCAGAAACACTCAGGAAATGCTTGATGAGTTTAACTACTTACCCCCTGAAAAGGCATATGAAATTGTAGTCACAAATACAAATAAAATTGCCGATATGATTGAAAATATCCGCCCTGTTCCAAAGGGGAACTTTCCACCGAAAATTGAGGGAAGTGCAGAGGATATTGAAAGAATCGCAAGGGAAACGGCAGAAAATCTTTACGGAACTCCGCTTCCGCAGGTCGTAGAGGACAGACTTCAAAAGGAGCTTAAAAGTGTTATCGGTAACGGTTACGCCGACCTTTATAACATTGCAAGGCTTCTTGTAAAGCACTCCCGTGAGGAGGGCTATGTGGTTGGCTCCCGTGGCAGTGTAGGCTCGTCCTTCCTTGCCTATTGTGCACAGATAACGGAGGTTAACAGCCTGCCGCCCCACTACCGCTGCCCGAAGTGTAAAAACACCGAATTTGTCAATGATGAACGCTACGACTCAGGCCATGATATGCCTGATAAAAAGTGTCCCCTTTGCGGAGAGGATTATGTGAAGGATGGACATAATATCCCCTTTGAAACCTTCCTTGGCTTCAAGGGCGATAAACAGCCCGATATTGACCTTAATTTCTCCGGCGAAAATCAGGCAAGTGCCCACAAATACACTGAGGAAATTTTCGGTGAGGGCTACGTTTTCCGTGCAGGAACGGTGAGTACAGTTGCAGAAAAAACGGCGTACGGCTATGTCCGCAAATATTTTGAAGCAAAGGGTATTAATGTTCACAATGCCGAAATAGAAAGGTTAAAGCAAGGCGTGATGAACGTGAAAACCACCACGGGTCAGCACCCCGGTGGCGTTATCGTACTTCCCAAGGGACATGATATTCATGAGTTTACGCCTATTCAGCACCCTGCCGAAAAGAAAGAGAGCGGTATCATAACCACTCACTTTGACTATCACAGTATTGACGAAAACCTGCTGAAGCTCGATATCTTAGGTCATGATGACCCGACAATGATTCGTATGCTTCAGGACCTTACGGGGGTAGACCCTACTGAGGTTCCTCTTGATGACAAAAAGGTAATGAGCCTGTTCCTTAATACAGAGGCTCTTGGCGTAACCCCCGAAGATATAGGAAGCGAAACAGGTACATTTGCCGTACCTGAATTCGGCACTAAGTTTGTACGCCAGATGCTTGTTGACACAAAGCCTACGTCTTTGGGTGAACTTATCCGTATTTCGGGGCTTTCCCACGGAACGGACGTGTGGACAAACAACGCCCAGCTTCTTGTGCAGAACGGCACCTGTACACTGCGTAACGCAATTTGTTGTCGTGACGATATTATGATTTATCTCATTAACAGAGAGCTTCCCCCTGAACGTGCCTTTAAAATTATGGAGCAGGTAAGAAAGGGTAAAAAGCTCAAGCCTGAAGACGAGGCTGAAATGAGGGAGCATAATGTGCCCGAATGGTATATTGAATCCTGTAACAAAATTCAGTACATGTTCCCCCGTGCCCATGCAGCGGCGTATGTTACTATGTCACTTCGAGTAGCATATTTCAAGGTGCATTATCCCGTTGCGTTTTATCAGTCCTATTACACGGTTCGTGCCGATACGTTTGACTATGAAACTATGGCAACGGGCAGAGAAAATCTGCTCCTTAAAATGCGTGACCTTCAGCAGATGGAAAATCCCTCCGCACGTGATAAGGCAACCCTTACCATTATGGAGGTTGTCAATGAGATGTACGCACGCGGAATTGAGTTTATGCCCATTGATATTTATCTATCCCACCCTACAAAGTATCTTAATATAAACGGAAAAATTCTTCCTGCACTTAACAGTATTGCGGGAATGGGAGATCGGGCGGCACAGTCAATTGCCGATGCAAGGGAAAACGGAAAATTCTTCTCAATAGATGACTTTAAACAGCGTACCAGCGTCAGCGAAACGCATATTGAGCTATTAAAGAGCTTCGGCTGCTTTAAGGGAATTCCCCAAAGTGCCCAGGTAAGCCTGTTTGATTAAACAAAAATACAGAGGGTGAAAAAAGTTTATCGCACCCGCAATTTCCTGTCAAGATGAAAAAAGATTCAACAAAGTGCAAAAAAGTTCAAGAAAAAGCTGTTGAAAAGACGATATCCGTGTTGTATAATTAACATATTGATATTTCCCTGAGGAGTGGTTCGAATGAATAACCTTTTCAAAACGAAAAAAGACTTTCAAAATTGCGTTATAGATTTGATAAATCCACTAAAGCCATATTACAACGCTGAGACGGCAGAGCTTAAATACGGAGTTCACTCGTCGGTCGCCTCCGAAAAAGTTCAGCGAACGGAGGCTTTTATCCGTCCGCTTTGGGGGCTTGCTCCTCTTTGGTCGGGCGGCGGCGATTGTGAGGGCTTTTCAGATATTTATTTAAAGGGGATAATAAACGGAACCGATCCCGACAGCCCCGGCTATTGGGGAACCCTTGCAAACGGTGGACAGGTGCTTTGTGAATCACCCTGCGTGATGCTTTCGCTTGTTCTTGCAAAGGATAAGCTATGGGATCCCCTTACAGAAAGCCAGAAAGAAAATGTGGTGAATTGGATTCACAGCAGCCGCGGTGCAAAGCACGCTAATAATAACTGGAACTTTTTTCAGGTGCTTATTCATGTGTGCTTAAAAAAGCTCGGTCAGCCCTACAGTCAGGAAATAATAGACGAAAAGCTTCAGATAATTGAATCCTTCTATCGCGGAGACGGATGGTATTCAGACGGGAACACAAACCGCAGATTTGATTATTACATAGCCTTTGCATTTCATTTCTACGGGCTTATTTATGCCAAGCTTATGGAAAAGGATGATCCTGAAAGAAGCACTCTTTTTAAAGAAAGTGCAATGCTTTATGCAAAGCATTTTATATATTGGTTTGATGAAGAGGGAAGAGAGGTTCCTTTCGGAAGAAGCCTCCCTTACAGATTTGCACATATTGCTTTCTGGAGTGCCTGCCTTTTTGCAGGGATTGAGCCTTTTTCCATTCCCGTTATGAAAGGTATCATTTCCCGTAATCTTCGTTGGTGGATGAAAATGCCTATATTTGACAATGCAGGGATTCTTTCGGTTGGCTATGGATATCCCCAGACAAATATGGCAGAAGAGTATACAGCCTTTGGTTCTCCCAACTGGTGTATGAAAACCTTTCTGCTTTTGGATCTTCCCGACAGTCATCCCTTCTGGTCTGCGGAGGAAGCACCGCTTCCAACTCTTGAAAAAGTGCATATTATAAAGCCTGCAAATATGGTAGTTCAGCGCATAAATGGTTATACGTGCCTGCTTCCCACAGGTCAGCAGGGCGGTAGCGCAAATCATTCTTGGGAAAAGTACGGAAAATTCTGCTACAGCTCCAAATATGCATTCAGTATAGCAGGTACATATTTTAACAAGGATGCGGCAGGCGGAGACAGTATGCTGATGTTTGAAAAGCACGGATACTGGTTTATCCGCCGTGACTGCATGGAGTATAAAGTCAATGACGATGCAAGTGTATATTCAAAATGGTCGCCCTTTGACGGGGTGACGGTGGAAACTCTGATTATCCCCACCGAGGACGGACATATAAGACGCCATACCATCGAATCGGACGGCGAGTATATAGCCTATGACAGCACTTTTCAGCTTCCCGGAGAGGATGGCGAAGTAAAAAGCGATAAAGGAGAAGCAGAAATCATACGTACCTGCCCGAATCTTAATCTTTATGACCCACGCAGGCTTAATATGAAAGCCATTAAATATACTATTCCAAAAGGAAAGTCGGAATTTGAAACACACGTTATATATCCAAAATAATTTAAGTTTTTATTATTGACTCTTGAAATAGGGGAAAGTAAAATAAACTTATACGATAAGGAAGGAAGAGTGACATGCTGAAAGAATTTATCAACTCAATTAATTTTTATGATACTACTCCGGACCGGAATTTTTTTCATCCTATATCCGACCGTGAATATTGGGACGCATTTTCCGAAAAATATCTGGATAAAATCGTGGAGCGTTACGAAAAAATCACTGCCGAGCCGAGGGGTGAGCTGACAGCATCGCTCTATCTTGATTACAGCCGTACAAATAACCGCGCTCGCTTTCAGAATGTGTACGAACGCCGCCGTGATGAGCTTCTTTTTGCAACACTTATCGAATGTTGCCGTAACGACGGTGCACTTTTGGATGATATTTTAGACCTTACATGGATGATTTTAGAGGAAACCACATGGTGCTTCCCTGCTCATAATAGGTCCGTGGATACAATTGCAGATTCCCTTCCTTATTATAAGAAGTGGTCAATCACAATCTGTTCCACAAGGACTGCCGTAAAACTGGCGTTTGTTTATCAGGTAATGGGAGAAAAGCTTGATGAAATTTCCAAAATGGTTACTATGCGAATCCGTGAAGTGATTCAGGAAAAAGTCCTTTCGGAAATGCTTGAACGTGACGACTACTGGTATATGGGCTTTGGAAGCAGAAAACCCAACAATATCGGCATATGGAACTGGCGTAATGCCATGATAGCGGCACTTATCGTAGTGGAGGACAGGGATTTTCTCAGAAAATTCATATTGAAAGCCATTCTCTGCATGGATCAGTACATAGATAACCAGCAGGAAGAGGGCGGCTGTAATGAAGGCCCCACCTACTGGTTCCATTCTCACGGAAACGTTATTGAAGCTCTTGAGGTCATGAATAAGGCAACAAACGGAGCCTTCACCGAATGCTTAAAAACGGAAAAAGTACGCAATATGTCGAAGTTCCTGCTTAAAATGTATTCGGGCGGAAAATATTTCGTAAACTTTGCCGACGGCTCGCCTGTGTTGGCTTACGGTGCACTTTTCGTGTATCGCTGCGGTAAAATTTTAGGGCTTGACGAGGTGTGCGATTTTGCCGCGGAATGGGGAAAGGCTTCGGGACAGACAAATCCTGTAAACGGAGAACCTGAAATGTACCGCATGCTTGAAAGCATTAAGTATTATGACGAGTATATGTCCCACACGTCAAACGCAAAAAGCGACACTGAATTTTATCTTCCCGATTTGGGTGTAATGACAGTCCGCACCCAAAGCGAAAACGGAGAAATGTTCCTTGGTGCAAAGGGCGGACATAATGGTGAAAGCCACAATCATAACGATGTTGGTAATTTCATAGTATATAAAAACGGAGAGCGATTTATAGTAGACAGCGGTCCGCTGACATACACGGCACTGACCTTCTCGGCAAAGCGTTATACCCTGTGGACAAACCGCAGTGAATATCATAACGTTCCCACAATAGACGGATATAATCAGCTTAATACTATTAAGGGTGCACCGAAGGAGGAAAGCTACCGCAGTGAAAATGTCGTATATAATAAGGAAGAAAATGTTTCTGCATTATCAATGAGCATTAAAAACGCCTATGAAAACCGCGATGAAATCAAAGCCTTTGACAGGTGCATAGAGATTAATAAGTCTACGGGTATAATTAGCGTTACGGATGATTTTGACCTTGAAAAGGATGCGGAGGTTACATGGAATTTCCTCACACATCAAAAACCCGAGTGGGACGGAACGAGGATAACTCTCGCAACAGAAGCTAATAAGCTTGAAATCATACCTTCTGGTGCTGATTTTGCATTTACGGGAGAAACGGTTGATTACGACGATGACTCCATGCGTGCAAAATGGGGAGATAAGCTCTATCGTGTGCTTTTAAGTGCAAAGGTGAATAAAGGCGAAGTTAAGTTTGAAATAAAATAAAAAGCACAAATCAAATATATTTGCACGGAACCAAAAAAATCAACATTTGTGCAATATGCACAAATGTTGATTTTTTCATAAATATTTTCGTTTTTTTGACATTTTTAATGTTTATATAAGATAAACACGTGTAAAAATATTGAAAATGCACATAAAATTAAAAAGGTGTTTATGAAAATTGTGTTAAATGACGCTTTTTTTGACAAAAAAACAGCGGATTTTTGTATAAAATTACTTCTGCAAAAATTACTTGTTTGTTTTATTATATTTTAGGTTTGAAAAGCTGAAATAAAAGTTTGTTTGATAATATTGACACAATGCCCAAACTATGGTAATATATCTATATGACATAAAAAAGGAAAAAAGGATTGGTGATTATGGCAAAAACAGGTTCACTTCGTCAGGCGAAGCTGAAAATCGAAATCCAGTCGTATCTCATGATAGGATTGCAGCTCTTGGGCTTCTTCGTTTTCAGCCTCTATCCCATACTCTGGGTTTTCAGATATGGATTTTATGATTATGACGGCGTTACGGCAACATGGTGCGGTTTTGAAAACTTTGTCCGTGCTTTCACCCGTGATGCACTTTATTGGAAGAGCGTTCTCAACACCTTTATCATTGCTTATGGTAAGCTTATCGTTGAGATTCCGCTTGCATTCTTGATAGCTCTTGCTCTTACAAGCGGTCTTGTAAAGTTTAAGCGTGTATTCATGGTAGGTTATTACCTTCCCAAGATGACGGGTATCGCAGTTAACTGTCTTATCTTTACATATATGTTCGCTACGGTAAACGGTCCTATTAATAACATTCTTTTGGATATCGGCATCATCAGCGAACCCATCGCATGGCTCGGTGCTAAATGGACTGCCCTTGCAGTTATCATGATTCGAAGCACATGGGCAGGCTTCTCTACAAACGTTCTTTACTTCATGGCAGGTGTTAGTAACGTTTCCGAGGACTGTATAGAGGCTGCAAAGGTTGACGGTGCTACTTCAGTACAGGTATTCTTCAAGATTACCCTTCCCATGCTTGCTCCGGTTCTTAAGACCATCCTCATGCTTGCTATGGTTAACGGTATGAAGATATATCAGGACGTTATGCTTCTTACCAACGGTGCTCCCGGCGGTAGTACTAACGTTGTAATGCTCTATCTCTATCAGTTGTATTTTGAAACAGACGGTATTAAGGCTCAGTATGGTTATGCTTCCGCTCTCGGTATTATTACTACCTTTATCATCGGCGGCGTTACCCTTATCTACCTGAGACTTACAAAGAAAGCTGACGAGGTGGGTTGATTATGAAATTTTTATTAACTTTATTAAAAACTATTCCCACTATGCTTTTGTTCGCTGTAACAGGTCTGGTGGCAGGTCTTGGTTGGACATTCTATAATGTTATTGCAAACGGTGCCGAGTTTGGTATCGCATCACTCTTTGTAGTGGTTATAGGTAATGTAATCGGCGCGTATGTTGTTGACTTCTTCGCAGAGAAAAAGGGCGGCTCAAAGAAGTGGTTCATGCTCGGATTCCTCTTCGGTATCTTTGCATTTATTGCAACCTTCTTTATGAAGAAGAACGACAACGTGGTAAAAAGAAATGTGTTCAATGGTAAGCGTTTCTTCTCAATCCTTCTTCACATTGCGTTGAGTGCATTCCTTGTAGTAGTATTCTATCCTTTCCTTGTAGGACTTTTCAGCTCCTTCAAGACACAGCGTGAAATTCTCATTTCACCCAATATTCTTCCCGAAACATGGCAGTTTTCAAACTATATTACTGCATGGACGGAAGCAAACTTTGCACAGTATACCTTTAACACAGTGTATTATACATTTTTCACCATCGCTGTAACTGTTCTTACTTCTACAGTTAACGGTTACGCATTTGCCCGCGGTGAATTCCGTGGTAAGAGTGCAATATTCTTGCTGTTCACAGCTTTGATGTTCGTTACACTGGGTTCATCTTCTCTTTATCCTGCAATGCAGCTTATGAAGATGTTCCACCTCAATACTTCTCTTTGGGGTCTTATCATTAAGGGCTTCTTCGCAATTCATATTACAGATATGTACCTTGTTCGCGGATTCATCAATCAGCTTCCCAAGGAGCTTGATGAGGCTGCAACTATTGACGGTTGCGGATTTGTAGGAATTTTCTTCAGAATTATTCTTCCGCTTCTTAAGCCCATGGTTGCTACACTCGTAATCCTTACTTTCGGTCACGCTTGGAACGATTATCTGTGGCCCATGATTGTTACAATGGGTAATCCCGACGCTCAGCCCCTTTCAGTTGGTCTTCGTGCCCTTAAGACAAGCGGTGAGGGTGCCGCTTCATGGCACATCATCATGGCAGGTTCAATGATTTCTGCACTTCCCATGATGATTATGTACCTTGTCTTCAACAAGTACTTTGTAAAGGGTCTTGCTTCAGGTGCCGTAAAGGGTTAATATTAATCAAATTAAAAGTACAGAGCTTATTTTTAAGGCTCTGTACTTTTTTGTTGACAAACCTTACTTAGTGTGTTATCATTACAAATAGTGGCGATGAATGTGTGTAAGTAGGAGCTGCACCGCACTTCAAAGAGAGGGGATGTCACCGGGCTGTAAGCTTTCCCGTTGTGCGCAGGTCTGAATTTCAGCACAGGAGCCTTCTGCGAAAAGCATAGGTGGCTATGCGTTAAGCAGAACGTGATACTGCGTCAAGGTATAAGAGTGCAAAGCTTATTGCTTTGAATAAGGGTGGTACCGCGAGAACTCTCGTCCCTTTATGGGGTGAGGGTGTTTTTTATTTTTACATAAATTGAAGGAGGTATTCGTATGAACAGTAAAGTAAATGAAATTAAAGGACTGTTTAACGAAAAATTAAGCTCTGTTTCTTCTTCCGAACGCCTTGAAGAATTAAGAGTTGAATTCTTGGGAAAAAAGGGTCTTGTGGCAGAGCTTATGAGCGAGCTTAAGAATGTTCCCAATGAGGAAAAGAAAGAATTCGGTCGCGTTGTCAATGTGCTTAAGCAGGAAATTGAGCAGACCGTTTCCGAAAAAAGAACGGCAATCTTAGAAGCTGAGCAGCAGAAAATCATCGACAGTGCCGAGCAGTATGATGAAACGCTCCCCTATGAAATTAAGACAGGCTCTTATCATCCCATCACGCTGGTTCAGCGTGACCTTGAGAGAATCTTCACATCCATGGGCTTTTCAATTGAAAACTATTCGGAAATTGTTGACGATTATCATTGCTTTGAGGCACTTAATATTCCCAAGCATCACCCCGCACGTGATATGCAGGACACCTACTATTTAAGTACGGAAAATCAGCTTTTAAAAACTCATACATCGGCAGCACAGAATGCCATTATGAAGAAATACGGAGCACCGCTTCGTGCGATTTTCCCCGGCAGATGCTTCCGTAACGAATCTACCGATGCCAGCCATGAAAATACTTTCTTCCAAATGGAGGGTATCATGATTGATAAGGATATATCCATTTCAAACCTTATCTATTTCATGAAAACAATGCTCTCCGAAGTGTTCCAAAAGGATGTGACGGTACGTCTTCGCCCCGGCTTTTTCCCCTTTGTGGAACCGGGCTTTGAGCTTGATATCAAATGTCTTATTTGCGGCGGTGACGGTTGTCCCTCTTGTAAAAATTCCGGTTGGCTTGAGCTTTGCCCCTGCGGCATGATTCATCCCAATGTCCTTACTCACGGAGGAATCGACCCTGAGGAGTACACAGGCTTTGCTTTTGGCCTCGGCCTTACAAGGCTTGCGATGATGAAGTACGGAGTTAAGGATATCAGAACATTTAACAGCGGAAGTCTTAAAGCACTTTCCCAGTTTAAGAATGAGTAAGGGGGCAGAACAAAAATGCTTGTTTCAATGAATTGGATAAAAGAATATGTTGACCTTACAGGGGAGGACCTTCAGAAGCTTATTATGAAGTTTACTCTTTCTACCGCAGAGGTTGAGGATATTTATATAAAAGGTGAGGAAGTAAAAAATGTAGTTGTTGGTGAGATTGTTTCCTTTGAAGCACACCCCAATTCCAAAAAGCTTCACATCCTCAAAGTGGACGGCGGAGACAGAATTTATGACTGCGTATGCGGTGCACCCAACGCAAGGCTCGGTCTTAAGACAGCTTTTGCAAAGGTTGGGGGCAGTGTTCCCGGACTTGAGATTGCGAAAAGGGAAGTGGCAGGCTATGTTTCCGAGGGTATGTGCTGCAGCGAAGCAGAGCTTGGGCTGAGCGATGAAAACAGCGGAATCATGGAGCTTGACCCCTCCTTTAAGAACGGAACAGACCTTAAAGAAATTTTTGATATTGATGACGTGGTTTTCGAGGTTGATAACAAATCTCTTACGAATCGTCCTGACCTTTGGGGACATTACGGCATTGCACGTGAGTTTGCCGCACTTACCAAAAAGCCTCTTAAGCCTCTTTCTCTTACGGAGCCTGTATATGACGGCGATAATAAAATCCCCGTAAAGGTTACAAGAGAGGACCTTGTTTACAGATATTCCTGTATCGAGGTGTCCGACATCAAAGAAAGCGTAAGCCCCATGAATATGCGTATTCGCCTTTACTACTGCGGTATGCGTGGAATTAATCTGCTTGCAGACCTTACAAACTATATCATGCTGGAGCTTGGACAGCCCACACATGCATTTGATGCAAGAAAGATTGAAGCAATCAAGGTTGGAACACCCGACAAGGCAATGAAGTTTACAACTCTTGACACAGTGGAGAGAGATATTGATACTGATACGCTTCTTATATATAACAATGATACCCCCGTTGCCATTGCAGGTATCATGGGAGGTCTTGATTCCGAAATTGTAGACGGAACTACCTCTGTAGTTCTTGAAAGTGCAAACTTTGACGGAGTAAGTGTCCGTAAGTCGTCCTCAAGACTGGGACTTCGTACTGATGCAAGTATGCGTTACGAGAAGATTCTTGACCCCGAAATTACAATTACCGCAATTAAGAGATTCCTCAATCTTCTTCTTGAAATTGATCCCGGGGCAAAGGTATCGTCTCAAATTACAGACGAGTATACTAAAAAATATGATGAAATCAACCTTTCATTTACAAAGGCGTATGTTGACAGATACACAGGTATTGATATTCCTGATGAGCAAATCCTTTCAACTCTTAATCTTTTAGGCTTTAATGCAAAGCTTAACGGTGCAGAGTTCAGCGTAACCGTTCCTAGTTGGAGAGCTACAAAGGACGTTACAATCAAGGCTGACGTTATAGAGGAAATTACCCGTATTTACGGATATGATAACTTTGAAATCACCACAACAAGAAGTGCACTCTCTCCTGTGAGAGAAACCGTTATGCACCGTGACAGTGAGCTTATTAAGGATATTTTGGTTCAGCGTTATATGATGAACGAGGTTCATTCTTATATCTGGTGCGACGGTAACAAATATAAGAAGCTGGGCATTGAAGTTCCCGAAAACGTTACCATTCTTAACATTGCAACTCCCGAAAATGGTACAATTCGTAAGAGCATGCTTCCCACACTTCTTACCTTTGCATATGAGAACAAGCAGTATGCACCTTCATACGGCCTTTTTGAAATCGGCAGAGTGGTAGCCGGAGTAACGGCAGAAAATATTTGTGATGAAAGACAGAGACTTGGAATCACCCTCTTTGACAAAACCGCAAGCGAGAAAGAGCTTTATTTTAAAGCTGTGGAAATTATCCGATATATCACCATGCAGCTTCGTCATAGCGAGCCGCAGTTTACAAGAATTACACCAATGTATAATTGGCAGCATCCAAAGAATACCTCCGAAATCTCTGTAAACGGGCAGAAAATCGGTGTTCTTTGCACTCTCCATCCCTCAAATCTTAAGAAGGTTGATAAGAATGCGGCGGTTGTATGTATTGAAATTGACATGGCAGATTTTGAGAACGCAAAGGCTATGCCTCTTAAGTTTAACGAGCCTTCAAAATTCCCCGGAGTTGATTACGACCTTTCTCTTGTGACAAACGGCAAAAAATATGAGGAAATTGCCGCTGCATGGGAAAACGAAGAAATTCCCGAGCTTGACACAGTAAAGCTCGTAGACACATATGAGCTTCAGGGCGAGATGTCAATAACTTTGAGATTTGCATTCTCCTCCAATGAAAGAACTCTTTCCATGGAAGAAATTCAGCAGCACATTGACAAAATTATTGCAAACTTCAACAAAATAGGCGTAACCCCCAGAGTATAAAGGTTCTACAAAGGCTATGGCAAAATGAACAAAAAATCATTTTGCCATAGCTCTTTTTATTGACATTTATGCCCAAATAGGGTAGAATAAAAAGGAATGCTTAATATATAGGAGAAGATTTATGCTGAAGAAAAGATATACGAAGCCACTGCAAATGAATAATTTCAGAAGGGTTCTCATGCTTGTGCTGTGCGATACGGTAGTGCTTGTATTGGCGGCTTGGCTTGCACATGTTCTCAGACTTAATTCCCTGAAAACCGATCCCATAGAATTTTATTTGGGGAAGTATAAGGAACTTATAGTTTTGTGCCTCGCCACATATTCCGTGCTGGGACTGTCGGGGAGCTATGCGACTTCATGGCGGTATGCGGAGTATCGCGAGTACATAATAATGTACATAGGCATATTTGCGGCAAATCTTCTTACATATGCACTTTGTAATATAATAGTTATGTATGAAACATTATTTACATTTTCCGATTATATTTTGATATCCCTGATATGCTCTTTTGGATTTACAATTGCAAGATTCTTAGGCAGAATGATAAGAATTTACGGTGTAAGCAGGCGGGAGCGTCGTGAAAATTCGCAGAAATCCCGTGTGATGGTTATCGGAGCGGGGGATACCGGAAGTGCTCTCATAAGAAGTATGCGCCGTGATACAAAAATGCGTGCCGTTGTTGCCATTGATGATGACGAAAGAAAGCATGGTATGCTGGTTGCGGAAGTACCTGTTGTCGGAGGAAGAAATAAAATTATTTCCGCGGCAAAGGAATATAGGGTGCAGGAAATCATAATTGCCATTCCTTCGGGTAAATCCGATGAACATAAAGACATTATGCGTATATGCAAAGAAGCCGGCATTAAAACCTCTACGGTGCCCTCTCTTTTTGAACTGGCAAGCGGAAGGGCAAGCATAGGACAGATTCGTGAGGTAACTACCCAGGAGCTTCTGGGTAGAAACGAGGAAATAGTAGACGGAAAGGATATTTTCGGATACATAGAGCAAAAAACAGTTGTTGTAACAGGTGGCGGCGGAAGTATCGGTAGTGAGCTTTGTCGTCAGATAGCAAGGTTTAATCCCAAACGCCTTATTATCTTTGATATCTACGAGAATAACGCATACGAGCTTCAGATGGAGCTTAGGAAGAAATATCCCGAGCTTAAGTTTGAGGTGCTTATAGGTAGTGTCCGTGACAGGGCAAGGCTGGAGGAAGTTTTCAGCACATATAAACCCAAGGTTGTGTTCCATGCGGCGGCTCATAAGCATGTTCCTCTCATGGAGGACAGCCCCAACGAGGCGATTAAAAATAATATTTACGGAACCTATAACGTTGCCTCTACGTGTGAAAAGTTTAATGTTGAAAGATTCGTTCTTATTTCTACGGATAAGGCAGTAAATCCCACAAATATTATGGGAACAAGTAAGCGTATTGCGGAAATGGTTATGCAGCGTTTTGCACTTAAACAGAAAAAAGAAGGCGGAAAGACGATTTTTGCCGCGGTAAGATTCGGTAATGTTCTGGGAAGTAACGGTAGTGTTATTCCTCTGTTTAAAAAGCAAATCAGCGAGGGCGGCCCCGTTACTGTAACCCACCCTGAGATAAATCGTTTCTTCATGACCATTCCCGAGGCGGCACAGCTTGTTATGCAAGCAGGTGCTTTTGCCGAGGGTGGCGAAATATTTATTCTTGATATGGGTGAACCTGTAAAAATTGTAGACCTGGCAAAAAATCTTATTGAGCTTAGCGGCTATGTTCCTGATGTTGACATTAAGATTGAATTTTCGGGACTTCGTCCGGGTGAAAAAATGTACGAGGAGCTTCTTCTGGATAAGCAGCGGCATACATCAACCAAGCATGATAAAATATATATTGAACAGCCCATAAATGAAGTGAAAGCACTTATCGAGGAAATATATAGGCTCAGAGACGGCATCAATTGTGACGTTCCCATGTACGACGAAATGATTGATTGGTTTGAAAAGAACGTGGCTGTATAAAGACAAAAGCATAAAATATTAAAAAAGTATTAAGAAATATTAAAAAATATTACAAAAACACTTGCAATTGTTACAAAAATGTGTTAGAATACAGGAAGTTGTTGGAAACAAGGAGAGCAAGTATGTTTGTAATAAAAAAATGTAAAACTATATTTGTTTTGGCACTTATGATGTTTATAGCAATAAGCCCGGTACACTCAGAAAATTACCCTGTTCCCACAGAACTTGAAAGTTACGGAAGCGTAATTTACCAAGAAGCACGTTCATATTTCGGAAATCGCAGCTTCAACGGATATTGCGGTACGTATGTTCGGTGTCAGCTCAGAGCAATGGGTATATTTGATAATAAGTTTGATTTTCACGGAAACGGGAATCAGTGGTATTCAAATTTTGAAAACGTAGCTGTAACAAGCGGAGGATATTATGTATACCGTGAGAGCGGCAGCGACTGTATGAAAAAGCTTACTGATAACTATGGAGATAATCTTAGTAATATTGTGCTCACTTTCCCCATACAGTCGGGCTACAGTGCACGTTATCCCGGTGCAGGTCATGCCCTTGTAATATATAAGATGGTGAATGGTATTGCATATTATTCGGAATCGTTTGGATTCGGCGGATATGCCGAAGGTCAGGTTATAGCTGAGGATGTGGAAAGCCTTGTAGAGCGTTATTCAAGACGCCACGGCAATCCCATCGGATGTGTTCTGCTGAGTAGAGAGAAGCTTTCTTACGAAGGCAGCTTGATTGCAGGTATTTCTTATAATGAAGACATACATCCACAGCTTAAAGCCAGTCTGGACGAAATTTCAAATGTAATGTTTATCGCTGAAAAATTTGCAGGAAATTCTCAAACCCGTGAAGCTTAAGTCTTTGCGGGTTTTTTTATCTTAAACTGTATAATGACAAGCCTTATCTTAAAGGAGAAGATTACGAATGAGCAGAAAAAACAAAAAAATTATGTCAAAAATTTTTGCGGCAGCGATTTTGCTTACAGCAGCACTGCTTGCAGTAGTTACTCTCCCTGTGTATATGGAATATACAAGAGATGATTCTTCCGAGGTTTCTGTTAATGTGGAAATCCCCATGGGAGCGTCAGAGAAGAAAATAGCAAGTATTCTCAAGGAAAACGGAGTAATTAATTATGAGATTTCTTTCCGTATAAAGATGTATAATTCTCCCTATCGCGGTAAGCTTAATTACGGCGTGTATACACTGTATAAGGAAATGTGCCTCGATGATATTCTCCGTACACTTTCAAAACCCGCAACCCTTGCAGAGAGTATTAAGCTTACTATCCCCGAAGGATGGAGTGCAGAGAAAATTGCAGCAGAGTGCGAAAGGAAAAAGCTTTGCAGCAAGGAAGAATTTTTAAAGGCTTTAAAAGAGGGAGACTTTAACTACGGCTTTATATCGGATATTCCCGAAAAAAAGGGCGTTCGTTATAAGCTTGAAGGGTATTTGTTCCCCAGCACCCATTATTTTGATACGGATGCTGATGCGTATGTGGTTATAGACACACTTTTAGGTGAGTTTGAAAAGCAGTATGATAAAATAAAGAGTAAAAAGCCCGATAATATGACGATGAACGAAGTGATTATCCGTGCGTCCCTTATTGAAAGAGAGGCGAAGCTCTCAGGTGAACGCAGAGTTATTTCAGGCGTTATACAAAACCGAATCGATGAGGGAATGCTTCTGCAGATTGATGCCTCAGTTGTCTATGCAATTTCAGATGGTATGTATGATGTGGACAGAGTTCTTTACAAGGATTTAGAGGTTGATTCGCCGTATAACACATATAAATATCCGGGACTTCCCATAGGTGCAATATGTAGTCCGGGACTGAGCTCTATAGAAGCGGCAATGCAGCCTGAGAAGCATAATTATTTGTACTATCATACCGATACACAGAAAAATGACGGAAGCCATATATTCAGTGAAACCTTTGCACAGCATACAAGGTGATTGTTATGGAAAAGTATATTGTAGACAGATTTCAGGAAGAATATGTTGTTTTGGAAAAGGAAACAGGCGGAAGCATAGATATAAAAAGAGAGCTTTTGCCCTATGTTCAAAGAGGGGACGTATTAACAGAGGAAAACGGAGTGTTCCTTATTGATGAACGGGAAACCCTCGAAAGAAAAAAACGAATTTCTGAAAAAATGAATAAACTGTTTGAAAAAAAGAAAAATTTATGATAAAATGAATCTAATGATATTAAAAAAGAGGTGAGAAGAATGGACGCAGGAGGAAGTAGTAAAATCGGACGAAGTATGCCTGACTGCGTCCATTTTTCGCAGTTATAGGCACCCTTTGTCCCTCATAATTTTCAAATTTGATGAAATGAGGGATTTTTATGTCAGAAAACAGAGAAGCAGTTCTCAGTGAAATGCTTGTGTGCCTCATCGAAGGAAAGAAATATGCTTCCGTTCGTGATGCTATGGAAACAATGCACGCCGCCGACATTGCGGCAGTACTGGGTGATTGCACTAAAGAACAAGTGCCGCTTTTATTTAGACTCCTCCCCAAGGAGCTTGCGGCAGAGACCTTTTCCCAAATGGAGGAGGACAAAAAGGAACTTCTAATCCAAAGCTTCAGTGACAGCGAGCTTAAAGAAGTGGTTGACGAGTTGTATGTGGATGATGCCGTTGACCTTGTTGAAGAAATGCCTGCAAGCGTCGTGAAAAGAATACTACGTCAGGCTGACCCTGAAAAAAGAAAGCTTATAAATGAAATTTTGAAATATCCTGAGGACAGTGCAGGAAGCATTATGACTACCGAGTATGTCAGCCTCAGACCTGATATGACGGTGGAAGATGCCATAAAAAGGATAAGAAGAACAGGGGTGGATAAAGAAACCATTAACACCTGTTATGTAACGGATAACAATCGAAAGCTTATCGGTATAGTTACCGTTCGTACGCTTCTCCTTGCCGAGGAAACGGATATTATGAAGGACATTATGACCGAGGACGTCATTTCTGCCCTTACTACCGATGACAGGGAAAAGGTTTCCTTGGATTTTGTAAAGTATGACTTTTCCGCAATGCCCGTTGTAGATGAGGAAAACCGCCTCGTGGGTATTGTGACAATCGATGACGTAATTGATGTTTTGCAGGAAGAAACCACGGAAGATATTGAAAAGATGGGTGCTATCACGCCCCTTGAAAAGCCATATCTTAAAACGGGAGCTTTGGAAATATTCAAAAGCCGTATTCCGTGGCTTCTCATACTTATGTTTTCCGCAACCTTTACAGGGGGAATTATATCCTATTATGAAAATGCACTCACGGGATTTCCCGTGCTTATTGCAAGTATCCCCATGCTTATGGCTACGGGAGGTAACTGTGGCAGCCAGGCTTCTGTTACGGTGATTCGAGGGCTTTCAATCGGCGAAATTGAATTTTCGGACGTATTACGGGTTGTGTGGAAGGAAATCCGTGTGGCACTTCTTTGCGGAATCACACTGGCACTCCTGAATTTCCTGTTTCTTATTTTTGTCAGCGGACAAAGTGCGGCGGTGGCAGCGGTAATTTGCCTTACACTGCTTTCAACAGTTACAGCGGCAAAAGCCGTGGGATGTGTGCTTCCCATGGTTGCAAGCAAAATCGGATTTGACCCGGCAGTAATGGCAAGTCCGTTTATTACGACGATAATTGATGCGGTTTCACTGATTATATATGTAAATATAGCAATGACCTTACTTTGAAACAGTGGGCTGTAAAAATCACTTTTTACAGCCTATTTCTGTCTTTGAAAGGAAAATCTTTATGAACGACGTTATAAAAGAAAAACTTGATAAATTGCCTCAGAAACCGGGCGTCTATATGATGAAGGATGCAGGGGGACGGATTATCTATGTGGGAAAGGCGAAAATTCTTCGCAACCGCGTCCGCCAATATTTTCAAAAAGGGGCAAATCACAGTCTTAAGACACAGGTGATGGTATCGAAAATACACGACCTGGATTATATTATCTGTGACAGTGAAATGGAGGCTCTTGTTCTTGAATCAAATCTTATCAAGGAGAACAAGCCCCGCTACAATATTCTTCTTAAGGATGATAAGCACTACCCCTATATCAAAATAACAATGAACGAGGAATACCCCCGAATGCTTTTTGTACGCAGAATTGAAAATGATGGTGCAAAATATTTCGGTCCTTATCCAAGCGGATATTCCATCAAGGAAACAATGGAGCTTTTGAAAAATATTTTCCTTTTGCCCCATTGCAGAAAGCTGTTTCCTCGTGATATAAAAAAGGAACGCCCCTGTCTTTATTATTCAATGGGGCGGTGTGGAGGTATTTGTCAGGGAAATATGTCGTCATCGGAATATAAAAAAATATTTAAGAGCATTGTAGGCTTCCTTGAGGGCAGGGATGAGGAAGTAATTTCGGCATTGGAAGAAGAAATGCGTGAGGCTTCCCAAAACCTTGAATTTGAGCGTGCCGCCCTTCTTCGTGACCGCAGTGCATCGGTAAAAAGGCTCGGGGAAAGGCAAAAGGTTATCACCGACAGCACAGGTGATATAGATGTAATTGCAGTGGCATCGGAGAATTCACTTTCCTCGGCAGAGGTGTTCTATATTCGGGGAGGAAGGCTTATCGGGCAGGATAGCTTTGATTTATCAAGCTCCGTAAATCAGGAGCCACGTCAGCTTCTGACAGAGTTTGTGCCGCATTTTTACAGTCGAGACAACTACATTCCCGAAACCATACTGCTTTCTCATTATATAGACGATTTGGAGGCTGTGGAAGCTTACCTTACCAAAAAACGAGGCAAGCGTGCATATATAAAGGTTCCTGTCCGCGGAGGTAATAAAAAGACGGTGGATATGGCATATAATAATGCACTTAAAAATATTGAGAATTATAAGACTGTGCAGGTCAGGGAAAAGCTCAGGCAGCAATCGGTTACTTCATTATCCGAGCTATTGGGGCTTGAAGTAATTCCCGACCGCATTGAAGCCTATGATATTTCCCATATATCGGGAAGTGACAGCGTTGCATCAATGATTGTATTTGAAAACGGAAAAAGTGCAAGGAAAGAGTACCGCCGTTTTAAAATCAAAACAGTGAAAGGTGCAAACGATACCGCATCCCTCAGAGAGGTGCTTTTCCGCCGCTTTACCCACGAAGAACGCAGGGGTGACGGAAAATTCGATAAGCTTCCCGATTTAATACTGCTTGACGGAGGCCTGGGACAGCTTAACGCAATTAAATCTCTCTTTGATGAAATGGGAATTGACATCCCCGTTTTCGGCATGGTCAAGGATGACAACCACCGTACCCGCTCTCTTTTAGGGGAAAAAGGGGAGGTTTATCTTAATCCCGTCAGCTCTGTGTTTAACCTTGTGGCAAATATTCAGGAGGAGGTTCACCGCTTTGCAATTGAGTATCACAGAAGCCTCCACAGAAAAAGCACAATAGAAAGCGAGCTTGAAAAAATTCAGGGTATAGGAAAACAAAAAAGAATAGCTCTGCTTTCCCATTTTAAAAGTATCGGCAAAATAAAAACCGCCTCGGTAAATGATTTGGCGGCAGTTAAAGGTATCAGCCTTAAGAACGCAGAGGATATAAAGGAGTATTTTTTCGGAAAGAATTACTGACAAATAACAAGAAGGTGTAAAAAAGTTTAACTTTTTTACACCCTCTTGTTATTCATTATGAGAAAGTAGTATATCCCCGACTTTATAAACATCGCCTGCACCCATCGTGATTACAATGTCACCACGCTTTGCCTGTGCTTTGATAAATTCGGCGGATTCCTGGAAAGTCTTTTTGTATACGGCGTTGGGAATAGCATTTGCAAGCTGCTGTGCACTCACAAGCCCTGTGTCAGCTTCACGTGCCGCATAGATATCCGTTATTATAATATTTGCTCCGCTTTCGGAGAGAACCTTTACAAAATCATCAAAGAAATTGTACGTTCTCGTATATGTGTGGGGCTGGAAAAGACACCATACATTGTTATATTTCATGTCGCGGGCGGCGCTTAGTGTAGCGGCTATTTCCGTGGGATGGTGAGCATAGTCATCAACTACCATGATTCCGCCCATGATACCTCTTGTTTCAAAACGGCGGTGTGTGCCCCCGAAACGGTACAGACAATCGCATATGCTCTCCGTGTCAAGACCTAAATAGTCTGCCGTTGCAAATGCCGCCAGTGCATCATAAACGTTGTGCACACCGGGAACACAAAGACGTATGTTGCCAACGGGATTTCCCTTTTTGCAAACTGTGAAAGTATAGTGGTTATATCCGTTATGCGTCATATTGTCAATGGTATAATCAAAATCGCCGTGTATTCCAAAGGTAATTATCCTGCGGTCGATGCCTGACACTGCTTTTAAAACATTTGAATCCTCACCGTTAATTATAAGGGCACCATCATCAGGCGTAAGAAGTGCAAGTGATCTGAATGTGTCTATAATATGATCCAAATCACGGAAATAATCAAGGTGATCCGCCTCAATATTAGTGATAACGGATACCTTGGGGAAGAATCTCAGAAAGCTCTGATGATACTCGCACGCCTCGGCAATAAAGTATTCCTTACCGCCTATATGTGCATTGCCGCGGATAATATCCAATTCTCCACCTACGGTAACCGTGGGATTCATGCCACATTCCATGAAAATATGGGTAAGCATTCCCGAAGTGGTAGTTTTTCCGTGAGTTCCGCTGATGCAAATCGGGCAGTCGTACTCTTTCATAATAATGCCAAGCATTTCTGCTCTGTCTATTTGTGTGATTCCCAATTCCTTCGCACGAACACGCTCAGGATTGTTTTCAGCAATAGCGGCACTGTATACAACCAAATCACAGTCACGGATATTGTCAGCGTCGTGACCTATATGCACAGTGATTCCCATTGAAACCAGCTTTTCTGTTAGAGTAGAGGTGGATCTGTCGGAGCCTGAAATAACGCATCCCTCATTGAGAAGCATCCGGGCAATACCCGACATGCTTACTCCGCCGATGCCTATTAAATGAACGCGCATACCCTTTTTAATGGTAATATTGCTCAAAAAAATCACTCGCCTTTATATAAAAGTAGTAAATTCATAAAAAATTTAATTTTTTTGTTGAAATAACATTCATTATTTGATATTATACATATTAGGGAAAAAAATCAATAGAAAAATGAAAAAAATTTAAAAAAATTCATTTTCGGAGGGAAAAAGTATGCAAATCACAGACATTAAGGTGAGAAAAGTTTCACAGGAAGGAAAAATGAAGGCTGTTGTCTCTGTTACCTTCGATGATGTCTTTGTAGTGCATGACATCAAGGTAATCGAAGGAAAAGAAAAGCTTTTTGCGGCAATGCCCAGCAGAAAGTCAGCTGACGGCACATACAGAGATATCGTACATCCGATTACTTCAGAAATGCGTGAACAGCTTCAGAATGCCATTCTTGCTAAGTATGAAGAATTTCTCGCTACAGAATCAGAAGAGACAGCAGAGTAATGCAAAATGACCGGGCAAGCTTATTTGCTTGCCTTTTTGACTTTAGGAAGGGATGATATTAATGGCAGAATTTTCAGCGCTTATTCTCGCCGCCGGCGAAGGTAAACGTATGAAGAGCATGAAGTCAAAAGTTGTTCATAAGGTATGCGGAAAGGAAATGGTAAACCGCGTTCTTGACAGTGCCCTTTCATCGGGTGCAGTTAAAGCACAGGTTGTAGTCGGTCATTGTGCCGATATGGTGAAAGCGGCAGTGGGTGAGCGTGCTACTTTCGTGTACCAGCATGAGCAGAAGGGAACAGGCCATGCAGTAATGCAGGCACGTGCGTTTTTGGAAGAAAGCGAGCATGTCTGCGTGCTTACAGGCGATACCCCCCTTATTTCAGAGCAAACACTTCGTGAAGCAATGCGTGTACATACAGAGGAGTGCAATGATGTAACCGTACTTACCGCTAATTTTTCAAATCCGTACGGATATGGAAGAATTATCAGAAAAGAGGACGGCACGGTTTTGAAAATCGTAGAGCATAAAGATGCAAGCGAAGAAGAACTCAAGGTTTCTGAAATCAATTCCGGAATGTATTTCTTTAAGGCAAAAAGCCTTTTGAATGCTCTTGACCTAATTACCGATAATAACGCACAGGGCGAGTATTATCTTACCGATGCATTGGAAATTATCTGCCGGGGCGGAGGAAAAGCAGGAGCATACATTGTCAGTGATTCTGATGAGATTATGGGAATCAATGACCGTGTGCAGCTTTCTGTGGGTGAGAAAATCATGCGCAGAAGAATCAACGAAAAGTATATGCTTTCCGGCGTGACCATTATCGATCCCGACAATACATATATATGCGATGAAGCAGTTATTGGTACGGACACGATTATTTATCCCGGTACGGTAATAGAGGGAAAATGCGTCATCGGAAAAAACGTGTATATAGGACCCAACTGCAAGCTGACAAACGCCGTTATCGGCGATGAAACAGATATAAATATTTCCACCATAACCGACAGCTCCATAGGTTGCCGTACTCACGTGGGTCCCTACGCATATGTGCGTCCTGGATGCAGTGTGGGTGATGAGTGTAAGGTCGGAGACTTTGTTGAACTTAAAAAAGCAATTATAGGTAACGGAACAAAGCTTTCACATCTTACCTATGTGGGTGATGCGGAGGTAGGAAGCAAGGTTAACTTCGGCTGCGGTACGGTAGTTGTTAATTACGATGGTAAAAACAAGTATAAAACAGTTATTAAGGATAATGCTTTTATAGGTTGTAATTCCAATCTTGTTTCACCTGTTACGATAAACGAAGGTGCTTATATTGCGGCAGGCTCAACCATAACCGATGAAGTACCGAAAGATGCCTTGGCTATTGCAAGGGCACGCCAGGTCGTGAAAGAAAACTGGAACGACAGACGAAAGAAATAATTTTAATATACATACGGAGGAATGTCAAAATGATATCACACGGAAAAAACATCAAGATTTTTGCGGCAAATTCAAATCCCAAGCTTGCAGCGGAAATCGCAGGAAAGCTCAATCTTACTTTGGGTGAGTCCAAGGTTGGTCTTTTCTCTGACGGGGAAATCTTTGTAAACATCGGCGAAACCGTTCGCGGAAGCGATGTTTTCGTAGTTCAGTCTACAAGTGCTCCCGTAAACGACAATCTTATGGAAATGCTTATTATGATTGATGCGTTTAAGAGAGCATCTGCAGGAAGAATTACTGCCGTAATGCCCTATTTCGGATATGCTCGTCAGGATAGAAAGGCAAAGGCAAGAGATCCGATCAGTGCAAAGCTTGTTGCAGACCTTATTGCAGAAGCAGGAGCTGACAGAGTTCTTACAATGGACCTTCACGCAGCACAGATTCAGGGCTTTTTCAATATTCCTGTTGACCACTTGCTTGGCGTGCCGATTCTGGCTCCGTATTTCATAGAAAAGTTTAAGGACGATATGGATGATATAGTTGTAGTATCTCCCGATTTCGGCAGCGTTACACGTGCAAGAAACTTTGCACAGAAGCTTAATGCTCCCATTGCAATCATTGACAAGCGTCGCCCCAAGCCCAACGTAAGCGAGGTTATGAATATCATAGGTGAAGTTAAGGGCAAGAAGGTTATTTTGGTTGATGATATGATTGATACGGCAGGAACAATCGTTCATGCTGCACAGGCTCTTGTAGATAAGGGTGCTACAGAGGTATATGCATGCTGTACACATCCTGTTCTCAGCGGTCCTGCTATAGAAAGACTTGAAGCAAGTCCCATTCAGGAACTTGTTTGTCTTAACACAATCGAGCTTCCTCCGGAAAAGATTATGAAGAAGACAAAGATACTCAGCGTAGCTCCTATTTTTGCAGAAGCTATAGAGCGTATCTATGAAGATGTTTCTGTAAGTCCTCTCTTTACATAATCACTGTAAAAAAAGATTATAATAAAAGTACCTGCAATGCCGCCCCGAAACTTCGTGGCGGCATTGTGGAATGCAAAAAAGCATATAAGGAGAAATAACCATGTATCTGATAGTAGGTTTGGGAAATCCCGGGCGTGAATATGAAAAGACAAGGCATAATGTAGGTTTTATTGCCCTGGACTATCTTGCAGAGCAAATCGGAGTTAAGATGACGAAGATTAAGTTTAAAGGGGTATATGGCGAAGGCTTTATCGGTACGGAAAAATGTGTGCTTTTAAAACCTCAGACCTTTATGAATTTAAGCGGACAGAGTGTTTTGGAAGCGGCTCAATTCTATAAAATTCCTACGGAGAATATAATAGTTGTATATGACGATGTAACCCTTGAAGTCGGAAAGGTCAGAATCCGCCCATCGGGAAGTGCCGGAGGACACAACGGAATGAAGAATATTATATATCTTTTGGGTAGTGATGAATTCCCCCGTGTACGCTTCGGAGTAGGTGCACCAAAGCACGACCTTGCAGACCATGTTTTAGGGCATTTTAATGATGAAGACGGCGTGATGGTAACACGTGCGATAAAGAAGATAGAGGACATACTCTCCGTAATTATGAAACAGGGTATTTCCGAGGCTATGAGTAACTTTAACAACAAGGTGTTGTGATATATGAATGTACTAAGCAACTTGCTTGATAATTCAAAGCAGTTTCAAAAAATCATCCTTGAAGCTCAAAGGGGAAGCTTTCCTTTGATGATAAGCGGAAGTGCCGACGCACAGAAAGCACATCTTATTAATTCCATATGTGAAAAGCTGAGAAAAAAAGCGTTTGTCGTTACACATAATGAAATTCAGGCAAGAAGGCTTTTTGAAGACCTACGTTTTTTTAGTGAGAATGAATGTGTTTATATCCCGCCCAAGGAAATTTTGCTATATAAGGTTGAAGCATCAAATCATGAGGCACAAAACAAGCGTGCAGCAGCACTTGGTGCACTTGCAGGGGGAGCAAATGCCGTTTTATCGGTAGAATCGCTTCTCCATTTTGTCGTGCCTAAAAAAGACTTTGATTCTCTCTGTATGTCTTTTTCATACGGTGGAGTAACCGATTCTGGGAATCTTGCATCAAAGCTTTCAGAAATGGGGTATAGCAGGGTAGATGTAGTAAATCTCCCCGGGCAGTTTGCAATCCGCGGCGGTATTGTGGATATATATTCTCCCGACGCACTTCTTCCCATCCGTATGGAGCTTTTCGGTGATGATATTGATTCCTTAAGAAGCTTTGACTGTGAAACGCAGATGAGCATCGAAAAAATTAATGAGGCTAAGATACTCCCCGTGAAAGTCCAAAATTCAAGGGAAAGTATGCTCTCTTACTTGGATGACAGCTATATTATTTTTACGGATGAGCCTGCCAGAATGAGCGAAAGTGCCAAGGCGGTAGAATGGGAGCTTTCCGAAAATATAAAAACCCATGCTGAAAATAATCTTGTAACAGAGCTTTATGACTGTATCAGCCGTTACAGCGATGTTGCCATGCGTATAGGAAGCAGTGCAAGCATTGCCCTTTCCTCTATAGGCAGAGCCTGTCCCGACTGGGATATTAAAACGGAATGTGAAATTACAAGCAAGGGTATGAGTAGCTACAGCGGGAATATTGATTTCCTTATTTCCGATGTGGAGCGTTGGCATCAAGAGGGCGTGAAAACCGTTATCCTTGCAGGAAGCACCTCAAGAGCAAAGAAAATTACCGAAATGCTTAACGAAAGGGATGTTCGTGCATCATATGAGGATTCTCCCGAAATTCTTTCCGATAAATATGTAACGGTTATGCCGGGCAGTATCACCAAGGGATTTGAATACCCCTTAGACGGCTATGCCGTAGTAAGCGACAAGGAAATTTTTGCCGCAGAAAAGAAAAAGAGAAGAACGCCAAAAAGCGAAGACACCATGAAAATCCGCAGTGCCGACCAGCTTGATTTGGGAGACTACGTTGTTCACCGTGCACACGGTATCGGAAAATATTTAGGGATAGTCCGCATGAAAGTAAGCGGAGTTACGAAGGACTATATTAAAATAGAGTATCGGGGAGAGGATTTTCTTTATCTACCCGTAGGTCAGCTTGATGCCGTCAGCAAATACACAGGCGGAGAAAACAAAATGGTGCGTCTTAATCGCCTGGGGTCAAATGAATGGGCTAACGCAAAACGCAAGGTGCGTCAGAGCGTAGAGGAAATGGCACAGAAGCTCGTGGCACTTTATGCCGAAAGGGCACAGCTTCAAGGAGTTGCCTTTTCACAGGACACCCCTTGGCAGCATGATTTTGAAAACATGTTCCCCTATGAAGAAACAGAAGACCAGTTAAGAAGCACCGCTGAAATAAAAAAAGATATGGAAAGCACACGCCCCATGGACAGACTTTTGTGCGGAGATGTGGGCTACGGCAAAACAGAGGTTGCCATGCGCGGAGCATTTAAGGCTGTCATGGACGGATATCAGGTAGCCTACCTTGTACCCACGACCATTCTTGCCTCCCAGCATTATCATAATTTCGTGGAAAGAATGAAGGAATTTCCCATAACGGTAAGGATGCTTTCCAGATTTTCAACCCCTGCACAAACAAAGAAAACACTTAAAATGCTTCAGACGGGCGAGTGCGATATAGTAGTAGGAACGCATAAGCTTCTGTCTAAAAATGTGGTGTTTAAAAAGTTAGGATTTTTAATTGTGGACGAGGAACAGCGATTCGG
This sequence comes from Clostridia bacterium, assembly GCA_045636425.1. Lineage (GTDB taxonomy): Bacteria > Bacillota > Clostridia > UMGS1883 > UMGS1883 > UMGS1883. Next base: position 45,874 of record JAZTXM010000002.1, on the reverse strand, counting down.
CGTTACTCACAAGGAAAAAATCAAGGAAATGAAAAAGAACGTGGATGTTCTTACCCTGAGTGCAACTCCCATTCCAAGAACACTTCATATGGCAATGATAGGAATAAGGGATATGAGTGTGCTCTCCGCACCGCCAAGCGATCGTCATCCCGTACAGACATATGTACTGGAATATAATGAAGCGGTAGTTAAAAATGCCATAGAAAGGGAAGTGGCAAGAGGCGGTCAGGTTTATTACCTGCATAACCGCGTGGAAAGCATTTACGGCGTGGCTGAACGCATAAGAAGGCTCGTGCCCGACGCAAGAGTAGCCGTCGCTCACGGTAAGATGAACGAGAGCGAGCTTGATGATGTAATGATGCAGGTAGAGGAGCATGAAGTAGATGTGCTTGTCTGCACCACCATTATCGAAACAGGGCTTGATATTGCAAATGTAAACACCATTGTTATTGAAAATGCCGACACGTTGGGGCTTAGTCAGCTTTATCAGCTCCGTGGCAGAGTGGGAAGAACAAACCGCCTTGCATACGCATATCTGACCTACAGAAAAAACAAAATTCTTGACGAGGTGGCGGAAAAAAGGCTTCGTGCCATCCGTGAATTTACGGAATTCGGCTCAGGCTTCCGTATTGCCATGCGTGACCTTGAAATAAGAGGTGCAGGCAACGTCCTTGGCCCCGAACAGCACGGATTTATGGCAAGCGTGGGATATGACATGTATTGTGCAATCCTTGAGGAAGCTGTAAATGAAGCTATGGGTAAACCCAAAGCCCCCGAAAAGGTTGAAACTGTAATTGACCTTGAAGTAAATGCCTTTATCCCCGACAGTTACATTCCTACATCAAATCTCAGAATAGAAGCGTATAAGCAAATTGCGGGAATCGTAGATATAAACGACCGCTACGCAGTTGAGGGAAGCTTTGAGGACCGCTACGGAGAAATCCCCAATGAAACCTACAGCCTTCTTGAAATACAGATGCTTCGTATTTCGGCAGAGAAGGCGGGAATCAAGGAAATCTCCCACGCAGAGGCAGGTATTATTTTTAAGATTCAATCTCTTAGCCGTGAAATGGTGGATAAAATTTCAATTCTTGCCTCAAAAAACCGCGGAAAAGTACTTTTCGGAGCAGGGGACAATCCATATATTCTGCTTCGTGAAAAGGGCCTTAAGGGTGATAAACTCATCGAAAGTGTAAATAATGTATTAAAGTGCTTGCAAAACGATGAAGTGTAGTATATAATTAAGTGTAGCCATTGAAGTATTATCCAAACCACGTTTTTTGCTTCCTCTTTTTTGCCGCTTCGTCGTTAAAAGCCTTGCCAATACGAAAGTATGGGCTTCGTTTTTGCCTCGTATCGGCAGAAAAATAGTTTGCAAAAAATTCTCCGAACCTGAAACGGACGAAATTTTGTGCAGATTTTGGTGTGGAGGACGCAGATAGGCTGTTGCCTTTCAAGGATGACAAACCTAAAGATGCCGAAATTCCGCCGTTTCAGGCGGGTTCGGATAATACTTCAATGGCTATCTATAAAACAGGAGGAATGAAAATGAAAAGATTTTTTGCACTTTGTGTTGCATTGATTATTGTGTTGTCTCTCTTTAGTGCTTGCTCAGGCGATGCCCCCACGGGTGATACAAAGCTTGACAAAGAGATAGTAGGAACTGTAGACGGTGTGGAAATTACTCAGGCAGACTATAATCTGGTTTACAGAACAATGTATGATAATGTTTCCCAGTATGAGCAGTATTACGGAGCAGATTGGTTTGTTCAGTCATATGATGGTATAAACACCTTAGGTCAGATGATAAGTCAGAATACAGGCGCGCAGCTCGAAGTGATGATAGCGGCATCGGTATTGGCTAAGGAAAAATATGGCATAGAACAAGGCAGTAAGGAAATCCAGAAAGCCGTAGATAAAGAATATAAGGCGTTTAGAAAGAATTTCAGCACCGACAGTGAATATGAAAAGTTTTTAAGTGAAGCAAAAACTACCGACAAGGCAGTGAAAAACAGTATCGGAATGTCGGAGATTATGGTTAGTTTGCAGGACAAAATAACTGCAAAGGGCGAAGAAGCATATGTTTCAGATCAGGAAGCTTTAGAGGGCTTTTCAGAAGAAAAGATGCGTGTTCAGCACATTCTTGTATCAACCCAGGAGCAGACAGACCCCGAAACGGGCGATGTGATTCCTGCAAGAAGCGACAAAGAAGCTCTTAAAGTAGTAGACGAGATTCTCGGAAAGCTTGCTAAGGGCGAGGATTTTGACTCTCTTATAGATAAGTATGATGAGGACCCCGGAATGGAAAGCGGAAAATTCTATGTATTCGGCACAGGTGAAATGGTACAGGAATTTGAGGAAGCTTCCATGGCTCTCAAGGTAGGAGAATACACCAAGCAGGGCGTAAAAACAGACTATGGCTATCATATTATCAAGAAATATGATGTAAATGCCGACCTTGATGAATTTAAGGAATATAAAGAGAATCTTTTGAATCAGAAGCTTGGCGAGGTTTTAAATTCCAAAGCAGAAGAATTTGAAATCAACTGGAAAACAGATGAGCTTGATAAATATGTATTTAATTGGGTTAATGAAATAAGAAGTGCCAGAGGTGCAGAGCCTATCACAGAAGAAATGATGGGAATCAAGTTACCTACGGAAGAAGAGCTTAAAAAAGAAAATGAATAATGATTCTTCGGGGTTGGGTGAAATTCCCTACCGGCGGTAATGGCAGAAGCCTGAGTCCGCGAACCTTAAAAGGTTGATGCAGTGAGATTCTGCAACCGACGGTAAAGTCCGGATGAGAGAAGAAAATGTGTATTTTTAAATACAACAATGCCCCGATACGTTTATGTATCGGGGCATTTTATTTGTATATGTATATCGGAAGGAATGACTTTTAATGAACAATACAAAAAAAATGACGACCACAGGGCTTCTGTGTACTCTTGCATATGTGGTAATGCTTACAAAATATGTCTTTCCGCCGCTTTTTTCGGCGTTTCCCTTTTTGCAGTATGACCCTAAGGATGTTATAATCGTCATTGGCGGATACATATACGGTCCGCTTACTGCATTTGTAATATCTGTGATTGTTTCCTTAATAGAAATGCTTACTTCAAGCTCTACGCATATTATAGGATGCGTTATGAACATTGCGGCAAGCTGTGCTTTCGCTTGCGTTGCTTCGGCAGTGTACAGTAAGTATCGCTCAATCAAGGGCGGAATGGTGTCGCTTGTGATAGGCTCTGTTTGTGCAGTTGCTGCTATGATGGTGTTAAACTACTTTGTTACCCCACTCTACACAGGCATGCCCAGACAGGCGGTTGCTGACCTTTTAATACCTGCAATTCTTCCTTTCAATATCATAAAATGCATTCTTAACTCTGCACTTGTGCTTCTTATATATAAGCCTATGACAAGGGTTTTAAGACGCGGAGGACTTTTGGAAAGCACCAATAACTATTCCTCTCGCAACGCTAATGTGGCGGTGGCTATTTCAGCTATATTCATGATTTTAATATGTATGCTGGCACTTTGGGTAGTTAACCGTTAGAAACCTTTTGCCGTTCGTACTTAAGCTTTGTGGCAAGACCGCCGCGGATATGCCTCTCGGCTTTGTTTGTATCAAGCACATCTTGAACACGCTCCGCCAGAAGCGGGTCTATATCCATTAATCTTGTTGTGACGTCTTTATGTACTCCCGATTTGGAGAAACCGAAGTTTTTCGCGGTTGCTCTGACTGTAGCATTATTTTCGAGAATATAGTATGCAAGCATAACGGCACGCTTTTCAATATAATCTTTCAAAATTAACAGCCCCCTTAACTCATTCGTTCTAACATATGAGAATAAGGGGGCTGTTATTACTAATTTTTATTAGCGTGAAATTTCAATTTTACTTTTCTGTTACCTTGCCGTAAAGATTCAATCTGAAAAGACGGCTTTCATCATCGGGGTCCTCGCATTCAATGGTAGCCTTGCTGAGCTTTGCACCCTGAATAATGCTCATAAGACCAATCATGCGGCAGAAGGCAGACATAAGATTGATTCTGTCACCCTCTTCTGTTGTAAGCCAAACCTGACCCTTGCAGTTATTGAGCTCTTTTGCAAAAGCATCTACATCAAGGTTGTGAATTTCGAATTTACTCATGGTAATTACCTCCTAAATTTATTTTACAACAACATCATAACCCTTTAAATGGCAAAAGTCAAGTTCTGTAATCTTATTGTAACCAAAAACGGCATTTCGGATAAAAACGAAATGCCGTTTGTTTCTTTTTTGTGCAATTTTTATTGCTGTTGCTTTTTGATTCTGTTTGCCTCTTTTGCACGAAGGTCGGTGTCGAGAATTCTTTTTCTTATTCTGAGAAAATTTGGGGTGACCTCCAAAAGCTCGTCATCAGCCAAAAACTCAAGACTTTCCTCAAGGCTGAGAAGCTTGGGCGGAGTAAGGCGGAGTGCCTCATCGCTTCCTGCGGCACGCATATTTGTTGCCTGCTTTCTCTTGCATACGTTTACCACAATATCCTCAAGGCGGCTGCACTCACCGACAACCATTCCCATATAAACCTTTTCGCCAGGTCCTATAAACATCTGTCCGCGGTCCTGCGAATTAAAAAGACCGTATGCAACGGATTCACCCGTTTCATATGCTACAAGACTTCCTCTGGAGCGTGTTGTAAATTCTCCCGGAATAAGCGGTTCATAAGAATCAAATACACTGTTGATAATACCTGTACCCTTTGTAGCGGTCAGAAGCTCACCACGATAACCGATAAGTCCTCTTGACGGGATTCTGAACTCAAGCTTTGTATAGCCTGCCGCACCGGGAGCCATATTCACAAGGCTACCCTTTCTGGCACCGATACCCTCCATAACAACACCCGTATGCTCATCGGGAACGTCTACAGTCAGCATTTCAAAGGGCTCGCAAAGGCAACCGTCAATCTCCTTGTTAATCGTCTTAGGCTTGCTTACTTGAAATTCATAACCCTCGCGACGCATATTTTCAATAAGAACGGAAAGGTGAAGCTCACCTCTGCCCGAAACCACAAAGCTGTCGGGAGATTCAGTCTCGGTTACTTTAAGTGCAATATTGCTTTCAAGCTCTTTCATTAATCTGTCACGAAGATGTCTGCTTGTTACATAATCACCGTCTTGTCCTGCAAAGGGGCTGTTGTTTACGCTGAAGGTCATAGAAAGAACAGGCTCGTCAACGGGGGTAAAGGGGAGAGGCTCTATTATGCCCGAAGCACAGATTGTATCACCGATGTTGATTTTTTCAACACCGCTGATCGCAACAATCTCGCCGGCACCTGCCTCATCAATAACCTGCTTTTCCAAATCCTTATAGGAGAAAAGCTTTGATACTCTTGAATTATAGGAATCCATACCCTCTCGGCTTATTGTAATGGGCATATTGGTTTTTACGAAGCCGCGGTTAATTCTGCCTACCGCAATTCTGCCTGTAAATGTATCATAATCAATGTTAGATACAAGCATCTGGAATTCGCCCTGCGTTGTATCTTCAGGTGCAGGGATATGCTTCACGATAAGGTCGAAAAGCACCTTAAGGTCATCAGGGTGATTGTCGGGGGAAAGGCTCGCCCAGCCGTCACGTCCCGAAACATAAACAACGGGGGAATCAAGCTGTTCATCCGTTGCATCAAGGTCGATGAAAAGCTCCAAAAGCTCGTCCGTTACTTCATAAGGACGTGCGTTAGGTCTGTCCGCCTTGTTTACAACCATTATTATGGAAAGGTCAAGCTCCAATGCTTTTTTCAGAACAAATCTTGTCTGTGGCATACATCCCTCAAATGCGTCAACAAGCAGAAGCACGCCGTCCGCCATTTTAAGACCGCGTTCAACCTCACCGCCAAAATCGGCATGGCCGGGTGTATCAATGATATTTATCTTCACATCATTGTACATAAGAGATGTATTTTTCGCAAGAATGGTAATACCGCGTTCCTTCTCAATATCGTTGGAGTCCATTACACGCTCCTCCACCTGTGCGTTTTCTCGGAAAACACCACTTTGGCGTAAAAGTGCGTCAACCAGGGTGGTTTTACCGTGGTCAACGTGGGCAATAATTGCGATGTTTCTTATGTTTTTAGGTTCTATCATTTATATACTTCCTTTCGGGTTATTTGCGTTTTGTGTCTTTTTCTATTACAAATGTGCTCCAAGTGTCTGCATACTGTAAAAGAAGCAATAGAGGCGTTTCCTTTGTTGCTACGCTCTTATTATCATCCACATACTGACCATCATGATACATAACTGCCTGCACTTCGCTTTCGGAAAGAGAAATGTGGGGGATAGCCAGATACAGGCTTCTCACGGGAACACTGAGATATACAAGGCTTTCGTTTATTCTGTAAGGAACAGATGCAGGAAAACCATATTGCTTCTGCTTGGGGGTAGGCTCGTTTTCAAGATACTGGGGAATTCCGGGCATACCTGCCTTTCCCAAATCATGAATAAGTGCCGTTATAATACAGCTTTCCTCGTCAATTTCAGGAGCGAGAGAAGCACGTAATTTAAGCATTGTTTCAGCCACATTTACACTATGCTCCAACAGCCCCTGCTTTCTGCACAGGTGGAAGCGTGTGCTGGCAGGAGAATTCAGATAATCCGTTTCATTCTCCATAAAGTTAATCAAAGCGGTGAATTCATCTTTTCTTTTTACCACACGATTTTTAAGAGCTTCGTAACGCTGCATTACTGTCATATAATTTACCCTCCTGAAAACACTTCTATTAATTATATAACAAATTAAGGCATATTTCAACAAATTTTTGAGTAAATATTAATGTGTACTTTTTGCATCGGGAGGATTATGTTTTTTAACTTTTTTTATATCTCACACAAAAAACGCTTTATTTTGACAATACGATATGTTATAATAATGTAGATATATTATATACAGGTGATAAAAATTGAAATTACCCGAAAAGTTTTGCGAAAGAATGAAAAACGAGCTTGGAAATGAATACGAGAGCTTTATAAAATCCTATGAAGAAGCACCATTCATTGCATTGCGTGTTAATACTCTTAAAACATCCGCCGATGAATTTAAGAGTATAGTGGATTTTTGCGGAGAAAGCGTGCCTTGGTGTCCCACGGGATTTTACTACGACGGAAAAAAGGGAAACCACCCCTCCAGCATAGCAGGTCTTTTCTACTCACAGGAGCCGTCGGCAATGATTGCCGCTGAGCTTGCAGATGTGAAAGAAGGGGACAGAGTTCTGGACCTTTGTGCCGCTCCCGGCGGAAAAAGCACACAGCTTGCCGCAAAACTGGGCGGAAAAGGGCTTTTGGTTTCCAATGAGGTGAACGCAGGCAGGGCAAAAATCCTTTGCGAAAATATAGAGCGTATGGGAATAAAAAATGCCGTAGTCACCAATATGTACCCCGAAAAAATGGAAAAGCTGTTTTATGAGTTTTTTGATAAAATTATAGTTGATGCACCCTGCAGTGGGGAAGGAATGTTCAGAAAGGACAGTGTGGCAGTACAGGAATGGAGTATAGAGCATACGAAATCCTGTGCAGTGCGTCAACTCTCCATTCTTGACTCAGCATATAAAATGCTTTCCCCCGGAGGACGGCTCGTGTATTCCACCTGTACATTTTCTAAAGAAGAAAACGAGGAAACCGCGCAGAAATTTGCGGAAAAATACAGCGATATATCCCTTATGGGAATGCATCGGCTGATGCCTCATAAAATTAAGGGCGAAGGGCATTTTTCAGCCGTGTTTGAAAAGGGTGGGGCGGTAAAATCCCAAAAACATACCCCTCCTGTCTCTGCAAAAAAGGAAATGCTTGAAGCATACCTGAGCTTTGAAAAGGAAAACCTTAATATAAGCCTTGACGGAAATTTTGTTTCCTTCGGTGAAAATCTTTATCTTTTGCCCAAGGAAATGATTACCCTTGATAAAATCAAGTGCATACGCCCCGGAATTTTCCTAGGGGAGGTGAGGAAAGGCAGGTTTGTGCCGTCGCACCACCTTGCCACCGCACTTAAAAAAGAAGATTTTAAACGCAGTATAGCACTTTCCGAGGACAAGCTTGAAGCTTATTTAAAGGGTGAAGCAATCGCACATACAGGGGAAAAGGGCTATGGCGTAATGCTTTATAAAGAGAAATTCCCCGTAGGGTGGTATAAGCTTAGCGACGGGCAGGCGAAGAATCACTATCCCAAACATTTAAGAAAGGTTTGATTTTATGTTCAACGTGTGGCACAACATTAACCCCGAAAGAATAAAAAAAGATGACTTTCTTTCCGTGATAGAAATACGCAAGGGCGGAAGAAACAAATACGAGCTGGACAAGGAAACAGGTATGATTATTCTTGACAGAGTTCTTTATACATCCACCCATTACCCGGCAAATTACGGATTTATTCCCCGTACCTACGCCGATGACGGTGACCCTCTTGATGTGCTTGTGCTTTGTCAGGAGAAAATTGACTCATTGGTGCTTGTACGTTGTTACCCTATCGGTGTTATTAAAATGATTGACGACGGCAAGGTTGATGAAAAGATTATAGCAATTCCTTTCAGCGACCCCACCTATGCCGGATATAAGGATATCCACGAGCTTCCCGACCATATGTCAAGGGAAATCAGCCACTTTTTTGAAGTTTATAAAATGCTGGAAAATAAAGAAACGGCTGTTAACGAGGTTTTAGGCAGAGAAGAAGCCGAGAAGATAATCCAGGAATGTATTGATTCCTACAAAGAAAAAATCTTAAGATAAAGGATGAAGAAATATTATGGCAAAACCTATATTTATACTTGCATCAAAATCCCCCAGAAGAAAAGAACTTCTCAAAAATATCGGAATTGATGCACAGGTTTTTCCTGCAAATATTGATGAAACTGCCCTTAAGGATTTATCGCCCGAGAGCTTGGTGCAGCAGCTCAGTATGCTCAAGGCATCTCACGTTGCCCATACCTTTAATTGCGAGGTATATGTAATCGGGGCAGACACCGTCGTGGTGCTTGACGGGGAGATATTCGGGAAACCCCGAAACATAGAGGAAGCCACAGATATGCTAAGACGCCTCAGCGGAAAAACTCATTGTGTGTATACGGGCTACTGTGTTATAAATACAAAAACAAACTTAGCTGTATCAAAGTATGAAAAAACGGAAGTAACCTTCAGAAGCATTACAGAAGAAGAAATCAAGGCATATGTAAAAAGCCGTGAGCCGATGGATAAAGCAGGGGCGTACGGAATCCAGGAAAAGGGAAGCATTTTCATTGAGAAAATAAACGGTGATTATTTTAACGTGGTGGGACTTCCCGTCTGTGCTCTTTCCAAAATGCTTCGGGACGAGTTTAACATAAACGTACTTTAAGAGGTAATTTGCCATGAAAAAGAAACACATTATAATACTTTCGTGTGTAACCTTTGTGATACTTATATTTTCCGCAGTTTCGCTGAAAATAGGAAATAACCCTGTGGCAAATGCAGTGGGAACGGTGTTTTCCCCCGTGCAGAAATGGGTGTCACGTGCGTATAGCTCTGCAGGAAATTTTATAGGAAATATGATGGATTCAAGGGATAACGCCCGTGAGAATAAAAAGCTTAAGGAAGAAAATTTGGAGCTTCAAGCTCAGCTCAGGATGCTGGAGAGCTATAAGACCGAGAATGATGAACTTCGTAAGCTCATCGAGCTTGCGGAAAGCCGCACGGATTTTAAAAGCACCGCCGCAAATGTGATAGGGAAGAATCTCAGCGATTCGGGCAGTGTTATAACAATCGATAAGGGTACAAAGGACGGCGTGAGAAAAAATGCCACAGTCCTTGTCCCCGACGGACTTGTGGGTGTGGTTTTTGAAACAGGGTATAATTACTCAAAGGTTAAAACCATATTCGATTCCGAAAGCTCCGTTTCATCAATTTGCCTCCGAAGCGGTGACATGGGAATTGTAGAGCCTGTAGGATATTTGTCGGCGGACGAAAAGTGCAGTATGAACTACATTGACCGCAGTGCAAAAACCGTTGTCGGAGATATTATCGAAACAAGCGGAACAGGCGGAATTTATCCTCGCGGAATAAAAATAGGAAAAATCACCGAAATCAAAGAAGACAGCAGAAATCTTACTTTAAGTGCAGTCCTTGAAACAGATGTTAAAATAAAAAATCTCGATAAGGTATTGGTTAGCCTGAACTGAGCTATCCGTACCCGCCTGAAACGGCGGAATTTCGGCATCTTTCGGCTTGTCGTTCTTGAAAGGCGACAGCCTGTCGGCGTCCTCCGCACCAAAATCTGCACAAAATTTCGTCCGTTTCAGGTTCGAAGAATTTTTTACAAATTATTTTTTGTTGATACAAGGCAAAAACGAAGCCAATACTGTCGTATTGGCAAGGCTTTTAACGCAGTAGCGGCGGAAAATTGGAAGTAAAAAACGTGGTTCGGATAGCTAAGTTCAGGCTACAGTGGATTAATTCATTTCGGACTATTATGGAAGTGAAAAAAGTGAAGCTTTTGAAGAAATTCATATGGGTGTACGCGGCATATCTCGTGCAGACTCTTATATTAAATGAAATCAAAATATTCGGATGTTCGCCCGACATCATATCGGTAGCATTGGTAATCTTTGCAGTATCGGATGGTTACATGCTTTCAGCGGCTTTAGGTTCCTTTGCAGGCGTTCTTATGGATGCCCTGTCGGGGAAGCTTTTCGGCATCAGTACACTTATTTTTATGTACTTTGCACTCTCTGTAAGCCTCCTCACCGATAAAAAAAGCGAAAATTCCCCCGTTATAGTGAGCTTTATTTATTTTGTAAGTATATCGGCTAAAGAAATTCTGCTTGCAATTATTAAAGTTATGCTTGGTTACAGTATGCCCATAGGGCATTTGTGTGCCGATATATTGGTGAAAGGCATTTTCGGCGGAATATGCGTTCTCATTTTCGTATGGTGGACATACAGGAAAGAAATCGACGTATGCTTTAGAAAAACGGCAAAGGAGGAAAACGTATGAAACCAAAAAGATATACAGCGTTTTATATCCTCTTTGCAATAACAGCGGTGATTATATTGCTTCGCCTTGTGAATCTACAGGTTACTCACGGTGAATATTACAGAGAAAAAAGCAATACACGCACCGTAAGAAGCGTAGAACTTGTGGCTCCCAGAGGAGAAATTCTCGACCGTAACGGGCGTGCAATCGTTAAAAATGCCACAGGCTTCAGTGTGTACATTTTAAGTATCGAGGGAAGAAGCTCAGGTCAGCTTAATGCCGTTATTAATAATTTATTTTCTACTCTGGGCGATACATCGGGAAGAATAGACGGTGTCTTACCGCTGACTGAGCAAAGCGGAAAATATTTTTTCAGCATAGAATCAGGCTTAGCTAAGAAATGGAGCGAAGAAAACGGATTTGGCAAGGCGGCAAGTGCACAGGACATTATCGATGCTCTTATTAAAAAGTACGATATAGACACGAAGAAGTATACAAATCGGGAAATTATAGAGATTGCGGCAACCCGTCTTAACATGAAAAAGCTGGGGTTTTCCTCGGCAACTCCGTATCTTTTTGCCGAAAATGTTCCCGTTGAGGAAATATCGGTGATAAAGGAACAGCCTGATAGCTTTTGGGGCGTCAGCATCGTAACCCAGCCTCTCAGAAGCTACCCCTATAAAAGTTTAGGTGCTCATATGCTGGGCAGAGTGGGCGTGGTTAATGCCGATGAATATAAGGAGAATAAAAATAACGGGTATACGATAAATTCCCACATAGGAAAAGACGGAATTGAGAAGCTTTTGGAGGAATACCTTCGTGGAGAGAACGGCAGAGGCAGAGTTGAACAAAGCTCTCACGGAAGAAGCATGGGGCAGAGCATCGTAAAAGAGCCTGTAAGCGGAAGAAACGTAAATCTTACCATTGACCTTGACATGCAGATTGCCTGCGAGGAGGCTCTGGAGGATACAATAAGGGCAATTAATTCCGCAGGAAGCACCGCCGAAGGCGGGAGAGATGCCGATGCAGGCAGTATGGTGGTAATAGATGTTAATACGGGAGATATCCTCGCCATGGCATCATATCCGTCATATGAGATTACCACCTTTACACAGGATTATAATTCGCTTTTGGAAAATCCTTCAAAGCCGCTTTTTAACAGAAGCTTGGCGGGGACGTATTCCCCTGCCTCCACATTTAAATTATTGGTGGGAACTGCGGCACTTGAGGAGGGGATAATAACCACTGATGAGGAAATTCTCGATACGGGTAAATATACCTATTTCAAGGATTATCAGCCCGGTTGCTGGGTATATAATCAGTCCGGCGGAACTCACGGCTATCTTAACGTGTCGGAAGCAATAAGGGATTCGTGCAATGTGTTTTTCTTTGATGTGGGGCGTAGGCTGAGCATAGAAAAGATTAATGAATATGCTGAAAAATTCGGCCTTGGACAAAACAGCGGAATCGAGCTTTCAGCAGAGGAAAAGACAGGTGTTGTGGCAAGTCCCGAAAACAGAGAAAAGAATAACGGAATCTGGTATCCCGGTGACGTTTGCCAGACGGCAATAGGGCAGTCTGACACGCTTGTAACTCCCATACAGCTTGCAAACTATATTGCAACAATTGCAAACGGCGGAACACGCTACAGACCGCATATAATAAAATCAATTCAAAGCAGTGACAAGACTTCTGGCAGCGAAACTGAGCCGGAGATTCTTTCAAAAATTAACATGAGCGAGGAGCATAGAGAGGCAATCGTCAGGGGGCTTCGTATGGTGGTAACGGAGGGAACGGCGCAAACTGCTTTTGCAGGATGTAAGGTTTCAGTTGCGGCGAAAACGGGCAGTGCCCAGACATCCGGCGTATACACCAACGGTGTTTGTGTAGCCTATGCCCCTTATGAAAAACCGCGTATTGCCATTGCCTGCGTGATTGAAAAGGCGGGCAGCGGTGCAAATGTTGCACAGGCTGTGAGAAAGGTAGTAGACAGCTACTTTGAAAATTCACAGGATTTGGATATGCAGACAGGAGTATTAACTAAATAATATCGGAGACTTTTAAGGGAGGTTTAATATGAGTCCTCTTACGATAAAAGGTCACGGAAAGGAAATAGAACTGTGTTTTAACGGGGACATTTCTTTTTCGGAAGCCATTGAGGAGCTTGAAAATCTCACCAATGATAAAAAAGGCTTTTTTGAAAATTCCCACACGCAGATTTCCTACAGCGGAATAAAGCTTAAATATAATCAGGAAATGCGGCTGGAATTAGCATTAAAAAAGCTTTTTAAAAAGGATGCAATGCTGGTGAAAAAGCATTGCCTTTCGCAAAAGCAGATTGAGTATTCTTTAGATGACGGAGAAAATATATGCCTTGTGGTTGAAAAATCGCTAAGAAGCGGAGAAACGCTCATAAGCCGAGGTGATGTTATAATCTACGGTGACGTAAATCCGGGGGCATATGTAAAGGCAAAGGGGAACATAACCGTGATTGGGGCGCTCAGGGGAGTCGCCCATATAACGGGAAGCGGAAAAGTATATGCCGCCTATATGCAGCCCTCGCAGATAAGAATAGGAAAGGTCTGTTCTTATAACAAAAGGAATGAAAATGTCGCCGCGGCAACGGCAGTGGCGGAAAATGGCGAAATAATCTTACAGAGTTTATGATTTTAATATAGACCTTGAGAAGAAATTATGATAAAATAACCCGTGGGGTGAAGAAAATGTGCGAAATAATAGTTATAACAAGCGGTAAGGGCGGAGTAGGAAAAACCACCACTACTGCAAATATAGGTGCCGCGCTGGCACTCACAGGGAAAAAAGTTGTAATGATAGATACCGATATCGGGCTTAGAAACCTCGATGTAATTATGGGCGTGGAAAACAGAATTGTTTACGACCTTGTAGATGTGGTTGAAGACCGTGTCCCCTATGAAAAGGCACTTGTCAGGGATAAGAGATATGAGGGGCTTTTTCTTCTTCCGGCGGCACAGTCAAGGGATAAAAGTGCCGTTACCACAACTCAGATGAAGCATCTTGTAAGAAAAATGGAAGACAGCTTTGATTACATACTCATTGACTGTCCTGCAGGCATTGAACAGGGCTTTGAAAATGCCGTTGCCGCGGCAAAGAAGGCAATCGTGGTTGCAATGCCGGAGGTTTCAAGCGTAAGAGATGCCGACAGAATTATAGGGCTTTTGGAAAAGCATGATATAAAAGAAATTAAGCTTGTAATCAATAAATTAAGACCTAAAATGGTTGAAAACGGAAGCATGCTCGGCATTGAAGATATGCTTGATATTTTGGCGATAGACCTGCTCGGAGTTGTTCCTGATGATGAGGATATTATTGTAGCGGCAAATAAAGGTGAATATGTTTGTGCCATGAATAACTCCCGCAGCGGACAAGCCTACAGGAATATTGCCTCCCGTCTTAATGGCGAGAATGTTGATTTGATGAAACTTAAACAGAGCTTTTTTGAAAGACTCTTTCAAAAAAAGCGGAGGGCATAGAATGAGAATGTTTTTTGCACGGCTTAAAAGCCAAAGTGTAACAGAAGCAAAAAACAGATTGAAATCTGTAATAAAAAATGATAGAATAAATGTAACACAGAGTAAAACATTAGAGAAAATAAAAAAAGAGGTTTCGGCGGTGCTTCTTAGATATTGCACGGGCAGTGAAATGCCGCCGCAGGTTTCGGTAACGTGCAGGCACGGACTTGAATATGTGCTGTCTGCATCAATCCCGATTAAGGAGGAGAATTACTTAGGATGAATATTGCTTTAATTGCTCATGATAAGAAAAAGGAACTTATGGTTCAGTTTTGTATTGCTTATAAAGGAATTCTTTCCAAACATAAGCTTTTTGCCACAGGAACAACAGGCGGTCTTATTATAGAGGCCACCGGTCTTGATGTGCATCGCTTTCTGTCGGGTCCCCAGGGCGGTGACCAGCAGATAGGTGCACACATTGCATATGATGAAATTGACCTTGTACTGTTCTTCCGTGACCCGCTTACGGCACAGCCTCACGAGCCTGACGTAAGTGCACTTTTCCGCCTTTGTGACGTGCATAATGTACCCCTTGCGACAAACGTTGCTACAGCAGAAGTACTTATCCACGGTCTTCAGAGGGGTGACCTTGACTGGCGTGATATCGTCAATCCGAAGAATAAGTAAAAGGCGGATATTTATTATGGAAACAAGAGTAGCACTTCTTTCGATTATAGTTGAGGAGCCTTCTTCCGTTCCAAAGCTTAATGAAATTCTTCATGAATACGGAGAATTTATTATCGGCAGAATGGGACTTCCTTACAGAGAGAGAAATATTAATATCATTGCCATTGCAATGGATGCACCACAGAGCGTAATCAGTGCTCTTTCAGGGAAAATAGGTAAGCTCTCCAATGTTAATGTAAAAGCTACATTTTCAAATGTGGGAGCAAAGGAAGGCGGAGTGCAATGAGCCTTAACTTACAAACCTCATCCGAAAGGGTTCATATAGGCTTTTTCGGATGCACCAATGCAGGTAAATCCAGCATAGTAAATGCCGTTACGTCACAGGAAACGGCACTTGTATCGGAAGTATCGGGAACAACCACCGACGTTGTGAGAAAGGCAATGGAGCTTCTTCCCATAGGGCCGGTACTGATAATTGATACCCCCGGCTTTGACGATACAAGTATATTGGGTGAAAAACGCATAGAAAACACAAAAAAAGCACTTCAGGGCACGGATGCAGCAGTGCTTGTGTGTGATGCAAATAAAGGAATGACGGATAAAGACAGGGAGATAGAGGAGCTTTTTAAGGAGAAAAAGATTCCTTATATAATAGTGTATAATAAAGCCGACACCCTTTCCGAAAGAAAGAGCGATTTGTTTTATGTAAGTGCACTAACGGGTGAGGGGATAGCTGAGCTTAAAGAAAAACTGGGCGAGCTTATTCCCAAAAAATCGAATAAAATGCAAATTGTGGATTCCTTTGTAAAAAAGGGCGATTTGGTCGTTCTGGTAACTCCCATTGATGAATCCGCACCAAAGGGCAGAATAATTCTTCCTCAGCAAAACGTGCTTCGAAATCTGCTTGATATAGGTGCTGTAACCTTAGTAGTACAAGTAGAAGAACTAAAAAGCGTAATTGAAACTTTCGGAAAAAAGATTTCGGTTGTTATAACTGACAGTCAGGCATTCGGTGAGGTTTCAAAAATAATTCCAGAAGGTATTCTCCTTACTTCTTTTTCCATACTTTTTGCAAAGTATAAGGGGATTCTTGACGAAGCGGTAAAAGCCGTAAGCGTAATAGAGAAACTGCAAGACGGTGATAAAATTTTAATCGCCGAGGGATGCACCCATCACAGGCAGTGTAACGACATCGGAACGGTAAAAATCCCCGCATGGATTAAAAAACACACGGGGAAGGATATAACCTTTGAATTTACTTCGGGCAGGGATTTCCCCGAAAATGTTTCGGAGTATAAAATGGTCATTCACTGCGGCGGCTGTATGATAAATGAGCGTGAAGTGATGAGCCGTATGGAAAAGGCAAAAATGCAAAAGATTCCGTTTACCAATTATGGAATTCTGATTGCATATATAAACGGAATCCTGAAAAGAAGTATCGAGGTTTTCCCAAAGCTTAGTGATTTGATATAAAACAAAAAGAACATCGAAAGATGTTCTTTTTTATATTTATAATTATAAAAAAACGTCTTGTCAAGAAATATTACACAGAGGGATTGGAATTTACAATGTTATTAATTTTTGATGCTAAACGGCGGACTTCACTGTCATCGTGCGAGTACCTTTTTTTGAAAATTTTCAGGTTTCCACTGTTGTTTTGAAAATGAATTGTAAGGAAAACATCGCTCCCCGAAACAGCTTTAGAAAACTCTCTCATATCGTTTATAAAAGGAATCTTTCCTAATCCGGGGATAACTTCTTCGTCGTGAAATAAGTTTTTATTCAAAGCACCCCAATCAGCCATTACCATGCAGGATTCTATATTGCATACAGGTAATATTTCCGTACAGCCCTCTATGATAAACCGAAAAAGCTTGTGTTCTTCATCAATACCAAAGCATGCATCTATTGTCAGTGTTTCTTGATAGTCCGGCATATGAATCCCCCTTTTATATCTTAAAATTCCAGACAATAAAAAAGTGCGTCACCACAGGGGGCAACGCACCGAAAAACGCAGCCTGACCTGTTGCGACACAGTCCAATAACCAAGAAACGGCATGGCGTCAAGGCATACGTTTTTACCAAAGTAAAACGTTTGCCGTTTCTTGTGTAATTATTCAACTGTGTCGCAAATTTATTTTACCATAGTTTCAGAATTTATACAACAACTTTTTTGAAATCTTTGCATAACACAAAACAGGAGTCGAAAAAACTACTCCTGTTTTGTTTTCTATCAGATTCGTTAAAAGTGAGGGCGTTTCCATCTCCATTGGCACAAAAAATTGAGATGATTGTTCTTATGATAGCTTGTTTAGATCTATTAAATATTTAACGGCTTTTCCACTTTTGTCCTCTATAAGTATATCCATTGTCTTTAACTTTGTAAGACGTTTATCTATTGTTGAAGGACTAATATTCAATTCGGATTCCAGCTCTTTTTTAGTCAGTCCTTCATCAGAAAATAATGAGGCTTGTATTAAAATAAAAACAAAGTTTTTGAGAGAATCCGGCATTTGTGAATTGTTTTTAAGAGTATCATAATATTCTGATAATTGATTATGCCTTTTTTTCAATGCATCATATAAGTTTTCAAATGACTCGAGAATGATTCCGAGAAACATAATTATAAACGGGGTTAAATCGCCAAGATTCTTTTCATTATTGCATTCCTCAAATGCATCATAGTATTTTTTTATATTTGCCTTTATTGTGTACGAAAGCCTGAATCCTATTAGATACTCAAACTCCTTTGAAAGAAGATAACTGCTTATAAAACGGGAAGTTCTTCCGTTACCGTCGTAAAAAGGATGGATATATCCAAAAAGATAATGGAAAATGGAAATCCTTATTAGCGGGGGGATTTCATCTTGGCTTAAAATATTAAGAGATTGCTCCATAAGCTGAATGATTTTAGTTTCGGGATAAGCTCCCCGATGTATTACTTTTTGAGTATTGGTTGTTACTTCAGCCATCTCTTTTCTGAAAATTTCACCGTCGGGAGCATTGTCGGGACAATCCTCAACTACTTCACTAAAAACTAAATCATCATAAATACTCCTAATGTCGTTAGATGTACGCAAAGGAAATTCTTCATCATCCATCAGCATACTGTATTTATTCAGCAGCCCGTAAAACCGTTTCTTCTTTCCTTTGCTGTTCATTTCTTTTAATACTGAGGAAAGCTCTTTTCTTGTGCTGTAAACACCCTCAATATCATTTGTAAGCTTGATTTCATCAACCAAACATTTCTTTGTAAATTGCATCAATGCCTCGTTGGGGAGAATTGACGTGACTGTTGCAACTTTTTTATCCAACTGCAGTATTTTAAAGCTAATACTATAAATCTCTGGGCACAGACAATAAAACGCATTGTTATTTCCGATTTTTATTGGAAGTATACAGGTGGATTCAGACGATATCCTTTGGTTGTATAAAGTTTTATATTCTTCTTTGTTTTTGTAATACAGATGAGATAAGGAAACATAGTTCATATTAGTTATTCTCCTTTTTAAAAACTCAAATAATGCATTTTCAAACAATTAAGTTAGTTAAAATAAGTAATTTTAACTAACTTAATTGAATTTTATCATATCAAATTACTTTTGTCAATAATATTATACTATATAAATGAAGAAAATATTCGTTTGTTATTATGTTGCGAATTACTTTCTTTCGGCTAAGTGATAACGAAGTTTGCCTTAAGAAAGGAACTTAAAATTGTGGACACAAAAACAGGAGTGGAAAAATTCACTCCTGTTTAATACTATATAATCCGTTAAAATCGGGGGCGTGTACCTCGATTTTAACACCTTGCAAGGGCTGGCACGGTGAGTGCCGCGCGAGCGAAAGCCCTTTCCTCGAAGCGAAATATTTTCGTTAGAAACTTTTCGCTTCGAAAGGATGGCGTTGCCATCCGCTTACGCTTCTTCCTTAATCTTAGCCTGAGCCGCTGCAAGACGAGCAATCGGCACACGGAAAGGTGAGCAAGATACATAATCAAGACCGATCTGGTGGCAGAACTCAACGGAAACGGGGTCACCGCCGTGCTCACCGCAGATACCGCAGTGCATTTCGGGACGAACCTTCTTACCAAGTTCAACTGCCATTTCCATAAGCTTACCAACACCTGTCTGGTCAAGCTTAGCAAAGGGATCGTTTTCGAAAATCTTTGCATCGTAGTAAGCGTCAAGGAACTTACCTGCATCATCACGAGAGAAGCCGTATGTCATCTGTGTAAGGTCGTTTGTACCGAAGCAGAAGAACTCAGCTTCCTTAGCGATGTCGTCTGCTGTAAGAGCAGCTCTGGGGATTTCGATCATTGTACCAACTTCGTACTTGAGGTCAGCACCAGCCTGAGCGATTTCAGCATCTGCTGTAGCTACTACATCGTTCTTAACATACTTAAGCTCTTTAATATCGCCAACAAGGGGAATCATAATCTCGGGAACGAGGTTCCAATCGGGATGAGCCTTCTTAACGTTGATAGCAGCACGGATAACTGCCTTTGTCTGCATCTTAGCAATTTCAGGATATGTTACTGCAAGACGGCAACCACGGTGACCCATCATGGGGTTGAACTCGTGAAGAGAAGCGATGATAGCCTTAATGTCAGCAACACTCTTACCCTGAGCCTTTGCAAGTGCCTCAATGTCAGCTTCTTCTGTGGGAACGAACTCGTGAAGCGGAGGATCGAGGAAACGGATAGTAACGGGGTTACCTTCAAGAGCCTCGTAAAGAGCTTCAAAGTCGCCCTGCTGATAGGGAAGAATCTTTTCAAGAGCTGCTTCTCTTTCTTCTACTGTGTCAGCACAGATCATTTCGCGGAATGCAGCGATTCTTTCAGCCTCGAAGAACATATGCTCTGTACGGCAAAGACCGATACCTTCTGCACCAAGCTCACGAGCCTTCTTAGCATCAGCGGGTGTATCAGCGTTTGTTCTAACCTTAAGAGTTCTGAACTCATCAGCCCACTGCATGATTCTGCCGAATTCGCCTGCGATTTCAGCATCAACTGTGGGGATAATACCGTCGTAGATATTACCTGTAGAACCATCTATAGAAATTGCATCGCCTTCGGTGAAGGTCTTACCTGCAAGTGTAAACTTCTTGTTTTCTTCGTCCATGTTGATGTCGCCGCAACCGGAAACACAGCATGTACCCATACCACGAGCAACAACTGCTGCGTGAGATGTCATACCGCCACGAACAGTAAGAATACCCTGAGAAGCCTTCATACCTGTGATATCTTCGGGAGAAGTTTCAAGACGAACAAGAACTACCTTTTCGCCTCTTGCGTTCCAAGCCTCTGCATCTTCTGCTGTGAATACGATTTTACCGCAAGCAGCACCGGGAGATGCACCAAGACCCTTACCGATAGGTGTAGCAGCCTTGAGAGCCTTAGCGTCGAACTGAGGATGAAGAAGTGTATCAAGGTTTCTGGGATCGATCATTGCAACAGCCTTCTTCTTATCGATCATGCCCTCGTCAACAAGGTCACATGCAATCTTAAGAGCAGCCTTAGCAGTTCTCTTACCGTTACGAGTCTGAAGCATATAGAGCTTTCTGTTTTCAACAGTGAACTCCATATCCTGCATATCTCTGTAGTGGTCTTCCAAAATAGCACAAACTTTATTGAATTCTTCAAATGCTTCGGGGAACTTCTCAGCCATCTGAGCGATAGGCATGGGAGTACGAACGCCTGCAACAACGTCTTCACCCTGTGCATTTACAAGGAATTCACCCATAAGACCTCTTTCGCCTGTAGCGGGGTCACGTGTGAAAGCAACACCTGTACCGCAGTCATCACCCATGTTACCGAATGCCATCATCTGTACGTTAACAGCGGTACCCCAAGAATAGGGAATATCATTGTCACGACGGTAAACGTTTGCACGGGGGTTGTCCCATGAACGGAAAACGGCTTCGATAGCACCCATAAGCTGTTCCTTAGGATCAGTGGGGAAGTCTGTACCGATTTTTGATTTATATTCAGCCTTGAACTGCTCTGCAAGAGTCTTAAGGTCTTCTGCTGTAAGGTCGATATCGTTAGTAACGCCCTTAGCTTCCTTCATTTCGTCGATAAGCTGTTCAAAGTACTTCTTACCAACTTCCATAACTACGTCAGAATACATCTGGATGAATCTTCTGTAGCAGTCGTAAGCCCATCTTGCATTGCCGCTCTTAGCAGCCATAGCTTCAACAACATCTTCATTAAGACCGAGGTTGAGGATAGTATCCATCATACCGGGCATAGAAGCTCTTGCACCACTGCGAACAGATACGAGAAGGGGATTTTCCTTATCGCCAAACTTCTTTCCGCAAACTTCCTCCATCTTAGTGATGAATTCCATAATCTGTCCCTGGATTTCATCATTGATTTTGCGACCGTCCTCATAGTACTGAGTACAAGCTTCTGTTGTGATTGTGAAGCCCTGAGGAACGGGGAGACCGATAGCGGTCATTTCAGCAAGGTTAGCACCCTTACCACCGAGAAGATTTCTCATGGTAGCGTTACCTTCGCTGAACAGATAAACAAATTTTGTCATCTTAAGATAACCTCCTAAAAAAATATAAAAATTAAATTATTTTTAACGCACATATTATCATACACCATTTTAGTCATAATTTCCAGTGTTTTTAAAAAAAAAATGCAATTTTACGATATTTTTTTAATGATTTGGTGTAAGTAATTAAGAGAATTAGGTAAATTGCCTAAATGATAAGCAAGAAATGGCTCGGTTAAAGCGGAAAGCGACAACGAAATCTTTTCATCATATTCGCAGTAAAGAGCATCCTTTAAGCTGCTTTCGAGAATGTAAGTACAGATTTTTATCTGTGGAGCATTTACTAAAACGGCATCGGAGGATTTATGCTCGCCACACCTGACCTCGCCCTCGGATACACAAAAGTATGCTCCGTGTCCGCCGCAGGGACACTCGGGTGAAAATTCAGGAACAATTCCGCAAAGCTCCATAATTTTAAATTCAAACACTGCTTTTATAAGCGGTGCATTTTGGGGCTTTTTGCAAAGCACATAAAGCGTGTTTAAAAGAAGACGGACCTCCTCTGATGCCTCAATTCCGCTTTGCACGCAGAGCCTCGTTAAATCAGCAAAATAAGTGCCGTAAGAGAGAAGCACCACATCCTCTGAGAGGGTGCGGAAGCTCTCGCTAAGCTCGGCACTTACAAGGGAATAAAATCCGTCTTTAATTCTTTTTAAAACAAACGAAGAATAACAAAGCACACCACAGGCATTTCTGCTCTGATGCTTGAGAGAGCGAATCCCCTTTGCAATTACGCAGAGTTTCCCCGCTTCGGGGGAAAGAAGCGTTAACATTTTATCGTTTTCACCGCTTTGAGATGCCTGTACGACAATTGCGTTAATCTTAAGTGTGTTTTCTGCCATTTAACTTCCTCTTTTTTCTGTGTTTTCGGCACGATAAGCCTTTAGGGCTTCGTGCCTTTTGTATTTTAAATAAATATCGATATTGCCTGTTCCCGTAAACATATCCCACATAATACTGCTTGTTCTTGCCAAATTAATCACCTCATGGTTATTATGTGGAAAAGAACATTTTTAATAGCTTGTAAATTTTTCTTTTATTTTTCTTTTACAAATCCCAATTCTTTTAGTGCTGTTCCCTTATTTCTCCAATCTTCTCTTACCTTTACCCACAGCTCTAAAAAAACCTGCGTGTCAAGAAGCTTTTCAATATCGCGTCTTGCATATGAGCCTATACGCTTTATCGCTTCGCCTTTTTTTCCTATGATTATAGGCTTGTGGCTTGCTTTTTCACAATAGATTACGGCTTTGATTTTTGTTAAATCATCACCCTCGTCCATTTTCTCAATTTCAACCGCAGTTCCGTGGGGAACCTCGCGGTCAAGGAGGCGGAGAATTTTTTCGCGGATAATCTCGGCGGTCATTTCGCGAAGTGTGCTGTCTGCATAAATTTCTGTATCATAGAAAGGCTCGCCCTCCTCAAAGTGCTTTAAAATTTCTGCTCTGAGTTCATCAATACCGTCTCTTTTAAAAGCACTTATAGGAACGATTGCCGCAAAGCTGCCTTCTTTTATAAAGGCTTCAATCTGGGGAAGAATTACCTCTTTGTCAACCGTGTCGGCTTTGTTGATAGCAAGAATCAAGGGGATATTTTTATCCGCCGCTTTTTTTATTATGTTTTTCTCAAGGTCGTAAACCTCTTTGCCTGCTTCAACAACAAGAATGGCAACATCAACATCCGCAAGAGAAGCTCCTGCAACGCTGTTCATATATTCACCCAATTTTGTACGGGGAGAGTGCATACCGGGAGTATCAACGAAAACTATCTGATAATTTTCTCCGTTATCTATAGCTGCAAGGTTAGAACGTGTTGTCTGAGGCTTGTTTGAAACAATTGCCGCTTTTTCTCCTATAAACGCGTTTGTAAGTGTTGATTTGCCTACGTTGGGTCTGCCCACAATTGCGGCAAAGCCTGATTTAAAATTACTCATTGGCTTATTCCTTTCAAATGACTGTTATCTGTGTAAATCCATTATGTCCATAATTTCTTTTTCGCGTCCCCTCATAACTGAGGTATAAGGCTCTTCCATATGGTCAAATCCCAAAAGATGAAGTGTGCTGTGAACAGTTAAAAAACCTACCTCACGCTCAAGGGTGTGTCCGTATTCCTCTGCCTGCTCCTTAGCTTTTTCAAGGGAGAGAACTATGTCGCCCAAAAGAAGCAAATCACCGTCATAATCTCCGCTTTCTTCTATCATAACGCCATCTTCATCAAATTCCAAAATCGGAAAACTAAGCACATCGGTGGGAGCATCTATATCACGTGTTTCCTTATTAATCTGATGAATTCCGTTGTTATCTGTTATAAGGATGCTTACCTCAAAATCGGTTTCTTCATCACCGCCGACGGTCTCAAGCGTAGTTGCAACCGCCTTTTGCATGATTTTTTCAAGCTCGGGAGTAAATTCAAGCTTGTCCTGCTCATTTTCAATAATAAACTGTATCATAATAATTCTCCTCACTCATATTTTATGCGTTCGTGGAAGTATCCTCCAAGCGTTTTTGTAATAACCTTAATCACTTTTTCAAGCTCTGCAAAGGTCATGTTACATTCAGAGAACTGTCCCGTGTTTACTCTATCGGTAGCAATTTTTCTTACCATGGCCTCTATTTTTGCTTCGCTTTTTTCGTCAATGCTGCGTACTGCCGCCTCGCATGAATCGGCAAGCATCACAATAGCGGCTTCCTTTGTCTGGGGAACGGGGCCGGGGTATGTGAATTTGGATTCATCTACATCAGGGTCAAGCTCCTTTGCACGGATAAGAAAATAACCTGTCGTGGTTTTCCCGTGATGCTGCGTTATAATATCGCAGATGCTTTTGGGAAGATGGTTTTTTGCGGCAATCTCACTTCCGTCGGTAACGTGGCTTATGATTATTGACGAGCTGTCCTCAGGGGCAAGATTGTCGTGCGCATTTTTGTCATATTGATTTTCTTTAAAATATAGGGGGTGGCGAAGCTTTCCTATGTCATGGTAGTATGCACCTACGCGGGCAAGAAGTGAATCTGCCTTGATACTGCGTGCCGCAATCTCGGCAATGTTCGCAACCGTAAGCGAATGGTGATATGTTCCCGGTGCTTCAACAAGCAGTTTTTTCAGAAGCTTGTTTTCAGGGTTTGCAAGCTCGCTGAGCTTCATGGGAGTTGTTGCATTAAAAAGCCACTCGAAGAAGGGAAGCGAACCGATAGTTATAAGCCCCGAAAGTGTTCCTCCGGCGAAACCTTTAAAAAATGCACTTATTGCTGTTACCGCACTGTTTGACTCTATCAGCGACATTCCTGTAAAAGAAAGTCCGTAAAACAGTGCCGCAACTATTGCCGAGGGAAGAAGATGTGCACGTCTTTTCACCGTTGAGAAACAGAAAACGGACATTGTTCCTGCCAGGATAAGTGAAATTGTATAGCCCCAGTTTGCATCAAATGCCAAGGCATTAAAGACAGAAAGAAGCAAATTGGAAATGATAGCAAGCTGTGGGGAGGCAAATATGGTCACAATTCCCGGGAAAAGCCCTACGGGAAGCAGGGGGTTAAGCCTTTCGGGAATGTATTTTGAACCGTAAAATGTCATCAGAATTATTATTAATGCAGTAACTGCCGTTACAGCCGAGGCACTGCTACTCTTGCTTTTGTAAGTACTTGACGAAAACAGCAATATAAGTAGGGAAATAACAATAAAAAGAGTCACCCCGAAAGCATATGTGGATGTAATGGGGCTGCTTCCCTCAAGAAGTCCCAAATCTTTGAGCATGGTATATTGTGCTTTGGTTACAACCGAGCCTTGAGTTACAATGACCTGTCCTTTTTTATATTCCACGTTTTCAACCTCTGAGGCAGCCTGCTCACGCTTTGCCAGTGTAGATTCCTCATCAAAAACCTTGTTTTCAATAATCGTAAGAGAAATTATTTCTTCCGCCGCCTCTATAAGCTTATCGCTTACGGAAAGCTCGGAAATTTCTTCTACGCAAAGCTGTATACCGTCATTTTTGTCAATAACGCCGTCATTCATAACGGATTTTAATATACTGCTCAGTGTGCGAAGCTGTGCAAATTGTGACGGTGATGCGGAAATAATGGCTTTTGCCGATTGTTCGGAAATGTTTATGGTTGCTGTATCCATAAGCTGTAGTGCCGCCGCCGCAGAATTTTCAAATTGCTGAGAACGTATGGCGTGTGCCATATCAAAAAATGACTCAACATTTTTTACGCAGTTTGCGGCTTTTTCATTATCCTGAACATAAATGTCGGCAACACCAAGACGTGCTTCCTCACGTTTTTCCTCGGTAGTTACGGTATCAATAATTACACGAGGTGCGTAAATATCCTCTGATGAAACATCGCCCACGGCAAGCTCTATCTGACCTACCTGCTTGGAAAAGAAAACAACTAAAATTATCAGCAGTATGGAAACAAATGTAATAATGGCATTTTTCGTGCCTCCAAAAAGCTTCTTTATCATAATGTAATCAATCCTCACTTTAAGATTTTCTTTCGAATCTTTCGTATGCGGCTATTATTTTTTGTACGAGCGGATGACGAACAACGTCCTTATCGGAAAGATATGAAAAATCAAGCCCGTCAATGTTTTTTAAGACCTTGGCGGCGTCCTTAAGTCCGCTTCGCTTGCCGTCGGGAAGGTCTATCTGGGTGATATCTCCCGTTATGACTGCCTTTGACCCGAATCCTATTCGAGTCAAAAACATTTTCATCTGCTCCGCCGTGGTATTCTGAGCTTCGTCAAGAATGATGAAAGCATCGTCAAGAGTTCTTCCTCGCATATAGGCGAGGGGAGCTATTTCAATAACGCCCCGTTCAAGATATTTCTGATAATTTTCCATGCCGAGCATATCGCCCAAGGCATCATAAAGGGGGCGAAGATAAGGGTCAACCTTCATCTGCAAATCACCGGGTAAAAATCCCAGCTTTTCGCCGGCTTCTACGGCAGGTCTTGTCAGAATAATACGGCTTACTTCCTTTCTTCTGAAAGCATCCACAGCCATTGCAACGGCAAGATAAGTCTTTCCCGTACCGGCAGGGCCTATGGCTATAACAACAGTGTTATCACGGATTTTCTGAATATAGTTTTTCTGACCGTGGGTTTTGCACTTTACGGGCTTTCCTTTGGAGGTGATGCAGATGTAGTCACCCTTTGCGGGGGGTACGTAACCGATATCCTCGTTTACGGAAAAAATTGCGTAGCGTATATTTTGCTCCGTGAGTGCTTCGCCTGCTTCTATTTCGTCAATCAATCTTTCAAGTACTGCGGCGGTTTTGTCCGAATTTTCTCCTATTATTTTGATTTGTGTATCACGGTTTACTATTTTAACATTCATTTCACGTTCTATAAGCTTAACATTGCTGTCAAAACTCCCGAACAGGGACATCAGCGTATCGGTGCTTTTTGCTTCAATGATTTTTTCCATTCTTTTCTCCTTCAATGGCTATGGGCACTTCCTTGTCTGTGCGGACAAGACACGCGGCGGTAAATGTAACCGAAACATTGTCTTCCTTTTCCTCGGTGTATTCGGAAATTTCACAGACCTCCATATTTTTCTTTGTTAGCTCTTTTTCAAAATCTTTTTTGCGTTTTTCAAGGTGTTCTTTGATGTCGGTATCGGTAGAAGTGACCTTAACCTCACGATACTCTGTCTTTGAAAAAGAGAGAGGAAATTTCCACAGCCCATACTTTTTTTCTATTTTATCATAATTGCTGTAGGAAATTCCACTATTTAATGAAAATTTTATATTATTTTTTTTAAAATTTAAGGAAAAAATACTTTTTTTCCTGCCTGTGGGTGTTTTTATCAGTGTTTTTTTAGGAATCACAACGGTTTTTTTTTCATGAATTTTCAAAACGACATTGCCGGAGGCGTGGTGATAGTAAGTCGGAATGTTTTCATTTTCGCTTTTGAAAACTCCTGTGATAAGCACCTGCCCTTTTTCAACCGTCATTCCCTCTTTGAAAAGGGGCTGACCGCAGAAGGTCTGCATTTTTTCAATTATACCGCTGTGCATTGCCACTACGTCTGCCGGCTCGTGAATTTCATTCACCTGCGGTTTCAAATTTCTTTTCCGCACCTTTACCTTTGCCGTAGTTCCGCGTATATCCACCCACATCCAGGAAAGGTCATCAATCGCCAGGATTGCTTCACGCTTAATGTTATACTGGTCGATTTTGTATTTAAGAGAGCCAAAATGTATTCCGTTTTTTTCAATAACCTTTTGCACCTGACTGCGAAGAACTTTATCTCCGCCCGTAATCTCAACCCTCCATATGAACTGAGAAAAGATGATAACCGCTATTGCCACAATTATCGGAAGCGTAAATAACAGTCCCCGTTTTCTATGCTTTTGAAGAAAAAAGGGAATTCCGAATTTTGCACAAATGCTTACTTTAAGCCCCTCAATGTTGGATTCCAGAAGCTTTTTTGCACCTTTTCTGCTGACTGTAAACGTCAGCGCTTGCAAATTCTCGCGTCTTACATTCTGTATATATATCCCCGAGGTTGAAGCAAAATTCAGTATCCTCTCGGGAAATTTCCCCTCAGCCTTAAGGGTATAACAGCCTTTGATACAGTTAAGCAGCATTTCCAACAAATATATCACTCCCAACAATAAATTGTATGATTTGTTTTCTCCTTGCATAACTATTTAATGAGGTGTCTTGAAAAATGAAAAATAAAGAGAGAAAGACAGCAGATAAAATAGCCGATGCTCTTGATTTGCCTCTTGATGTTCTGCGTGATATTCCGAGAATTGAAATCATCGGATGCAGTCGGGTAAATGTAGAAAATTTCAGAGGGATTTTAGATTACGGGGAGAATTGTATAAAAATTAATTCAAATACAGGTATTATAAAGATTGACGGCGATGGTCTTTTAATAGAAAGTATCAGTGACGAAGGAGTATTTGTGCAAGGCAGAATACTGCGTGTAGAATTTTTGTGAGGGAGGTAAAATATGTTATTCTTTATAGTTTGTGCGTGTTTTGCACTTTTTCCCGCTCAGGTTTTGTGGGGGGCACAAAGCGGCTTGGCGCTATGTATGAATGCGGTTATACCGTCGCTTCTTCCGTTTATGTTTGTAAGCTCCTGTATTATAAAAAGCGGATTTTCAAGGCCTTTGGGGATAATATTCTCCAAGGTTATTTCGCCGCTTACCGGAATAAGCCCCGTAGGATGTATATGCTTTGTTACGGGACTATTGGGTGGTTACGGAGCAGGTGCAAAAGCCGTCCTGGAAAGCTTTGAGGCGGGGCAAATCACTAAGGAGGAGGCAGAAAAGCTCCTGCCCATTTGCAACAATGCAGGGCCTCTTTTTGTAATCGGGACAATCGGAATCAGCTTTTTTGGGGGCAAGAGTGTGGGAGTAAATCTTTTTTTAGTGCAAGTGCTGTGTGCCCTTATTTGTGCCTGTCTTTTTGGAGGAAGCTTTTCTGAAAAAAAGGAAACCTTTTCAGAAAGCCTTAATGAATACAAAAAAAACAAGCCTTCCTTGGGAAAGCTTGTTACAAGTGCGGCAGTTCAAAGCGGAAGTGCAATTATTACCGCATGTGTGTTTGTTATTACTTTCAGTGCTGTGCTGGAAATATTTCCTTTAGGCCAATATAGCTTTTTGTGCGGAATAGGAGAGGTCACAAGGGGGTGCAGTGAACTGTCCCGCTATGGATATGATGCCCTGCCGCTTATAAGTGCTTTTATTGCATGGGGCGGACTAAGTGTCCATTTTCAGGCTGATGCACTTACAGGCGGTGTTTTTTCCATGAAAAATTATTACCTTGTGAAGCTTGCGGCTTCTTTGATAGCCTTTGTTATTACAAAAATCTGCTTTAATGACTTAAGCCTTATTCTGTTTGCTTCAACAGGAATACTCGCCCTAATGTTAGTTAAGAATCTTGTTTCAAAACATGCTCGGCAACACGGATTCCGTCAACAGCGGCACTCATGATTCCGCCTGCATAGCCTGCACCCTCTCCGCAGGGATACAGCCCTTTTATAAAGGATTGGCACCTTTCA
The DNA here is from genome assembly GCA_045636425.1 of Clostridia bacterium. Taxonomy (GTDB): domain Bacteria; phylum Bacillota; class Clostridia; order UMGS1883; family UMGS1883; genus UMGS1883. Next base: position 16,146 of record JAZTXM010000002.1, on the reverse strand, counting down.
TCGCGGATAATGCGGACAGGGGAGGAGGAACGGCTTTCAACTCCTGTCAAAACCGCATCGGGAAGTGCAAAACCGTGGAGCTTTCTGTCCATAAGGGGGATTGCTTCCCTAAGTGAGCTTGTAACAAATTCGGGGAAAAGCTGTCCTAAGTTGGAGCAAGTAACACCTACAGGGTAGGTGGGATTTACGTTTCCTAATGAAACACTTTTCTGTCCGCGGATAAAATCAGCCGAGGTCTGGACAGGGGCAAAGTAATTTCCACCGCCCATATAAAAGGCACTTTTTTCAAGCTTACGCTGAAATTCCATTCCGGCTAAAACGTCATTCCCCTCAAAATCCGTGGGAAGAACTGAAACCAAAAGTGCACTGTTGGCATTTTCTCCGTCACGGGCAAAATTACTCATTCCGTTGGTTACGACACTGTTTTCCTCGCTTGCGGCGGCAACAACGCTTCCGCCGGGACACATACAGAAGGTGTAGACACCCCTGCCGTCCTTAAGATGCACTGCCAGCTTATAGTCTGCGGCAGGAAGGCGGGAAGCAAATTTATGATAAAGTGCTTCATTTATCATTTTTTGAGGATGCTCAATCCTTACTCCCACCGAAAAGCTTTTACGTTCCATAGGGATGTTATGCGACAGAAGCATTTTCACCGTGTCACGTGCACTGTGTCCGATTGCAAGAACTACACAGTCGGTTTCTATATCACCCTTGCTCGTTTTTATCCCCGTAACGCGGTTATCCTTAATATAAATATCGTCAAGCCTTGTGCCGAATCTCACTTCGCCACCAAGAGATATGATTTCATTACGCATATTTTTAATGATTTCCGAAAGTAAATCCGTGCCGATATGCGGCTTCCCTGCGTAGGCGATTTCTTCAGGAGCGCCGTGCTTTATAAATTCTTCGAGAACTTTTCTTTGCCGAGGGTCCTTTGTTCCTGTGGTTAATTTGCCGTCGGAAAATGTTCCTGCACCGCCCTCGCCAAATTGAATATTGCTCTCTGTATCCAATTTACCTCTTGAGAAAAAGGAGTCCACCGCTTTTCTTCTGCTATCCACGTCCGTGCCTCGTTCAATAAGAATGGGACAAGCACCGCAGACGGCGAGGATATGTGCCGCAAAAAGTCCGGCAGGACCGCTTCCCACAACAACGGGGCATTTTGAAAGCTTAGAGGTGGGAGGGTACTCATATTCAAATTTTTCCCACGGCTCTACGCCTTTTATTTCAAGAAAACGCTTCTCACCGCGAAGACGGACTCCGACGCTTACACAGCGGTGTATTTCACCCCTTTTATGTGCATCGATAGAATCCTTTATAATTTCAAATGATAAAATGTCATAGTCGCCTATGCGAAGCTTCTTTTTAATGGCGGATTTAACATCCTCGTCGGTATATTTAATTGGCAGTAAAAGATTTGTTATTTTAAGCATTTTCATTCAGTCCTTTAGCGGCAACGTATGCCGTTGCCCATGCCCAATGTAAATTGTAGCCTCCGCAGTCTCCCACGCAGTCAAGTGCTTCTCCCGTGCAATAAAGACCGGGGAGCTTTTTTGATTCGAGTGTTTCCGTGTTGAATTCCGATAAAAGTGCACCCCCACTTGTTGCCTGGGATTGTTCTTTGCCAAGTACACTATCCACGGTAAAGGAAAGCTCCTTAAGTTCTTTTGCAAGCATGGAAATTTCCTTTTCGCCAAGCTTTGAAGCAGGAAGTGTAGCCGAAATGCCGCATCTTCCCAAAATGTACTGCCCCAACGCCTTGTGCAAAAATCCCGTCAGAAAATCCTCCGCATTAAGATGAGAAAGATTCTTTCTTCTTTCGCTTAAAAACATCGAAAGCTCATCTTTTGAAAAATCGGGCATCAAATCAATCGTGATTACACTGCCTTTTGTAGAGAGCCTTGAAAGCTGCATTATTGCAATTCCCGAAAGCCCATAGTCGGTTAGCTGAAGCTCGCCGTGTTCCTGCTTTACAGCATTGTTTTTATTATAAAGCGTAACAGTGCAATGTGTGCGTATTCCCTTAAGGGACTTTACATTTTCCTTTACCTTAACGGGGGACAGGGCATAACAGGTAGGGGTAACGGTGTGTCCCAAAGCCTTTAAAAGCTTAAAGGAATTTCCGTCAGTCCCAAAGGAGGGGGCGGACATTCCGCCGCAGGAAATAATAACGTTGTCAAACTGCTCTCCTTTTATAATAAAAAGCTTGTCCCTCGTGGTAATTCTATCTATAAAGGCGTTGGTACAAATTCTTATTCCAAGCCTTTCACATTCAAATCTTAATGCGTCACTGACCGCATTTGCCCTGCGAGAATAGGGATATATTCTGCCGTTTTCGGTGCATAAAAGTATTCCAATGCTCGCAAAAAACTGCCTTTCTTCGTTTTCGGGGAAGGCAGAAAGAATTTGCTCTACGGCACCGGGGGTATGGGAAAAATAATTTTCGGGAGATATGCTTTCATTTGATAGATTGCATCTGCCGTTTCCCGTAGCCAAAAGCTTTTTTAAAATTCTGTCACCGCGTTCAAACACGGTGACAGAATTTTTCACATTATTTCGTTTTGCGTAAATTGCCGCAGCAATGCCACTCGCACCGCCGCCGATTACTGCAATTTTCAAAGTATATCAGCCTCGCTTTTTTTGTCCCGTGTCATAAGCTCTGCCACAGCTTTGCGTGGGTCGGCATTTTCAAAAAGGACTTTGTATGCCGCGCTTACAATGGGCATTTCGATGCCATGCTTCTTAGAAAGCTTGTAGGCGGCCTGTGTAGCACATACGCCCTCAACGGTCATATGAACTTCATCCAGAGCCTCCGAAAGTGTTTTACCCTGCCCGATAAGAATTCCTGCACGGCGGTTACGGCTGTGCATGGAGGTACATGTTACAATAAGGTCGCCTATACCCGAAAGCCCTGCAAAGGTTTCCTTTTTTGCACCCAAAGCTACTCCCAGGCGTGTTATTTCGTGAATTCCGCGTGTCATAAGGGCGGCTTTCGTATTATCTCCGTAGCCGAGGCCGTCCGTAATACCGGCACAAAGGGCAATAATATTTTTCAGTGCACCGCCAAATTCCACCCCTGCGACATCATCATTTGTATATACACGGAAAGTGGGGGACATGAATACATCCTGAAGCTTCTGTGCCATTTCCCTATTCTTGCAGGCAATAACATTTGTTGTGGGAATACCACGTGCAACCTCTTCTGCATGAGAAGGACCGCTGAGAACGGCCACTACAGAGGAGGGCATCTCATGTTCAAAGGTTTCGCTGAGACGGCAAAGCCTTTCCTCATCAATACCCTTTGAAATATTTACAAGGGTTTTTCCGTCAGCTACCTTTCCCAAGGCACGTGCTGTAGTAGGCACAGCCTTCGAGGGAACGGCGGAAACAATAATTTCACCAAAGGATGCCGCTTCCTCAATATCGCTTGTAAATGTAATATTATAATCTCCAAAGCTTACGCCCGGGAGGAATTCGCGGTTTTCACGATCCTGGCGAAGTCTTTCGCTTTCTTCTTTTTTGTATGACCACAGACAGATTTCGTGTCCGTTGGAGCACAGGAGAAGTGCAATTGCAGTTCCCCAGCCGCCGCTGCCGATAACTGAAATTTTCATATTATTGTCCTTTCTTTTTCTGACCAAGCTTGCTTTCGGTACCGTTTAAAAGCCTTTTTATATTGGAACGGTGTCTGTATATGCAAAGTGTCCCTATAATCAAGCAGAAAATTGAAAATTCATTAACTCTGAAAAATACAAACGCACTTATCATTGCCGCCACTGCCGCAAGAATCGATGAAAGCGAAACATATTTTGTAACAAGGACAACAATTATAAATGCCGCCACCCCAATAAGTGCCGTGGGATAGTTCAAAACAAGAAGTACCGCCAGGCTTGTTGCGACGCCTTTGCCTCCCTTAAATCCGTAATAAAGTGGGAAATTATGTCCCAGTACCGCACCGAGAGCTGAAACGCAGTCATAAAGCATATCATCAAAGAATATGCGTGTAATCATTACGGCAATAACGCCTTTTAAAATGTCAAGAGCGAATACAATTGCCGCCGCACCCTTTCCGTAGGTACGCAGTACATTGGTAGCCCCGGCGTTTCCGCTGCCGTGGTTTCGGATATCGTCACCCTTTAATTTTGAATATATGATTGCAAAATTCAGCGAACCGAAAAGGTAGCCGAATATTAAGCATAGTATAATTTTAAGTGCCAAAGTTAATCAAACCCTTTCGAACTTATTTTGTTTCCTTATTTCTTTCGCGAACTATAAACTTAAGTGGTGTAGCCTTTAGATTGAACGCATCACGGATGCAGTTTTCAATATAGCGGATGTAGCTGAAATGTGCCAGCTCGTGGTCGTTAACAAAAATAACAAACGTGGGAGGCTTTACACTGACCTGCGTCATATAATAAAGCTTTAATCTCTTACCCTTGTCACTGGGCGGCTGAACACGCATTGTAGCCTCTGCAAGGCAGTCATTAAGCACACCTGTCTGAAGACGCATGGAGTTCTGATTTGTGACATATGTCACCATTTCAAAAATATTATTAAGCCTCTGTCCCGTCTGTGCCGATATAAAGAGAATGGGCGCATATGTCATAAAGCTTAATTTTTCGTGGATTTCCTTAGTAAATTCGTTTACACTGCTGTTATCCTTTTCGACCAAATCCCACTTATTTACGCAAATAATGGATGCCTTGCCCTCGTCATGGGCGTAGCCTGCAATTTTGGCATCCTGTTCGGAAATGCCCTCTGTTGCATCAATCATAATAAGGCACACATCACAACGCTCAACAGCACTGTATGAACGGATAACGCTGTAGCGTTCAAGAGAATCCGTTACCTTTGATTTTCTGCGGATTCCTGCCGTATCGATAAGTGTATACTTTTCTCCGTTATGCTCATAGAGTGTATCTATGCTGTCACGTGTAGTTCCTGCAATGTTTGATACAATCACTCGGTTTTCTCCCAAAAGTTTATTTACAAGGGAGCTTTTGCCTGCGTTTGGCTTACCAACAATGGCAATCTTGATAGTATCGTCCTCTTCCTCCTCCTCGGCGGTGGGGAAGTGCTTTACACATTCGTCCAGAACATCGCCAACACCCATTTTGTGGAGCGAAGAAATTGCAATGGGGTCGCCAAGTCCAAGATTGTAAAATTCATAGAAATCAAGTGGCGGCTCACCGGGGGTGTCAACCTTGTTTACAACAAGCACGATGGGTTTCCCCGACTTTTGAAGCATTGTGCAAACCTCCTGGTCTGCCGCTGTCATACCGTCACGGATATCGGTCATAAAAATTATCACGTGCGCCATATCGATTGCAAACTCCGCCTGCATCCTCATCTGTTCAAGGATAATATCCTTTGAATACGGCTCGATACCGCCCGTGTCAATCATGGTAAAGGTTTTTCCGCACCATTCACCGTCCGCAAATATACGGTCACGGGTAACGCCGGGCGTATCCTCAACAATAGATATGCGCTTTCCTGCTATTTTATTAAATAATGTGGATTTACCCACATTCGGTCTGCCAACTATGGCAATAATGGGCTTTGACATTTCTTTTTGCCCCTTTCTTAATTAGTTAAAATGTCTTATTCAAATCTACTTCCACAAGCGTTGTCATATCGTCGGGAGTAAATATAAGTTTACCGTTGCCAAGGAAAAAGTTCGAATAAATGCTGTCACTTGAACGGAAAAAGTGATAAGGGTTATTGAATGCGCAGGTGCGTATGTCTTTGTCTCCGTCTGTATCTCCGACAGACTCGGTAATAAGCATTCCGTCCCTGACATACACATCCGTGGGGAGCGTTGTTTCAAAAATAGTAGTTCCCGCACCGCTTCCGGTACCGTAGTTCGGGTAACAATCCACCGCAGATTTTTCCTCGCTCTCTGTGTAAAGATATAGCGTGCCCTGATAACATACACCGTTTACCAAGGGGAGAGAGTTTTCCTTAAGCACGATTGTTTTACCGCTTGCACTCGAATAGCGGTATATCTTACCGTTATTATAATAAACAATCATATCGGAATTACTGTTTGTTTCGTTATCCCAACCTGTAAAAACTACCGAACCCGTTATATCTTTTGCTATAAGAGTAAGAGCTTTTGTTTCAATATTGTAGGAGTACAGATTGTTTTCGCCATTTTCTTTATTATAACCTGCAAAGTAGAGGTTATTTCCTAATATCGAAACACTGGTATAATCGGAGAGGTTTTCGTCAATATTTATTTCGGCAAAAACAATTCCGTCGGAAGTAATTTCAACATAATCTTCCGAGCCGTCCATCTGCCAGAGGATACGGGAATTTCCTTTTCCGCCACGGTACACTCTTACAATAAAGCCATCACAGTCATATCGTGTTTCGCTTCCGCCTGCAAAACTTTCGTGGTAACTGCCCTCTCGTGTGTCCTCTACGGTGCCATCGGGATTGATTTTCAAGCGGTAATTTGTACCCATTGAGGCACCTGTGCGATAAGCCATATACACATTCCCATTTTCAACGGAAAAATCTATATTGTTATTTCCGCCTTCGAGATAGTAGTTATGAGCAGTTGTATATATGAGTTCATTTGCGGAAGGATTATCTACGGGGGAGCGATAAATCTTTTTATCATTACCCGTATAGTAATAATATGTTCCGTCGGTCGCACCATCGGGATTGATCTGCGTTCTTAAATCGGGCAAATCAAGCGTTTTGCAAATATAGTTATCAGCGTTTATAATAAGCCCGTTTTTATCATCGTAACTGTATTCCCACCCGAATTCATCAACGGCAAAACGCCAAGTGAGGGGGAAGTATGTAACATCACGGAAAAGAATGAGAGGGTATTCTTCGTTTTTGTTGTCAATAGCTTTTCCGTTTACTATGATATTAAAATTACATATTGAAATTTCGTTTGATTTTCCGTTTTTCCATTCCCAATTGTAATTACGGAATGCACCCGAAATATTTTCCTTGGAAATTTCGAGAGTGCTTGTATCAGTGTTCCACTTGGTAGCAACGCCAAGGAAACGGCAATCGTAGTATGTCATGGGGAAGTATACGATGTCTTTATACTGCAGTAGCGGAAACTGTCTGTAGGAATTATCCACGCTCTGTCCACTTAATGTAACGGAGCAGGAGGGGATAGTGGCAAACTCCTTTGCATATGCATTTGATGCTATAGAAAGAATGATGATGGTAAATAAAATCGCAATCTTTTTCATAAAGAGTACCTCCTTAAGGTTTCAGTGTAACCTCGCAAAATTCTCCTGTTTCTATATTTCTATAAATCAATGTATTTCCGAAAATAGTAATTGCAGTTGCATCATCTGCACTTCTGAATGGGGATTTTACATAAAAACCATTCCACGGGTCGAAAACAACGAGCCTTGCTTCGGGGTTTTCAGACTTGTCCCTTGCTATTAAATAGCCGTTTTGATAACCAAAGCTTGTCTTGGGTGAAAACTCCATAATTAACGTTCCCTGACGTGGCTGCGGGTCTTTTCCCCTGTAGTCGCCAAACATAAACACGCTGCAGCCCTCTTCATCACCCGTTACAACATACATACCCTGATACGGGTTGCTTTCGGTGGTGCTGATATCTTTTCGTACCATCGGCACCATCATAATAAGCGGCTTTGAATCATTATCGATTTCAAAAAGCTCTTTTGTTTCGGTGTGGTATTGATAAAGCTTACCTTTGGCGGAATATATTATTTTTATTCCGTCAACAAAAGTGTCGTATGCTTCAAAATTATCAACATTTGAAGCTATTTCCAAAATTTCACCGCTCTTAACATTTACGGAAATTAAGGTCTTTATTTCTTCCTCACCCTTATAGCCGATTACATAAATGTTATCTCCTGCAATTTGCGGAGGAATAACCTCGCTTGATGAATGTCGTCCCGGCGTGCCAAAGAAAATGCCGGGGATTTTAACATCGGTTTTTTTATCTCCGATATAGTAGAAAAACTCCCAAGTTCCGGTAAAGAAGGATAATTCAGCCGTAATTCCATCACCGTAGGCACGATAGTAAGTTACTATCCCCACTTTCGGACTTTCAAGCTTAGTAAGGGTTTTATCCTTATTAATATAGTATCGGTGGCTTGTACCCATAGTAGCACCGCCCGAATAGTAGGAAAGGTATACCTTTCCGTCTGCATAACTTAGTCCTGCGGGAATTCCGCTTCCGATATGATGAATAACCTCCTGTTGGCTTCGGTCATTAACAGGTGTTCTGTAAATATAACCCGTGGCTGAATTATGATGGTAATAATACTCTCCGTCACAAGTAAAGCCGTCATAATAGGAGTTCATTTCCAATGCAGATAAATCAAGCATCTTTACCCTGTGATTAGCTGAATTTATCGTAAGTCCGTTTTCGCTGTCAAAAGAGTATTCCCAGCCAAATTCATCCACCGCAAAACGCCATGTCAGCGGAAAATATGTCACATCACGAAATGTTATAAGGGGATATTCTTCTTTTTTATTATCAATTTTTTTAGCATTTACGATAATATTAAAATTGCATATATTAACATTGTTGTTTTTCGTGTTCTTATTTTCGCTTTTGTAAGCAGTAAGAACAGAGTTTATATTTTTCTTAGATATGGTAAGTGTATTTGTTTTTTCGTCCCACTCTGTCACAAGTCCCAGATGACGACTGTCAAAATAGGTCATAGGGAAGTATGTAATGTCCTTATACACAAGCAGGGGATATTCCCTATATGTGCTGTCTACCTTGTTTCCGTTAAAATGCACATCAAAGGCAGGTAAAACTGCGGTTTCTTTCGCATAGGCATTTGATGCAAAGCAAACGATGATAATTGAAAATAAAACTGCAAGCTTTTTCATAAAGAGTACCTCCCTTATTTAATTTCCCAATATCGCATCCAAAAGCTCATATCCGTCATCGCCAACGGCAATGATTTTTGTATTAAGCTCTCTTTCTATATCCTCCGTCGTAACATCGTCCAAAAGTACGTTTTCACCGTCACGGAGCATATTTTTGGTAATAATCAGATTGTCACCCATATCTTTCCCGCGGAGCTGCTCTATAATATCACAGCCGCACAAAAGTCCCGATACACTAATCTGCTCACCGAAAAAGTTGTTGATGATTTTTTCTACATTTATTTTAATGTTGGGATATTTTTTTGTTATTTCCTCTGCAAAGGTACACATTGTGCTATGTACCGCCGCCCCTGTTACGAGGGTTACGGTGCGATTCTTTTTCATAGCGGGGGAGGATGTTAATGCATCCCTGAGTTCCTCCCGAAGTGATGCTATCATACCAACGCCGTTTTCAATCTGCGGAAAACCGTAGTAAGCATTGCTTTCGGGTATCACATACCCTGCTTTAAGATAGATCTCATCCGAAGCATATACAAAGCCTGTTCCTATTTCTTCTCTTGCTTTTTTCTGCCATTTTTCGATTTCGGCTATAAGCTCCTTTGCCTTATTGCCATCCACCGCTGTCATGGGGCAAAGCCCCTCTCGGTGCTTTGTCAAACCAATAGGAACAACGGAAACGCTTTTCACACATTCACGCATTCCATAAAGCTTTTCTATCGTATAGGAAAGCTCGTCCCCGTCGTTAAAACCGGGGCAGAGTACAATCTGGCAGTTCATTATAATGCCGTTATCGCACAGGCGTTGCATAATTTCGGGAAGCCTTGCCGCTTTCGGGTTTTTCAGCATTTTCACCCTTAAATCGGGATTCATCGTATGCACTGAAATATTTATGGGACTTATACGAAGTCTTATAATCCTGTCAATTTCATCATCGTCAAGATTTGTAAAGGTCACATAATTCCCCTGAAAGAATGAAAGCCGTGTATCATCATCCTTGAAATAAAGGCTTTCCCTCATACCCTTTGGCAATTGGTCTATAAAGCAGAAAACACATTTGTTTGTGCAGTGCAGAGGTTTGTCCATAAGGGAGTTTTCAAATTCCACGCCAAGAGGCTCATAGGCATCCTTTTCAATGTCAACCTCGGCAATCTCACCCTGTTTGGTTTTTACTGTCAGCGTAATAAACTCATCATTTATAAGGAAGCGGTAGTCAAGCACGTCCTTAATCTCAACGCCGTTTATTTTTTCAATTATATCGCCTGCTTCAAGCCCTATTTCTTCAGCAATACTGCCTTTTTCCACGAATTTAATTTGTGCTGACAATGTGCTCACTTCCTTTCGGCAATGCGGTTGATTCTCGGTAGAGGAGGGTGGAGAAAAATAGTGCAGAACGGACAAACTGAACCCCGCAGGGGGTTACCCGAAGGCGTACGAGGGTACGTCGAGAGGTGAAGTTTGTTCGTAGCATAAAGCTCCAATCCTAAAATTCGCAGAGCGAATTTTTACCCATAAAAGAAACCAACCTACAATATTAGCAATTACTGAATTTATATAATATTAATGCTTTATGCGGTCGGTGCTGTTTTTATACACCCGCTGTGCCTCATTCCGCATTTGCACAGCGGTCTACTCCATTAACGATAGCGAGTCCAAGTTCGTCAAGCTGTTTTTTATCAACCACGTCGGGTGACTGAATCATCAGCTCGCCGCTGTCCTTAACCTTGGGGAATGCAATTGTATCACGGATAGAGTCGCAATTTGCCATCAGCATTACGATTCTGTCAAGACCGTATGCAAGTCCGCCGTGAGGAGGTGTGCCGTAGCGGAACGCATTGAGAAGATAACCGAATCTTTCCTGTGCCTGCTCAGCAGTAAAGCCGAGACATTCAAACATTTTCTGCTGCATAGCATGGTCGTAAATACGGATGCTGCCGCCGCCAAGCTCGTAGCCGTTAAGCACAATATCGTATGCCTTAGCACGAACCTTACCGGGGTCAGTGTCAAGAAGTGCTATATCCTCGTCCTTGGGAGAGGTGAAGGGATGGTGCATTGCAACGTAACGGTTTTCCTCCTCGTCATACTCAAGAAGCGGGAAATCTGTAACCCAAAGGAGATTGAACAATCCCTCGGGAATAAGGTCAAATCTCTTTGCAATTTCACAACGCAATGCACCCAGCGATGCATAAACAACGCTTGCCTTAAGGTCAGCAACAAAGAGGATAACGTCCCCTGCAGATGCATTAGCCTTGTCTGCAATTGCTTTAAGCTCATCGGGGGAGAAGAATTTTGCAATAGAGCCACGGATTTCATTTTCATCCACGATAAGCCAAGCCATACCCTTTGCCTTGTATGTCTTTACAAATTCAACAAGGTTATCAAGTGTCTTTCTTGTAAGCTTATCGGAAAGTCCCTTTGCATTGATTGCGCGGACTGTTCCGCCGTTTTTAACAGTATCGGCAAATGCACCAAAGCCGCATCCGTCGAAAAGCTCGCTCATATCGCAAAGCTCAAGACCGAATCTTGTATCGGGCTTATCGGAGCCGAAGCGGTCCATTGCCTCCTGCCATGTAAGACGGGGGAGGGGAAGTGTTACATCATAATCAAGCACTTCCTTAAACACTCTCTTAAGGAAGCCCTCGTTCATATTCATTACATCATCTTCGTCCACGAAGCTCATTTCAAGGTCAATCTGTGTGAATTCGGGCTGACGGTCAGCACGTAAATCCTCGTCACGGAAGCATTTTGCAATCTGAATATATCTGTCCATACCGCCCAGCATTAAAAGCTGCTTATACTGCTGGGGAGACTGGGGAAGTGCGAAGAAGTTACCGGGATACACACGGCTGGGAACGAGATAGTCACGCGCACCCTCGGGTGTACTCTTTGTAAGGATGGGTGTTTCGATTTCAAGGAAACCGTTTTCATCAAAGTATCTTCTCGCAACCTGCGTAACACGGTGACGAAGCTTAAGCGTATTAACAAGGGTGGGTCTACGAAGGTCAAGGTAACGGTATTTAAGGCGAAGGTCTTCTCCCGCCTTAACATCATCAGTAATAACAAAGGGTGTAACGTCACAGGTGTTTAAAATACGAAGCTCGCTTGCCTCGATTTCAACCCTGCCTGTGGGAATATTGTCGTTAATGTTGCTTCTCATTCTTACAGTACCTGTTACTGCAATTACATATTCCATGTGAAGCTGGGAAGCTTTCTCTTGAAGTTCCTCATTACCCGGCTCAAAAACTATCTGCGAAATACCGCTTCTGTCACGGATATCAACGAAAACAAGACCGCCCATATCTCTTGCCTTAGCAACCCAACCCATAAGGGTTACAGTTTCTCCAATGTGGTTTTCGCGAAGCTCTCCGCACATATATGTTCTTTTTAATCCTTTGATTGTATCCATCTTTATTTCTCCTTTATTATACTTAAAATATCGTCAAGGTTTTCAAGGCTAACCTCTGTCTGCTCTTTTTCTTTCATATTTTTAAGCATTGCAGTTTTCTTTTCAGCCTCATCAGTTCCGATTACCATACTGAAACGTGCACCGCATTTATCGGCATATTTCATCTGAGCCTTAAGGCTTCTTGCACATAGATCCCTTTCGCATTTTATTCCTTCCTTGCGAAGCTTATCGGTAAGAGCGGTTACAAAAAGCTTTGTTTCCTCTCCGATATTTGCAACGAAGATATCGGGAACATCTTCAAGAACGGGCAGTGCGTCTGCCTCCTCAAGAGCAAGAATAATCCTTTCAATACCCATTGCAAAGCCTATACCCGGAGTGGAAGCACCGCCAAGCTCCTCAATAAGCCCGTCATATCTGCCACCGCCGCAAACCGTTCCGGCAGTACCCGAGAGGGCAGTTTTAAACTCAAATACAGTCTTTGTATAATAATCAAGTCCGCGTACGATTGTACCGTCTACATTGTAGCTTATTCCCATAGCCTCAAGGTGCTTTTTCACTTCTTCAAAATGGTCGTGACATTCCTCGCAGATATAATCAAGAAGCACGGGGGCTTTATCGGCAATTTCTCCGCAAACAGGGCTTTTGCAGTCCAGTATACGAAGGGGATTCTTTTCAAATCTGTCGCGGCAGGTCTGACAAAGTGTACCATCCTCAATATAAGGACGGAAATAATCCTTTAAAGCCTCGTTATATTTTTTGCGGCAAGTGGGGCAACCGATAGAGTTGATATTAAGGCTAAGCTTTTTGATACCAAGCTCCGTTAAGATAGTCTTTGCAAGTGAGATTACCTCAGCGTCTACGCAAGGCTCGCTTGTGCCGTAGCACTCTGCACCGAACTGATGAAACTCACGAAGTCTGCCAGCCTGGGGTTTTTCATAGCGGTAGCAGGTGATATTATAGCAAAGCTTGGCAGGGAGGGGTTGTGCATATATATTATGCTCCAGAAATGCTCTTGCAACAGATGCTGTACCCTCAGGACGAAGAGTGATGCTCCTTCCGCCCTTGTCATTAAAGGTGTACATTTCCTTTTGTACAACGTCGGTTGTGTCACCCACGCCACGCTCGAAAAGCTCCGTATGTTCAAACACCGGAGTGCGGATTTCGCTGTAGCCGAATCTTGCACTTATATCGGCTATTTTATTTTCAATATATTTCCATTTTAAAATATCGGGTGACAGAATATCTGCCGTACCTCTTGGTGCAGTAATTGCCACGAAAATCAATCCTTTCAAACTTTTAGATATAATAACTCATTTTACATACATTATCACTTTATTTTACTATTATATAGGTAGCTATGTCAAGACTTTAATGGAAAAAAATAGCCATATTCAGTAAAACAAAAAGGCCATGACGCCTGTCATAGCCTTTGAAATTTCAGTGAATATTATTCTTCATCATCGTCCGAATCATCGTATTCTTCGTCATCGTCCTCATAGTCTTCATCGGAGTTTTCGTCTTCTTCATAATACTCATCGTATTCATCGTCGTCCTCATACTCATCATCGTCGTCATCCTCATCGGAGTCATTCTTTTTAAGGAAAATGGACACCGCAAAGAGTATACACACGATAATTACAATTACGAGTGCACCGATAATAAGCTTTCCTAAAATACCGCTGCCTGAGGATTCTTGGGATTTGGGTGCTTTTTCGTTTTTGCTTTCGGTTGCATCATCGTTTGAAACAGGTTCCTCGGTGCTCTGAGCAAGCGCTTTTTGCTCTTTCTTTGCCTCGGCAAGCTCATGATAAATCTTTGTAAGCTCATCTTTTCTTGCCTTGATTTCTGCTTCGTATGTATCTACGGCTTCCTGATAGTTGTCAAGATTCTTGGTCATTTCAGTGATTCTGGGGTCAAGTCCAGATGAGGAAGATTTACCGCATACAATACCTACAATCAAGCTGAGTATACAGAAAACCACCGCAGCGGATGCTGTGATTTTTTTTCTCTTTTTCTTAGGTGTATTTGCACTTCTGTAATTGTTAAGTTCCATATATATCCCCCCGAATTATTATTCATGAGATAAGTATACCACAAAAAAAGACACGATACAAGAAAAAAAACAAAAATTTTCGGTTTTTATGATTTTGGGGAATCGTTTTTTAACGCTCTTCCGTTTGAAACTAAGGCATCTGCTTCGCTGCCGCTTGCATCTTGCCTTGTTTCTGCACAACCCTGCGCCTTCGTTTGCTCTGCCACCGGCAGCACTCAGGCTCGGTTCCTCTCAGGGCTTAAATCCTGCTCTTGCAAAAAAAATACCACCAACGGCTAAAGTCGTTAATGGTATTTTTGGTTGCCGAACTAGGATGTGTATTGCTTCGCAATCCACCCTGCTTGACGACCGCACGTTAGCGTGCAGTACCCGTCTTCGCACCAACTTCGCTAAAAACGATTATCAATCGTTTTTCATACGCTCGTTGCCTTCTCAAGGTTCGAATCCTTCCACACCGAAATAAAAAAAGCGGCAAACCCGAATGGATTTACCGTTTTTTGGTCGAGATGACAGGATTCGAACCTGCGGCCTCTGCGTCCCGAACGCAGCGCTCTACCAAGCTGAGCCACATCTCGATGCAACTATTTAATTATACGGATGAAAGGGCGTTTTGTCAAGAGGTTTCGGAAAAATATTTTTTTGTTGTATGCGATAGAGAAGAGCGGTGATTTTTGCTCTTCTCTATCTGAACATTTTTCTGTATGTACCCGGAGGTATTCCGAGGTACTTCTTAACGAAAGAATTAAAATAATATTCGTTCTGAAAATGCATCCTCTCGCTGATGTTTTTAAGCGATAAATCTTTATTGGTGAGAAGCTTTTCGATGTGGGCGATTCGGCAGGATCTGATATATTCGGCAGGAGTCATTCCTTCGTGAAGAAGAAAGGTGCGGGTGAGCTGCTTCGGGCTGATATAACAATATGAAGCGATTTCAGTAACGGTAAGGTTGTTTTCGATATTATCGTTTATATATTCCTTTGCCTGGGAAAGGCGATAGTTATCAATTTTTTCCTGTTCGCTGATTTTTTCTTCGCGAAGGCCGGATGCGCGCAGGAGCATAACGAGGCATTCGAAAACCCTGTTTTCAATAAGAATAGGCGAACTGCTTCTGGCGTTGTTATATTCATCTATAATAAATTGGGCATTATCAAAAAAACGAGAAGGAATTTTGCCGATAACGGGAGAAGAAAGCATTGCAAGCTGTTTGCTTGTGAAGGTCAGAGAAAATTTTGAGGTTTCGGGTGTGGATTTGATATGTCTGTGTTTGCAAAAAGGAGGAATAAAGAGAAATTCTCCACCCTTTGGACAAAAGGATTTTCCGTTGATATCATATTCCTGATAACCGTGCTCTATTATATGTATCTCAAAACCGTTATGATGATGCGATTTGCGCGTTATTTTTCCGGAATCATTGCCTACAGAAAGCTGCTTGAATAGGCAATCCGAAATTTCAAAGTGGGAGAATGGAGAGGAATCCGATTCATTTGAAGGTTGCTTGAAATATATTTTCATTTAAGCTTTCTCCGTTCGTATCAGAATTGATCAATTGCTCCGAGTGCGGATTTATAAAGCGAGAAGAAGTTCTCAAACCCTTCGCGTCCTGCTTTCTCGGGGAGGGAAATTTCCGTTTTTGTATTTGCAAAAACCTTTTCATCGAGCCAGGATGAAAGAGGAGCACCTTCGCTCTTTACCATATAAGCCGCAAGAAGTGCCATTCCGTAAGCTCCGCCTTCGCCTGCGGTTTCCGAAACTGAAATTTCAGTGTCAAGTGTATTTGCAAGAAGTTGCGGTGTTGCACTGCGAACTTTGAAAAGTCCGCCATGTGCAGTAAAGGAATCTGCTG
>JAZTXM010000001.1:0-39794 GCA_045636425.1 Clostridia bacterium | reverse complement strand
TGGTATCGCAGTTCCTTATAATTTTGTTCTAAAATCTGCTTAAAGAATAAAGCATCTTTCGACAATTGTCGAAACATGCTTTTTAAATATTTAAGGATAAAAAATAATTAAAAAACCATGCAAAGCCTTGCTGCGACTGCGATTAAGGCGTAAAATGTGGCTAACATGTGGTCAAAACCGAAAAAACGAGGTTTTCCAAACAAAACAAAAGCCTCAGAAACGGCTCTGTTTCTGAGGCTTTGATGGTCGGAGTGGCGGGACACAGTCGCTTCGCGCCTTGCCTGCTTGACGACCGCAAGCAAAGCTTGCAGTACCCGTCATCGCACCAACTTCGCTAAAAACGATTATCAATCGTTTTTTTAACGCTCGTTGCCCTCTCAGGGTTCGAATCCTGCTCTTGCAAAAAAAACCACCAATGACTAAAGCCATTAGTGGTTTTTTGGTTGCCGAACTAGGATTCGAACCCAGACAAACAGAGTCAGAGTCTGCTGTGCTACCCTTACACAATTCGGCAATATTAAGTTGTCCCTCAAAGAGTACTTGCATATTATACAACTTAATTTTTCCTTTGTCAATTATTTTTTTCAATTTTTTGAAAAAAATTCAGTTTTTTTCAATTGTGTTCAAAAAACCCGTAATGCCTCGGTTTACGTCCTGCCAGGTTTTCTCGAAATCCCCCGTATACCATGGGTCTGCAACGTCGCCGGGAGAGGAGGTGTAATCCATCAGCAAGGAAACTTTTCCATCGGGGTCGTCCCCTGTAAAACGCACCATGTTACGAAGATTGTTTCTGTCCATGGCAATGATAAAATCATAGTAAGCGTAGTCCTCTTTTGTCATTTGGCGTGAAGTCTTTCCCTTGCAGGAAATGCCATGCTCCGAGAGCTTCCTTTTTGCAGGCGGATATACCTCGTTTCCTATTTCCTCGGTACTTGTAGCGGCGGAAGCAATTTCGAATCTGTCTGCAATATTAAGCTTCTTCACCATATCCTTCATCACAAATTCAGCCATGGGGCTTCTGCATATATTTCCGTGGCAGACAAAAAGTATTTTTATCATAATCAGTCATTCCTTTCAAAAGAGAGTATAACATATCTAATGAAAATTTACAACGCCGTTTTTGTATTTTTATTCATAAATTGGAAATCCTTTTTTCATAATAAAAAATATTTACTTTTGCCTGAGATTGTGTTACAATTCCAAGGAGGGAGGTAAAGAGTATGAACATAACAAACGACGTAAAATATGTGGGAGTAAACGACCACGATATAGACCTTTTTGAAGGGCAATATATAGTTCCCGACGGAATGAGCTATAATTCATATGCAATTATTGATGAAAAAATTGCAATTATGGATTCGGTGGATGCAAGATTTACTGATGAATGGATTGAAAATATAAAAAATGCACTTTCGGGAAAAGAGCCCGATTATCTTATTGTACAGCATATGGAGCCTGACCACAGTGCAAATATTGAAAGCTTCGCAAAGGAATTTCCCGAAGCGAAAATTGTATCATCTGCAAAGGGCTTTAATATGATGCGTGGCTTTTTCGGAACGGATTTTAAGGAAAAGCAGGTGGTTGTTGGAGAGGGGGACACCCTTTCACTTGGCAAGCATACCCTCACATTTGTTACCGCACCTATGGTGCATTGGCCCGAGGTAATAGTGACCTATGATTCCTACGACAAAATACTTTTTTCTGCCGACGGCTTCGGAAAATTCGGTGCACTTGACGTTGAGCAGGACTGGGCGTGCGAGGCTCGCAGATACTACATCGGCATTGTGGGAAAATACGGAGCGCAGGTGCAGGCACTTCTTAAAAAGGCGGCAGGCTTGGATATAAAAACAATTTGTCCGCTTCACGGTCCTGTTTTAAGTGAAAATCTTGAATACTACATTAAACTTTACGATATCTGGTCAAGTTATGGCGTTGAATCGGAGGGCGTGATGATTGCATATACTTCAGTATATGGAAACACCAAAAAAGCGGTTCTTATGCTGGAGGAGCTCCTTAAGGCAAACGGCTGCCCCAAGGTTGTTGTAAACGACCTTGCGCGTTGTGATATGGCTGAAGCGGTGGAGGATGCCTTCCGCTACGGAAAGATTGTTTTGGCAACAACAACGTATAATGCCGAGATTTTCCCCTTTATGCGTGAATTTATAAATCATCTTACGGAGCGTAATTTCCAAAACAGAACAGTGGCTTTCATTGAAAACGGAAGCTGGGCGCCCACCGCGGCAAAGGTTATGAAAACAATGCTTGAAAAAAGCAAGAATCTTACTTTTGCCGAGAATAATGTGAAGATTATGTCTGCTCTTAATGAAGAAAGCACTTCTGAGCTCAAGGCTCTTGCCAAAGAACTGTGTGAATAAAATTATTTTTGGAGGTAGATTTTTATGAAAAAGTACGTATGTGAAGTTTGCGGATGCGTTTATGATGAAGAAGCAGGTGCTCCTGATATGGGCATTGCTCCCGGAACAAAATTTGAGGATCTTCCCGAAGATTTCGCTTGTCCTCTTTGTGGAGTAGGCAAGGAATCCTTTTCAGAGGAATAATCGGAAAATTCTAAACAAGGATGTAAAAAAGCACGCTTTTTTACATCCTTGTTGTTATTTATGCGGACTTTGTGAAAAATTATTCTTGACAAAATCCTTCCTATTAACTATTATAATATAGGTTGACAAAATATCTACAGAAAGAAGTAATTTTTATGAGCACATTATTATCGGTTTCAATTGCGCTTCTGGCAGGGCTTATGATGACAAGGGCGTTCAAGCCTTTGAAGCTTCCGTCTGTTACCGCATACCTTATTGCAGGTGTGCTGATTGGCCCTTACTGCATGGGAATGCTTGGCGTGGAGGGTCTTGGTTTTAATAGTATGGAGTCAGTTCATGCACTTTCATTGATTTCTCAGGTAGCACTGGGATTCATTGCTTTTTCAATAGGAAATGAGTTTCGTATTGAGGATATCAAGCATATTGGTAAGCAGGCTTTTGTTATAGGTGTTTTTCAGGCACTTGTGGCTACCCTTTTTGTAGATTTGGCACTTTTTGCCGTACATAAAATGATGCCCGATGTGCTTTCGGTTTCGCAGGCAATCACCCTGGGTGCTATAGCAACGGCTACAGCCCCTGCAGCAACGCTTATGGTTGTACGTCAGTATAAAGCAAAGGGTAAGCTTACAGATTTGCTTCTTCCCATTGTTGCACTTGATGATGCTGTAGGGCTTATAGTTTTTGCAGTGTCTTTCGGTATTGCAAAAACACTCAGTACAGGTGCGGTGGATATGATTTCGATAATTGTAAATCCGTTGGTTGAAATTGTATGTTCGCTTGTTTTGGGTGCGGTTATGGGCTGGATTCTTACACAGCTTGAAAAAATGTTTAATTCCAATACCAACCGTCTTAACATGACGATTACTTTTGTACTTCTTACAGTAGCACTTTCAATGCTTAAGTTTGAAATAGGAGCGGTACATGTAGGATTTTCCTCGCTCCTTGTATGTATGATGCTGGGAACAGTCTTTTGTAATACGTGTCCGCTTTCCCACGACCTTATGGAGAAAGCCGACAAATGGACATCGCCGCTTTTTGCCCTTTTCTTTGTAGTCAGCGGTGCAGAGCTTGAGCTTGGAGTATTTACACAGGGAGCAATTGTTCTTATCGGTGTAGTTTATATTGTTTTCCGTTCATTGGGTAAATATTACGGAACGTATATCAGTGCAAAAATGACTAATTGCTCTCCTGAAATATGCAAATATCTGGGTATTACTCTTTTGCCGCAGGCAGGTGTTGCACTCGGAATGTGCACGATTGCGGCGGCAGAGTTTGGGAACAGCGGATTGCTTATCCGTAACATTACGCTTTTTGCAGTGCTTATTTATGAACTGTTCGGTCCTGTGTTTACACGCATGGCTCTACAGGCCGCAGGCGATATCAAGCCTATGAGCGATGAGGTTAAAATGCGTCGTCATATTAAGCTTCAGGAAGCAAAAAACAAACAAAAATAAATCGTAAAAAACGGCAAAGCGAGGTTTAAACCTCGCTTTGCTATTTTTTATATAGAGGAGTACATAATTTTTACCGGAGCGAAAATAATAAAGGAAGAAAGTGAGGTAATTTTTATGTTTAAACATGAAAA
Organism: Clostridia bacterium; assembly: GCA_045636425.1. Taxonomy (GTDB): domain Bacteria; phylum Bacillota; class Clostridia; order UMGS1883; family UMGS1883; genus UMGS1883. The sequence continues at coordinate 35,651 of JAZTXM010000001.1, read as the reverse complement.
AAGATTATTCCATCCTGTGGAAATCGAGCGTCCCAATCCGCAGTATGCGGCACTTCTCCATGAACAGCTCGGCGGAGGTAACGGAGAACTGAAAGCAGCAATGCAGTATATGTCTCAAAGCTTCCGTGTGAAAGACCCCGAAATCAAGGATTTATTTTTGGATATAGCCGCAGAAGAGCTTAGTCATCTTGAAATGGTTTCCCAGACAATTAATCTCCTAAACGGTCACGACCTTAATTATGAAGGCGTACCGGCAGGGGAGGTTCAGACACATGTGCAGCTTGGATTAAATCCAGGTCTTATTAATGCTTCCGGCTATTCCTGGACTGCCGATTATGTAACCGTTACGGGAGATTTGTGTGCAGACCTTCTTTCGAACATTGCCTCGGAGCAACGTGCAAAGGTGGTTTATGAATATTTGTACAGACAGATTAATGATAAAAAAGTGCGTGAAACAATTAATTTCCTCTTAGAGCGTGAGGAAGCTCACAATGCCATGTTCAGAGAGGCATTTAATAAGGTGCAAAACAGCGGAAGTAACCGTGACTACGGCACAACAAAGGCAGCAAGAATGTATTTCAGCATGTCCGAGCCTTCACCTGCCGACAACCCCTTTGCAAAAACAGATGTAAAGGCACCTTCCTTTAATTAATCTTTTGGCTAAAAGACTTGACATTTTACCGAAAATAAGAGAAAATTAAGACGGTGATTAATTATGATACTGACAATTACTCCTAACCCTACCATAGACAGAGTATATTTTGTGGATGAATTTAATATAGGGAAAATACACCGTCCCGAAAAGGTTGTATGCTCTGCAGGCGGAAAGGGTCTCAACGTTGCACGTGTTTCCCATATTCTTAAAGAGGAAGTCCTTGCAATGGGATTTGCAGGTGGATTTAATGGGGGATATATCAAAGCCCAAATCGAAAAACTCGGAATTAAGACGGCATTTACCCCGATAAGCGGTGAAACACGAATCTGTGTCAATATCTCGGATTCGGAGGGGAAATCAGGTGAAATTCTGGAAAAAGGTCCGCAAATTACGCAGACAGAAAAAGAAGCGTTTTTCAATGAGTTTACAAAACAGATTTCTGCGTATGATATCATTTGTATTTCAGGAAGCCTGCCTCCCGGGCTTGATGAAAGCTTTTACGCAGAAGTTATCCGCCTGTGCAAAGAAAACAAAAAGAAAGTTATTGCCGATGCAAGCGAGAAGGTTTTAGGCAAGATAATTGGTGAGAAGCCCTTTATGATAAAACCCAACCGATACGAGCTTTCTGTCCTTATGAATAAGGAGATAAGCTCTCAGGATGATGTGAAAGAAGCCCTTCTTTTTATGAAAAATAAGGAGATTGAGCTTCCGCTTATTACCCTTGGCAAGGATGGGGCAATGGCATATATCGGTGAAAAGTTTTATAAATTTAATTCTCCCTGTGTTGCGGTGAAAAATGCAGTAGGTTCGGGGGACAGCTCTGTGGCAGGTATTGCCGTGGGTTTAAGCCGCGGGATGAATGTTGTAGACGCAATTCGCCTCGGAATGGCGTCAGGCACGGCAAATACGCAGTTTGAAGAAACGGGCTTTGTATCATGTGAACTTGTGGAAAGGTATTATAAAGAAATAACGGTAGAAACCCTTTTATAACAAAAAAACAGGTGTAAAAAGTGTCGAACTTTTTACACCTGCTTTTTTGTTGTCAATCTATAAATGTTATAGTATGTTCACCAAGGTAGGTCTTACCTGCTTCAAGAGTTGTAATGCCCTCCTTGTGGGTGATGTCATAATCGCTTCCCTCAATATCGGGGATTCCCGACCAAGGCTCAAGACAAATATAGGGTGCTCCGTGTTTGTGCCAAAGAAGGAAATAGTCTGCAAAGGGGAAATCCACCTTTACACTGCGTCCCGTCTTGCGGTTGCGGAGCGTTGCACTTCGTGATTTAAGCGTGGTAAATACAAGTGCATCAACAGTGAAATACTTATCATAAAGTGCAATTGTATCGGAATCGGTGATAATTCTTCTGCCTGATTTAGCAACAATGTTTCCGTAAAGATTTGCCGCATCAAGGGTTTCCTTCTGCGGGAAAATTACGTCGTAATCCTCAATGCCTTCGGGTGTGTAATATGCTTCGTGTGAGCCTATGGAAAAATACATAGTCTTATTATCTTTGTTGTCTACCTTGTACTCAACTTTTATTGAGGCACCGCTGAGTGTATATATAACACGAAGCTCAAATTTAAACGGAAATCCCTTCAATGTTTCTTCGCTTTCACTTAAAAGAAATACTGCCTTCGTATCGGTAGCTTCCTCAACGGTGAAAAGAGCATTTCTCGTAAAGCCGTGTTTTTGAAGCGTGTATTTTTTCCCGTCCAGGATATATTTATCCTCTTTAAGCCCGCCACAAATAGGGAACATAAGCGGTGCTGTGTTATCCCATACTTCGGGACATCCCGGCCACATAAGGTTCATGCCGCCTTTCTTTGTGACGCTTTTGATTTCAGCTCCGATTTCATTAATCTGAACTGTCAATGTTTCGTTTTTCAATGCAATCACTATAAATCGCTCCTTTATATTTAATAAAATTTTTACTTGAGTTTTTCAGCCAATCTGCAGATGAGGACCGCCGCTTCACCGCGTGTAAGCAGGTTTTGGGGATAGAAGCAATCATTGGGTGTTCCTTTTATAATCCCTAAGGACACTGCTTTTTTTACAGCCTCCAACGCCCAGGGAGAAACGCTTTGAACATCGCTGAAAACGATATCTGTATTTCTTACCTTGCTTTCTGATGCTTTATCAAAAATTCTCATAATCATTACCGTAGCTTCTTCTCTTGAAATGGGATTATCAGGCAAAAACATATTGTCATTAACGCCGCTTATAATACCTGCCAAATACAGAGAATTAATATATCTGTAATACCACGCACTTTGCGGAACATCGGCAAAAGTAAATATGTTTGAAACTGTATTTATAGAGAAAGAATCGGCAAGCATTTTTGAGAACTCTCCACGTGTTACGGGAGAATCGGGGTCAAATTTATCAGGGCTTTTCCCCTGAACTATTCCGCTATATGCCAAAATATCCACATATTCACGGCTCCAATGATTTTCGGTATCGGCAAAATATGATTCTGATAAAGTATTATTTCTAAGGGCAGGCGTATACATTGGTAAATCCGAGGAGTTTTCCGCGGGGTCATACGTTACAATAAAGGGGAGTGAGCGTATGGTGCTTCCCGAAAAGCCCGTTATCGGGCAAATGGGGGTAACTTCAAAATACACATATTTGTTAAGAAATGTTGTATCGAAATATATGCTGTTTCCGCTTGTGGAAACGTCTGTATATACTCCATTTTGAGAGTCGGAAACAAACCAGCTTACCGCACACGCACTTTTATCGGAATTTTCCGCAATGTTGTTATAAAGCGTGAACTGGGCCTCGACAGCACCATTTATATAAGGGATTCCCGTAACACGGGGGCTGACCGCAATAATAGATGCTTTTTTGAGGGAAAGGTTATCGGCATATATTGAGAAAGACTGCCCCTGTGTCGATTCAATATAGAGAAAGAGTCTTCCAACCATATCTTCTTCTGCAAGGAAAAGTTCGGGAGAACTTGCTTCCTCAAGAGTGGTTCCTGCAGGGATAAATACCTGGCATAGAGGCATAACCGAGGAGTCAAGCTTTTCAAGGAATAATGTTGCAAGAGAGTCCACGGGGGCTGAAAAAGCAGAATTAAATACGTATGGTGTTCCCTCTGATAAATGAACGTAAGAATTATTAAGGAGCATAAAATATCCGCCCCTGCAATTTATCAGTGCCCTGCGTGAATGTCCGTCATAACGCATATAAAGGTCACATTCATATGGTGATGATGTCATCCACCATTGATTGGGAACCGTTTTCTCAAAGGTTCCGTCCCCGATATAGTCATAGCTTATCGTAAAATCAAGCTCACCGCTTACGGAGGGATCGTGTGCATACTCTGCATAAAGAGTATACACGCCCGCAGGAGAATCAGGGTGAACCGTAATTAAATTCTTTTCGCTGTCAAATTCAAGGTGCTCATTTTCCTGTAAAAGAGTAATCTTTACATCTTCGGAGGGCAGAATATTTCCTGCCTGGTCACGCAGAAGTGCCGTAACAGGGTAAGAAACAAATTCATTGGGAAGCGCAATGTTTCCCGGCGCATGGAGCGTAATATATTCAGGCTTTGATGTTTCGGCAGTCAGTGAAATATCTTCAATAAAAACAGTGCAGTCATATGTTGAGCAAAGGTCAAGAGAAATGGTGTATATACCGCTTGCATCAGGGATGAAAGCAATAAAAACGTCACTCCACTCGCTTCCCGATATATCCTTAATAGAAAAATTAACCATGCTGTTTTTTGTTTCCGAGGAATTTGTTGCATAAATGGCAGGGAGTATATTGGGGTTATCGGTCTTTACCCTTGCCCTTATGACATACATGATATCCTCTATCAAAACAAGCTGCTCGTCGTAAATTATTTTTGAGAAATACCCGAAATCTCCGTAATCGTTCATGGGAACTGATATTATGGGGAGGCCATCTTCCAAAATCACTTTCATATCCGAAGAACTATGCCAGGGTATATCAGACAGGTCCTTAAAATCGCCTTTGAGCATGTTGCTTCTGAGGTTGATTTTTAATGATGCGGGCGTGAGAAATTCATAATTTTTCAAAGTGCAGTTAAGCACGATTTGAGTGTCGGGGAGAGCCTCAGATGTAGTCGTTAAAGCAAAATTTTCAGTATCAAAAGAAATTCCGGGAACATCACTTACTGAAAAGTGAAGATTACTGCTTGTAAGTATATCCACGGTTTTATTATCTGAGGTAATGATATATGGTTTGTAATAGTTTTTTATAGCTCCGTCAGCAGGGATAGTTATTTCATCTGAACCTGTAATATTGAGGCTTGAAAGTATACATGGAGTCTCGGTTAAGCTGATTTCATCGGCAAAGATACCAAAATCCGCAAATCCGCCCCCAAAATGAATTGAGAGGTTGTATTCTCCGCTTTCATCTACAAAAAACGTAGTGGAAAACTCTGCCCAACCGTCCCCGATTCCGCTTACATTGACAATAACAGTGTTTGAACGGGGATATCGGGAAGCATATGTACGTATGGCAGGGTCAGAGGAAGCAAGCGGGTTAAAAACCATACCACTGAGGGTATACACTTTGCCTCCCTCAAGCTTTATTGTAGGGGAATAGTCTAAAACATGGGTTATCTTTTCATTTCGTATTTCGCCAAAAGGGTTTGATACAAAAATCGAATATCCAAAGTCAAATTGATTTCCATCGTCGATTTCTCCGCCGTCCCACATCTGTGCGTCCTGCGGATTCTCGAAGGAATAAAGAAAACTATCCTCTCCCGATGCCGACAATGACATAAGGCACACAAATAAAAATGTAAAAACAAATATGTATTTTTTCATTGCCGACCTCCTTAGATAATCTCTAAAGTTTATTATATAATATAATTTCTCATTTGTCTACAAAAAGTAATTGGAAAAGTTATGGAGCTTCGGTTTTTTCTGCTTGATTATTAAAATTAGGTGTGATATAATATACTGGATATATTCTGAAGAAAAAAGGTGATGTAATGTACCTTAAACGAATAGAACTTCAGGGTTTTAAATCCTTTGCGGACAAGACCGTTATAGAAGTTCATCAGGGAGTAACCGCCATTGTCGGTCCCAACGGAAGCGGAAAGAGTAATATTTCAGACGCCGTAAGATGGGTAATGGGCGAGCAGAGTGCAAAGACGCTCCGCGGCGGAAAAATGGAGGATGTTATTTTTGCAGGTACGCAGAAGCGTAAGCCGCTTGGCTATGCCGAGGTTTCGCTTGTGCTGGATAATTCTACCCATTTTTTGCCCTGTGATTACGAGGAAGTTGAAATTACGAGAAGGGTATTTAGGAGCGGTGAAAGTGAATATATGATTAACCGCACCGCATGCCGACTTAAGGATATAAATGAGCTTTTAATGGACACGGGTCTGGGACGTGACGGATATTCAATTGTAGGACAGGGTAAAATCGCGGAAATTGTTTCCTCCAAGGGTGAGGATCGCAGACAGATATTTGAGGAAGCGGCAGGAATATCAAAATACCGCTATCGTAAGAATGAAGCGGAAAGAAAGCTTAATCATACTGAGGACAACCTCGTTCGTGTACGTGATATTTTGGGTGAGCTTACAGAGCGTGTAGAGCCTCTTAAAAAACAGAGTGAGAAGGCTATTAAATACCTTGACCTCAGAGAAGAACTCAAGGGTATTGAGGTCAGTGCACTTTTGGAAATCACTGATTTAAAGCGTGCTGAAAGTGAAAAAACCACTAAGCTTTACGAGGATGCAGTCCGTGAATTTGAGGAGGCTAAAGAAAAGCTTGACCTCTCAAACGAAAAGAGTGACAAGCTCTACAGCTCACTTCGGGAAACCGACAGTGAAATTGAGGACATGCGTGAAAATCTTGCAAAGCTCGAAGCTGATGCAGCCCTGATAGAAAACGAAAAAGCGATTATTAAAAACAACATAGAAAACCACAAGGTTAATATCGTGCGTATTGAAACGGAGCTTTCGGGCTGGTCTAAAAGAGAAGAGGATATCAAAGCCCAGATAGCAGAGCTTGAAAACCGGAAAAATGCTGAAAACGAAAAGTTTTTAAAGCTTGCCGACGAGCTTGAAATTCTTGAGGATGAGGACAGAGTAATAGGCGAGGAGGTTTCAAGGCGTGTTAAAGCACTTGACAGTGCAAGGGAAGAGGTTTTAAACCTGCGTTCTAAAAAAAGCGAGGCACAATCAAGGCTTGACAGTATCGACCTTATTACGCAGAACATAGAAACACGCCGCTTTTCAATTGAGGTTGATATTGCAGCGGCATCGGATGATATTAACCGTCTTACATCAAAGTGTGCCGAGCTTAAAGAAAAGGAGCAGAAAGCACAGGAGGAATTTGACAAGCTCTCCGACGAGGTTTTTGATGCAAATAAAAATTACCATGACTATAACAGAAGAAGCGGTGAGCTTAAAACCCGCTATAATGAACTGTCTACCGGGCTTTCCGAAAAGCAGGGAAGACGAAAAATGCTTGAGGAAATGGAAAGAGGTCTGGAGGGCTATGCAAGAAGCGTCCGTGACCTTCTTAAAGCAAAGGAAGACGGAAAATACCGCGGAAGCTTCCTCGGAGTTCTCAGCAAGCTTATCAATGTAGAGAAAAAATATACCACAGCCGTTGAAACTGCACTGGGAAATGCAATGCAGAACATTGTGGTGCAAAGTGAATCCGATGCAAAGGAAGCAATCGAATTTTTAAAGAAAAATCATATGGGTAGGGTAACCTTTCTTCCGATTTCTTCTCAGGAGGAAAGGCGTCTTGATAATGAAGACAGAGTGATGCAAAATGATGGTGCGGTAGCTATCGCGTGCGACGTGGTAGAGTGTGACAGCGCTATCCGCGAAGTTATCGGGGCACTTTTGGGTAGAACCGTAATCATGGAGGATATGGATAGTGCCGTAAAGCTTGCCAAAGCTACCCATTATAAATTCAAAATTGTAACATTGGCAGGTGAGCTTCTTCAGCCCGGCGGTAGTATTACGGGCGGAAGCGTTAATCGTGCTCAGGCACTCTTAGGCAGAAAAGACGAGATAGAGCTTCTTAATAAAGAGTGTGATAAACTGGCGGACGAAACGGAAAAGCTTGAAGATGAAATTGACGAATGTATGGATCAAGCGGAAAAGAGCCGCAAAAAGGAATCCATGCTTCGTGAAAAGCTTTCCGAAAGTGAAAATAAACTGATGAAAGTTAAAGCGGAGTCCGATATGAAGGCAAGCCTTCTTCAGATGGCTCATGAACGCTTTGAAAAGCTTAACAATGAAAAAACGCAGATTTCCACTCAGCAGACAGACACTGCCACAACAAAGAAGAAGCTTCGCGAAATTTTGGACGGCTCCGATGAGCTTATTGAAAAGGCAGAAGCAATCGTCAAAGTGAAGCAGGAAGCCGTGCGTGAGGAGTCCCTCAAGAGGGAAGCACATTCGGGCAAGGTTATTGACAAGAAAATGGAAATTAACAGCGCCCAAAAAGATGTGGAAATAGCACAAAGCAGAATTGAAGATGCAAAACGCAGTATAATAAACTCACAGTCTGATTATAAAGCGAAACTTGATGAAAAGGCTCATCAGCAGAACATGATTTCGTCCTTTGAAAAACAGATTGAAGAAAACGAAATGCGTAAGAAGCAGTGCGAGATTGCCATTGAATCCAAAAAAGAAGAAATCAAAGCCCATCTTTCGGGAAGAAGCGGAAACGACAGCGAGCTTGAAGCACTGAGAGAAGAAATCAAACAGCTTAATGAGAGGATTTTGGTGCTTCAAGGCGAAGTTGTACGTATTGAAACCAAGAAAAATAAGATTGAAGAAGATTTGGAAAATGCGGCAAACAGACTTTGGGATAATTACGAGCTTACCTACAACAGTGCACTTGAATTTAAAAAGGATATAGGCTCTCTGTCCGAAGCACAGAAAGTCATTTCTCAGCTTAAAAATTCAATACGTGCATTGGGAAATATCAATGTTGATGCTATTGAAGAATACAAAGAGGTAAAGGGCAGATATGAGTTCCTCAGCACGCAGGTTGCGGACATGGAAAAAGCAAAGGCAGACCTCGAAAAGCTTATCGGGGAAATGATGTCGGTAATGCGTGAGCAGTTTGCAAAAAAATTCCAGATAATAAATGAGCTTTTCGGAAAAAGCTTTGTGGAGCTTTTCGGCGGCGGCAAGGCAGAGGTAAAGCTTCTTGACCCGCTTGACACTCTTGAAAGTCCCATTGAAATTGAAGTTCAGCCTCCGGGAAAGAAGCTTCAGAGTATTACGCTTCTTTCGGGCGGTGAGCATGCCCTTACTGCCATTGCACTTCTGTTTGCATTGCTTCAGGTTTCGCCTGCACCATTCCTTGTGCTTGACGAAATTGAGGCGGCGCTTGATGATGAGAACGTGTACCGTTTTGCCGATTATATACGTAACCGCGGTGATAATACGCAGTTTGTTGTTATTACCCACCGCCGCGGCACAATGGAAGCGGCAGATATTCTCTACGGCGTTACCATGCAGGAGAGAGGCGTAAGCAGTCTGCTTTCAATGAAGCTGGAAGATGTAGCTATAGAAGAGTAAATGCGGAAAGGACAATTATAATATGGAACAAAATACAGAAAAAAAGGGGCTTTTCGCAAGACTTAAGGAAGGTCTCGGAAAAACCCGTAATTCATTTAACGAAAAGCTTGATGGAGTATTCTCCGTATTTAAAAAGCTTGATGATGACCTTTATGATGAGCTTGAAGAAGCACTCATAATGGCGGACATCGGCGGGCAGACAAGCTGTGAAATTGTTGAGCAGCTTCGCGAAAACGTAAAGGAAAAGCATATCAAGGACGCAGAGGAAGCAAAGGCAGAACTTAAGGCTATAATTACAGAAATTCTCAGTAAAAATGACTGCGCCCTTGAGCTTAAAACAAAACCAACCGTAATTTTGGTTATCGGTGTAAACGGTGTCGGTAAAACGACTACGATAGGCAAGCTTACATCCAAGCTTAAAAATGAGGGTAAAAAAGTCGTTTTGGGTGCGGCGGATACATTCCGTGCGGCGGCGGCAGACCAGCTTGAAATATGGGCTGAAAGAAATGATGTCCCCATAGTAAGGCTGACGGAGGGGGCAGATCCCGCGGCAGTGGTGTTTGACGCTTGTTCAAGTGCAAAAAGCAAGGGTGCCGACGTATGCATCTGTGATACTGCCGGCAGACTTCATAATAAAAAGAATCTTATGGACGAGCTTGGTAAAATTTACCGTGTAATTGACCGTGAGCTTCCCGATGCACAAAAGGAAATTCTCCTTGTGCTTGATGCTACTACGGGTCAGAATGCAGTAAATCAGGCAGAAGAGTTTGATAAGGTTGCAAAAATTACAGGTATTGTGCTTACAAAGCTCGACGGAACGGCAAAGGGCGGAATTGTGGTAAATATCTGCAAAAAGCTTGGTGTACCCGTTAAATTTGTGGGCGTAGGCGAGGGTATAGACGATTTGCAGGTGTTTGACCCTCAGGCTTTTGCAGAAGCACTGTTCGGGTGAGTGTTATGAAAAAGGCATTTGAATGTAAGCGTATCCTTGTTGAAAATATTGCCAACAGCCGTGAAAAACTGCTTATCCGAAGAAAACAGCTAAAAAATTATGACCTTCACTGGCACGACTGCTTTGAAATAGAACTGATGCTTCGCGGCAGTGCTGTGCAGGTGCTGAACGGACAGAGATATGAAATGCAGCCGGGTGATATTTATCTTCTCAATCCTACGGATTTTCACAGTATAGAAACCGAGGGTGCAGTAGTATATAATATTATGTTCAGTGAGGAAATGCTGGATGAAGATGTTTTGCAGAAAATATTAAGCATTGATAAAAATATTATATTCAGGCTAAGTCAGCGTGAGCTTCATACTACGGAATTTATGATTTCGCAGATGCTCTATGAATTTGAGAATACGGCAAGTTATTCCGACTCTGTTATAAAAAATCTTATGGAATGTCTTTTTATCATGATACTGAGAAAATGTGACCTTTCCCAAGATTACGGTAGTATAGGGGAAAACGATGCAATAAGAAAATCCGTTTTGTATCTTCACAGCAGATTCAGGGAAAACCCCACTCTTGAGCAGGTGGCGTCCGTAGCAGGATTGAACAAGAATTATTTCAGCGGACTTTTCCATGAAGCTACGGGGAAAACCTATAAGGAATATCTTAATTCGCTAAAGCTTGAGCATGCCAAAAAGCTTGTGCTTACAAGCAATATTCCCGTTACGGAAATATGCTATGCTTCGGGATTTAATTCTCTTACAAATTTTTTAAGGGTGTTTAAAGAAGCTTATCAGGTATCACCCACAGCTATGCGGAAAAAGAAAAAAGGTAATTTAAAGAAAGAGGGTAATTTAAATGAAATGCAGTAATTGTAACAGCGAAATCTCAGAAAACACAAAGTTTTGTACGTTTTGCGGAGCACCTGTTAAAAAGGAACAGAAAAGCCCAGCGTGCCCCTCTTGCGGAGCACAGGTGAAACCGGGGGCATCTTTTTGCACCTCATGCGGAAATAAGCTTGAAATTCAAAGTGCGGTAAACAATCCCCGACCCCAAGCTACAGCTCCGAAGCCTACATATATACCTAAGCAGAAGAAAAAATCCACCCCCCTATACGTGGCTTTAGGTGTGATATCGGCACTTTTAATAGGTGTCATTATTTTCCTTGTTATCACCATGCAGAAAGATAACAAAAATACAGACATCCCAAATGCGGAAAAACCCACACAGGTAACGGAAAATCGCCTTATGCTTAATGTGGATGATATAGATTCCGAGGTTACGGAGGATACATATGTAATTTCAGGCAGTGCTTCGGTATCCGGAGCTGATGCTGTTTTAAGTATCAATGATGAGGAAATTGGTATAATATCTGCCGAGGATGGAGAAATTGACTGGTCTGAAGAGGTGCAGCTTCAGGAGGGAGAGAACTCCTTCAGGATAGATCTTACAGATGATAACGGTACTAACAAGAGAAGAACCGTAAAAATAAAATATATCGCCTCCGAAGAAGAGGAAGAATATTTGTTCCCAAGTGACAGGGAGTATATAACTAATGATGATTTAGCAGGCAAAACAAAAGAAGAGGTTGCACTTATAAGAAACGAGATCTATGCACGTCACGGATATGTGTTTAACACAGAGGCATATCAGGAATATTTCTCTCAAAAAGAATGGTATCAACCCAATCCTTATTTCAGCGAAGCAGAGCTCAATGAAATCGAGCTTGCAAACAAGGACTTTTTGGTGGAATATGAAGAAAGCAGGGGTTGGAGATAATGAAAAAGGCACTTGGTTTTATTTTGGCGGCAATGCTGATTGCCTCGGGCTGCGGAAGTAATGTGGCGAAAAAAGGCAAAGAGAAGCCTGAGCAAGATGAAATTGTACCTCCCGTTCAAAATGTGCAGGAGCAAAAAGAGAAACAAACCGAAACCTCACCTCTTAGTGAAAAAGTCATTGTAATAGACCCGGGGCATGGCATCAACAGCTATACAAAGCAGGAACCTATGGCACCCGGAAGCAGTCAGATGAAAGCGGCATTTGTATCGGGAACAGCCGGTGCAAATCAGACGGAGGAACAGCTTAATCTCGCTGTAGGACTTAAGCTTCGTGATGCACTTAAAGAAAAGGGCGTGACGGTTCATATGACAAGAACCACCCACGAATGTGATGTTTCAAACGTTGACCGTGCACAAATGGCGAATGACTTAGGGGCAGATATTGCCATCAGAATTCATGCTGACGGAAGTACAAATACATCGGCACACGGAGTGTCGGTGCTTGTTCCGGGAAATCAGTATATAAAGGATTCTGCTCTGATTTCCGAGAGCCGTCTTGCGGGAGAAAAGGTGCTTGCAGAATTTGTAAAAGCTACAGGCGCAGTTAACCGCGGCATATCTGTTCGTAATGATATGACAGGCTTTAACTGGAGCACTGTGCCTGTTATATTGGTCGAAATGGGCTTTATGTCAAATCCCAATGAAGACCGCCTTATGGAAACAGAGGATTATCAAAATAAAATGGTAAATGGAATAGTAAACGGTCTTGAAATGTATTTTGAAAGTAAATAAGTGATGTATCAAAAGATGGACGCTTTCTGTCCATCTTTTGGTGTATAATGGTTTGTGAGGTGATAATTTTGAAATTAGATAATGCTAAAGCTTTTCGATTGTTGAATCTGTATGAAAGACTCAACCGAGGAGAAACTGTAAACAAAAAAGACTTCGCAAATGCATTTGGAATCAGCGAAAAATCAGTTCAAAGGGATATCGAAGATCTTCGTGTATATCTTGCGGAATGTTATGAAAATGGTGATGATATTACCGTTGAGTACAGCTATGTAAAGAACGGATATTATCTTGTGAAAAAGGATAAGGAATTCCTCACAAACGAAGAGATACTCGGAATATCAAAGATATTGCTTGAAAGCAGAGCATACAACAAGGATGAAATTGAAGGCTTAATAGACAAGCTTCTGCTTCAGGCAACACCATCAGCTCGAATGAACATAAAAGATATGATTCTCAACGAGAAGTTCCATTACATTCCGCTTAAACATAATAAGCCACTACTAAATGCTATTTGGGAATTAAGTGAGTGCATTCATAGCAAGAATGTAATAACTTTTGATTATGAACGACAGGATCATAAGATGACACACAGAGTTGTAAAACCACTTGCAATAATGTTCTCGGAATATTATTTCTATCTGATTGCCTGGTTTGCAGATGATTCAAAAGACTATCCGGCGGTTTTTCGTGTCGATAGGATATCAGATGTGAAGTGCTCGGAAGAAAAATTCAAAATTCCTTATTCGGGAAGATTTGAAGAAGGTGAGTTCCGCAAGAGAGTGCAGTTTATGTATTCGGGACCGCTTAAAACAATTAAATTTGAGTTTTCAGGTCCTTCTCTTGAAGCAATACTTGATAGAATTCCCACAGCGGAAATTATTGCACAGGACAGTGATAAAACAACAATCAAAGCAGAATGCTACGGTGATGGTGTTTTGATGTGGTTAAGGACACAAGGCGATAATGTAAAAATTTTATAAAATATTTTTTTGTTGGACAATAACTGTCCATACCCCTTTCGTATAATGGAGTTACCAGATACGAAAGGGGTTTATTTTATGCCAAAAATTAAATTAGAGTACGAAGAAAAAAGATTTCTAATGCAGTCTTTGATTAAGCTGGCGGCTGAAATGACAAAAGAACAGAGTAAACCGGACATCACGAAAACAGAAGATGAATTTTTCTGTACAGTGCTTGAAGCATATGATTGCCGGATAAAACCAAGCAGGTTATTTGCACCATTGATGTCGGTTCAAAAGGTCGACCTGAAGCAATGTCTTACGGAACATATTGATTACAACGAGTATCCGGACGAAATGAAACATCCAAAGGAGATAATGGAGATATGCATAGAGTTTGCATATTTGTATTATCACGAAAGAAAGACATGCAGCAGAGAAGAGTTTTTTGGTAAATTATGTGGAGTTTTTGACTTGTTTCCTGTAAGAAGAAAAGATTACAAAGATACCCTTGAAAAGATAGCAATACAGGTCGAGAAACATGGCACTGAATCATTGATCGAGAAATATAAAAATGTAGTTGACGAAAAAGAAATGGCAGAAGGATATTTCATAATTGATATCCCTGAAATTCATATTCCGGAATATAAGATCGAAATTGATATGTCTGATAAAGACACACTCTCGAATTGGGAAAAGATTACTGCTCATTTGGAAGCACTATGCGATTTTGTTGAAAAGCCTAAAGATAAGATAACATGCGAAGAAATATCAAAGCCAATAGATAATCTGATTCATCAAGTATATTCGCAATTAATTGAAGCTGAAGAAAAGTATACGGAGTTAAAAAATGAAGAAGACGAAGATTAAAAAGTTTGATGATTGAACTTTCACTTGTATTAACAATAGTAATTCCTGTAAGATTGTATGTCTTATCACCATAATAGTAATCGGATTATAAATCGGGAATTGGGATTAGCACATTGGAATGGGCATAATTGAAAAATATATGGCAATAAGAAAACAAGATACTAATGAACAAAAGCCCCACCAAGTAGTGGGGCTTAGTTCCGTTAGTAAGAATGGAAAAAATCATAATAGAAATTTTAATAGTCATGATAGAAAACACATGTCGAATTATTGAAAGAAATAAAAATATATGGTATACTATTAAATGTTAATGGAAGTTCAAATGTTAGTGAGGAATCAATATGTCAAACAGTTTTACCAGATGGTTAGAGAGAAAGAAAATTCAAATAGAAATGGAAAGAGAAATAGATATTTCACTGCATCCTTGGAAAGCTAAGGATCCTGTAACGGCAGGAAAAAAGGCGGGATATGCTCGTGCTGCGGAGGAGTTTAGACCTATATTGGCAAGCTTGCGCAGACAATGTACAAAACTAAAAAAAGACCACGAAAGTAATAGGTTTGAATTCGATAAATATACCGATCATCTTCTAAAAAAACTAAAACGATTAGAAGAAGAAAAGGAACGATTAAAGAAGATAAGAAGTGAAAAATCTAATGAAATAGAAGAAAAGTATGGAGTAGAAATAACGCAAGCATTAGGTATGTTTGTGCTGGATTTTTCATGGTTGTTTAAAAAATATAAGTTTAACAAAGCTGAGATTGAAGGTTATGAAGAAGCACGAACAATCTTTGAAGAAAAGATTAAAAAAGAAAAAGAAAAGATAGCAGAATTGAAGAAGAACTGTGATAAAGAAACAAAGAGAGCGATGACATTGATAACAGATATACTAAATGAAATAGCACTAATAAAAATTGATATTGCACAAATAGAATTAATTGTTGGAAAGTAAAACAATTTAATCTAAAAGGTACATATGAGGTGTAGAGGATAGCAGAGATAAAACTGATGATTGGAGAATAATATGGGGTACGATGAGCTTATAAAAAGAAAAGCAGGTATTAATAGTGATTTTAATAGTACAATTAAAAAGATAGATGAGGAAATATCTGAGATAAAAAGAGTCGAGAATATTGCATTAAACACAAAGATGATATTAGACGACCTCGATAGAGAGTTTTGTGAAAAGACTAAACTTACAGCTACAGATGCTACATTTCTTTTTCTTGCTGTAGGCCTACAGATAGCAAGGCAATACTTGATATCAAATGATAAATTTAGACTGAATGACAAACAAGGAGATAAAGTAATTAAAGGAGTTGTTAAAACACTTGCTCCTCTGAAATGGCAAGATGTATTGCTTCAAAGTGTGCCGTACGATGCTATCAAAACAGGATCGCATATAACGGGGACAGAAATTGGTGGAACAACGCACAGGTATAGAGCATTAGGGCACGATCCTATTTTAGGATGGATATTTGGAACAGCTAACATTATGACAAATTCCCTTACAAAATATAATTTAGAAACATATCAGGTTTCAAATATGACTATAATAAGACACTATCCGTTGGGTGTTGTTGGTATGCTTGAAAAAGCAGTAGAATATGGTAAGAATGAACCGATGCTTTTAGGTGCTGCTATTGTTAGGCAGGCAGTACATTTTGGAAGTGATTATTTCACAAAACAAGGCTTACCGGTTCCAATTATATCTACAGTTAGTAATCAACTTGCTGGAGATATGATATCAAAATGGCACATTGACATGTATAGTATTACAAGAGGTGCTGCGGTTTCTATTCTTATCAACCAGTTAATTTCTTGTATTCACAGTCTTTTTTACGATGGTGAAACAGAAAACGATAGAAAATTGTATGAGGTAAGGACAAGAAAGATACTATCTTACTCAAATCTGATAGCATCTGGTAGTAATATAGCCGTAACAGCGATTACGCAAGATTTTAGTAAATTGGATATTGGCGGTTTGGCTATTACAATATACCGACTTATGACAGATTTAAAGTTTATAAGAGAAGTTAAAGAAGAATTTATATTTGGTTCGTATAGAGATATGATTATGGGTGAGGAAAAATAATGAAAATACAAGAAATACTATCTAATTTTCATAACATTGTTTCAGGTGATTTCAACGATTTGAATGTTTTTGATTTTAAGGGTGTATATATGATCTGTGATAAGAAAGACACTGTTGTATATATTGGAAGTGCATATGCTCGTACTATTCAAATCAGGTTGAAACAATATTTAAAACCATTAGATACAGGTAATACGCTTGGAAAGACGATTGCAAAGAAATTATCGGGTTCAAGAAAATATGACGACACAGCAAAAGAAAAGATTAAAGATGCGGTTAAAATAATTAAATCATATAAGATATATGCAATTCCGCATAAGGATTTAGAATATGAACTAATCTGCAATTCAAAACCAATATATAACAATTGTGGTAAAACCGAAGACTGACGGGTTGCAAATTTGCGTAATATTGTGTAGTTGATACACTGTGAAAAACCATTCATGCCCCAAATAACACCCACTATTTACGATATAATAATCGTAGATGATGGGTGTAAATATGCAGAAAAAGATAATTGGTAAAAGTTTGGGAATAAACGCAGGCTTTTTGAGAAACACTAACCTTAAATAAATGCGGAGAATAAAAAGGATAACAAAATGTTATCCTTTTTTAGTTAGGAATGAATAAAAAATTATTTAAAGATATACTTACAGATACGCTCGGCTGTTTGCTGATTGCCGTGGGAATATACTCCTTTGCCGAAAAACTTAATATTGCACCCGGCGGTGTCAGCGGAATTGCAATTATGGTGAAATATCTTTTGGGGATTCCTGTGGGACTTATATCTCTTTTTATAAATATTCCGCTCCTTGCTGTGGCGTACAAATTCATAGGAAAAAGATTTTTTGTAAGAACTCTCAGTACGGTGCTGATATATACCTTCCTTATTGACAATGTGGTTACTCCGCTTTTTCCGCAGTTTTCGGGGGACAGAATGCTCGGTGCCATATTCTGCGGAATATGCACGGGCGGGGGTCTTGGAATTGTTTTTCAGCAGGGGTCTTCTACGGGAGGTACAGATATAGTCGGCTATTTAGTGGAGAAAAAATACCCCCATATACCTATAGGAAAAGCGTTGATGTTAGTTGACACCGTTATAATTGTTGCATCAATATTTGTCTTTAAAAACGTTGAATCAGCTCTTTTTGCCGTAGTGACGCTTTTTGCCCAAAGCAGTGTTATAAATCATATCGTCTACGGAGGAGAAAAGGGGAGAAACCTTTTTATAATTTCAAAGCACAGTGAAAAAATAGCACAGCGTATTTTAAATGAGAGGGACAGGGGAGTTACTTTCATAAACGGAAGCGGTGGTTACAGTAATGAGCCTTCTAAAATACTGATGTGTGTGGTGCGTGTATGGGAGTACCATTATATTAAGGAAATCGTCTACAGCGAGGACCCCCATGCCTTTGTAATAGCCACCGAAGCGGAGCATATAATAGGCGAAGGATTTACAGAGGCAGAAATAAAATAGTGTGCTGTACATTGTCTCAGACGAAAAAAATTTATTTTTTTCAAAAAAAATATGTACATGAAAAAAAATATGTGTTAAAATATTCTCATATGTTAAACGAAGGAGTTTTTATTATGGAAAAATTATATCAGGGAAAAACAAAAGATGTTTATAAGCTTGACAATGGTAATGTAATGCTCAAGTTTAAGGATGACTGTACCGGCAAAGACGGCGTATTCGACCCCGGTGAAAACTCTGTAGGTCTTACAATTGAAGGTATAGGTAAGGCAAATCTTGAAACCTCTGTTTATTATTTCGAGCTGCTTAAAAAGGCAGGCATTAAGACTCACTATGTAAGTGCAAATATCGACGAAGCAACTATGGAGGTTCTTCCTGCTACAGTGTTTGGTCACGGCCTTGAAGTTATCTGCCGCCTTGTTGCAACAGGAAGCTTCATCCGCAGATACGGAGAATATATAGAAGACGGCACACCTCTTGAGGGCGGGTATGTTGAATGTACCTTCAAGAATGACGAAAAGGGTGATCCGCTCGTAACAGGTGAAGGTCTTGCGGCACTGGGCGTTATGAATCCCGAAATGTTTGAAAGCATGAAGGAGCAGACACTTGCCATTACAAAGATTGTGGCAGACGACCTTAAGACTCTCGGCCTCGACCTTTGGGATATCAAGTTTGAGTTTGGTTATAACAATAACGAAGTTATTCTTATAGATGAAATTGCATCAGGCAATATGCGTGTTTATAAGGACGGAAAGATTGTTGATCCTGTTGAGCTTACTAAGATTATCAACAATAGATAAATTTATAACGTACAAAAAAGAAGGTTTTTGCTTTTGCAAAAACCTTCTTTACTTATGTTAATCGATAGCTTGTATAAATGTTATATCGGAAAGGACAAAGCCTTTTTTCGCCACACAAGTTTCCATAAACGGTACTCCCTGATAGCTGCCCGTTTCGGAGTAATTAGAGGAGGTGGGGGCAGGGTCATTAAAAAGAATGATTCCGTTTTCTGCCGCTACTGCAACCATTGTATGGGGATATCCCGCATATCGCACCATAACTCCTTCGGGGTGAAGTGCGAGTGCCTCTTTCAAAGCTTCTCTTACAACTGCATCGGACTTTTCCGGGTTTTGAATATATGTACCTCCCGAAACGCTGTCTCTTCCTGCATAGTAGGGACTTGAAACTGAAAGTGCAGGGACAAATTTTACGTTATACGCCGTAGCGATTTCGCTGTGATAACAATAAGCGCCGCTTGAAGTTTTGGTAAGGTTAATTGCCGCAATGTCATTGGGTGTTATCCTTGTCCCTGTCAGATTAGAAAGAACCATGGCATATGAGCATACCCAGCAATAGCCGCTTCCGCTTGAGGGAAGATTAAATTCCGCCTGATTCTGGAAGTAATAGGATTTCGCCGCCACGGCATCACGTGTTGCCTGTGAAATCATCTGGGGTGCAAAACCAAAATAGACCGTCTGTGTGCTTACATCAAATCCCAAAGAATAACCGAAAATATTTGAAATATCCCTTGCCGCTACAATGAAGCTTCCGTTGGCGTAAAGACAAGGCGCGGTCAAAAGCTTGAAATAAAATTCTTTATCGCTTTGCCCTGTGATGTCGGAAACGGTTGCAAACTGTTCGTCGGGAACAAAGCAGACGGATGTGCGTTTATTGCTGATTGTGATGCTGTGATGCTCATCAAAAGTCTTAAATTCAAGACCAAGTGCTTTTGAAAGTGCTTTTGCATCAACATAGGCTATGCCATCACGCACAAAGGGGGAATAGGGGAAATCAACCTTATTTCCGTTAACGAGGAAGTTTACAAACGTATCCTCATATGCATGCGCAGGTACATTCGCTACGAGAAGCAATGCGGATATTAATAAGGCGCAAAGTTTTTTCATAGTGACTGACACAACCTTTCTGCTCGCAAAATAGTATCTACCTTATTTATAACATAAAAGGCGAATGTTGTCAATTAAAATCGAAGTATGGGTGGCTATGAAAAATAAAATAGTTGACAAAGAGAAAATTGTGTGTTATCATAACAAATAGTTTAATACCTAAAAACGATGATGGAGAGTGTAACCGTGAATCTTTCAAGAGAGGTGTCGGCAGGTGTGAGGCACTAAAGTGAAGCGGATTGCTGTAGCTCCTGAGTTGAAAGGAAGAAAGCTTGAGAAGTGATTAGACCCTTTCCGAGAATGCTGCGTCAGTGCATAGGGCTTGTTGGAGTCTGAAGGGGCAGCGGGGTAACGCCCGATGCAATTTGAGTGGTACCGCGGGTAATATGCTCGTCTCAAGGATTAGAATTTCTTTGGGGCGTTTTTTTATGTTCCAAAGCAGGAGGTATAAAAAATGGAAGAAACAATGATGACCGGTCTTGATTTTAAAATCAGTGAAGTTGCCGCCAGAATCAAAGAACTTCGCCAGATAGACGGAATAAGCGTTGAAACAATGGCGAAGCTTACAGGCGTTTCACGTGATGAGTATGTAGCATGTGAGGAAGGAAAGCATGACCTTAGCTTTGCTTTTATTTACAGATGTGCACTTGCCTTTAAGGTAGGTGTCACAGACATTATCGAGGGTGTCAGCTCCAATCTTAAATCCTTCACGGTGACAAGATGTGGCGAAGGTCAGAAAATCGACCAGGCACACGGCATGATTTACTATAACCTTGCATCAGCATTTAAGGGCAGAGTGGCAGAGCCACTTTATGTTCATGCCATATATGATGAAAGTGCAGAGCGTGGCGATATAGAGCTTACCAGCCATGATGGTCAGGAGGTTGACATCGTTATCAGCGGCTCGCTCAAGGTTCAGGTAGGCGGACACAGCGAGATTCTCCACGCAGGTGACAGCATTTATTACGACAGCTCCGCACCTCACGGAATGGTTGCGGTAGGCGGTCAGGACTGCGAGTTCTACGCAATCGTTCTTAACGGACAAAAGCAGGAAACAAAAGAAGAAAAGTCTATTGTTAAAACAAATTACAAGCCTCACCGCGAATATAAGAGAGTATATCATAACTTTATTGAAACCGTTGAGGACGAAAACGGCTGTCTTGAAAAGATTTCATTTAAGAATGAGGAAAAGTTCAACTTTGCATTTGATGTAATTGATGCCATTGCAGACAAAAAGCCCGAAAAGCTTGCAATGCTTCATCTTTCAAAGAATAAAGAGGAACGTCGATTTACTTTCGCCGATTTCAAGCGTGAATCTGCACGCTGTGCAAACTATTTTGAATCAATCGGAATTAAAAAGGGAAGCAAGGTAATGCTTGTGTTAAAGCGTCATTACCAGTTCTGGATTGCGATGCTGGCACTTCATAAAATCGGTGCAGTTGCAATCCCTGCAACATATCTTCTCCAGGAGCATGACTATGAATATCGCTACAATGCCGCAGGTGTTGATGCAATCCTTTGTACTGCGGATGACGATATTGCAGACCGTGCAGAAAACGGAGCAAAAAATGCAAAAACTCTGCGTGAAAAGATTATAGTAGGCGGCAAAAAGGACGGCTGGAGAGATTTTGACGAGGAATACAAAGCTTTCCCCGATACCTATGAAAGAAAAGAAGATACACCCTGCGGAAATGACGATATGCTTATGTACTTCACTTCGGGTACAACGGGTAATCCCAAAATGGCACTTCACGCATACACATATCCTCTCGGTCATTTCCACACCGCAAACTACTGGCATTGCGTAGACCCCGAGGGACTTCATCTTACCATTTCCGACACGGGCTGGGCAAAAGCCGCATGGGGTAAGATTTACGGTCAGTGGCTTTGCGAGGCAGCACTTTTTGTATACGACTTTGATAAGTTTGATGCGGCAGACATTCTTCCGCTTTTCTCCGAATATGGTATCACAACCTTCTGTGCACCTCCCACAATGTACAGAATGCTTATGAAAGAAGACATTTCCAAATATGATATGTCCTCCGTACAGCATGCAAATACAGCAGGTGAGGCACTTAATCCCGAAGTTTACAAGCAGATTAAAAACCTTACAGGGCTTAGGATTATGGAGGGCTTCGGTCAAACGGAGACCACCTGTCTTATCGGTAATCTATACGGCAGAGAGTACAAGCTTGGTGCTATGGGTAAGCCCGTTCCGCTTTATGATGTTGACATTGTTGACCCCGACGGAAACAGCGTTGACGTAGGTGAAAACGGTGAAATCGTTATCCGTACGAGCGAGCGTGTGCCCTGCGGTTTGTTTAAAGGATATTACAAGGATGAAGAAAAGACAAAGGAAGTATGGCACGACGGTCTTTATCATACAGGCGATGTAGCATATCGTGATGAGGACGGCTTCTATTTCTATGTAGGCAGAGTTGATGATGTTATCAAATCTTCGGGCTACAGAATAGGACCCTTTGAAATCGAAAGTGTTATTATGGAGCTTCCTTATGTTGTAGAGTGCGGCGTATCTGCTGCTCCCGATGAAATCCGCGGACAGGTAGTTAAGGCAAGCATTGTTCTTACAAAAGACACCGTCCCCAGCGAGGAGCTTAAAAAAGAAATTCAGATGTACGTAAAGGATCACACCGCACCGTACAAATACCCCAGAATTGTTGAGTTCCGCGAGTCACTTCCCAAAACAACAAGCGGAAAAATCATCAGAAATCAGCTTTAAAGAATGTAAAAACAGCACCGACCGTTCGTTGACGTGATATTTATACTTTTTAGAATTAAACATTCGAAAATAAAAAATCTTGGTGGAAATCCGTAAAATTTACGGATTTCCTCTTTTTTATGTCAACGAACTACGAACAAACTTCGCCTCTCGCTGTATACACATACAGCTTCGGGTACTCAATGCGAGGGCGGACACTCGCATTGACTCAGTTTGTCCGTTCTGTACTATTTTTCCATCCTTTTGTATATTTCAAAAAAGAAAGACCAATACTGTTATTGGGTGATTGATATGGAAGAAAGACCGATACTTGAAAGAAATGATTCTCCTGATAAGGATTCTTTCTATGACAAGCTGATTGATACGGATGCAGTGGCCTCCGCATCAGAGTGTACAGGGCTTATGTACAGACCTCCTCAGAATGAAGCTGAGGCAGAAAGCTACAGCGATATATACACCGTTCCTCAAATTTTTAATGAGGCAGAAAAAGAACTTCGTAAATAGTAAATAAAATAAAGGAATTTGCCAAGGTATGATGGCAAATTCCTTTATTTTATTGCAATTATTACTCTGTCGTTATTTCCGTAGTCTTTATATAAGCTTACCTTTGAGAAGTCATTTAAAAGCTCCGTTACCTCGCTCCCCTGGTCATAGCCTATTTCCAGTGCCAGCATACCGCCCGTGAAAAGTGCATCATATGCCTTTTTGGCAATTACCCTGTAAAAATCAAGCCCGTCACTGCCCCCGTCAAGAGCAAGGCAAGGCTCATATTCGCTTACCTCAAGAGTGGGTACAATACTGCTTTTGATGTAGGGCGGGTTTGAAACTATTATGTCGTAGCCCTTTTCAATCTCATCTGTCAGTATATCAAGCCTGAAAATTTTTACTTTGTTTTCAACCTGGTTAAGCTTGGCGTTTTCCTTTTCCGCCTTCAATGCGTTTTCCGAAATATCCGTAAGGTCGCATGTTGCATTATCAATAAATTTTGCAAGGGATATACCTATGCATCCGCTGCCACTGCATAAATCGAGGATTTTGGGGGAGCGAAAGGTACATTCCTCAAGAATTCTTTCCACCAGACATTCCGTGTCGGGGCGGGGAATAAGCGTGTCCTCATTCAGCCTGAAAGGAAGCCCCATAAATTCCTTTTCGCCTAAAATGTACGCCACGGGTACACCCTTTGCCCTTTGCTCAATGTAGGTGTCAAAGGCTTCTTTCTGGACATCGTCGGGGGTTTCAAAAATCAGTGCGGCGTTTTCCTTATTCATCGCTTTGGCGAGAAGCACCCGTGCATCAAGCAGGGGAGTTTCACTGCATGAAAGCTTTTTTGCCGCATTGTTTAAAAGCTCTCTTACCATTTGTCGTCCTCTTTATTATCCGTAAGAACCGCTTTCATGGAGGTAATAGCAACCTCAAGCTGACTGTCATCGGGTTCGCGGGTGGTTATTTTTTGAAGCAGCATACCGGGCTTACTTATAACGCATACAACCTTACTCTTGCTCTTTCCTGCCCAGCGGATTACTTCATAGCTTAGCCCTGCCACAACAGGGAGAAGAAGAAGCCTCAGCCCCAGTCTTATCCATATATTGCTCCATGAAATGAACGAAAAAAGAATAATGCTTATTATCATTACGAACACAAGAAAGCTTGTTCCGCACCTGGGATGCAGTCTTGACATACCCCTTGCGTTTTCAACGGTAAGGTCAAGCCCTGCCTCATAACAGAAAATCGTCTTATGTTCTGCCCCATGGTACTGGAAAACTCTTTTAATATCTTCCATTTGCGAAACAAGGATAACATAACCTAAAAATATACTGATGCGGATAACACCCTCTATTAACGTTTTTAAAAGGTTGTTTTCCACAGCATTACCCAGAAGAAAGCCCGTAAGCAGATTAGGCAGAAAGAAAAACAGCCCGATTGAAAAAATAAGGGAGATAATAAGGGAGAAGTAAATTACAATATCCTTAATCTTATCCCCGAATTTTCGGCTGAGCCACTTATCGAATTTTGACTCGGATTCTCCCTCCTCCAAATCTACAAACTCGGCACTCCACATAAGTGCACGTGTGCTGGAAACCATAGAATCAAAAAAGGCGAAGACACCTCTTACAACCGGAATCTTATTAACGTGATATTTTGTTACCAAAGAACTTACCGCACGCTTGTCGATTACGATTTCTCCGTCGCTTTTTCTGACTGCCGTGGCAATTTCCTTGGGTCCTTTCATCATTACACCCTCCATGACGGCACTTCCGCCGATAGAGGTGATATGCTCCTTTTTCTCTTTAGCCATAATGATACACTCCTTTCGCAGAATATCAGTTATAAGTATACCATAAAGAAGAGTCCTTTTCAATAGCTTGACCGTCGAAAAACTTAAAAAAGATAACAATTAGATTACAATTATGTTTACATACTTGTAATAGGAAAAAAATAGGTGTATGATATAATATATATACATAGAATGGAGAAAAGCTATGAAACTGCCTTGGGAGAAAAAACATCTTTGTTGGGGAATAACAGCATTCCTTACAATAATTGCAAGTATATTATTCTTTATGATGCTTCAGCGTTGGAGCGTAGTTTCGGGAGTGTTAGGATTAATTACAAAAAGCCTTGCACCGATAACCTACGGTCTTATTTTGGCGTACCTTATTAATCCGCTTTTAAATTGGATTGAACACGGTGTTGTTTTCCCTGCGGTTTCAGCCGCTGCCAAGAAAAAGAGCAGGCGTGTGCATAATATATCAAGAATGATATCCGTCGCTTTGGCGTGGTCGCTTGCCATTGCGGTTATATATGCACTTTTGGCGTTGGTGCTTCCTGAAATTACGGAAAGTATAGAATCTCTTATAGTAAGCATTCCCGAATATGCGACACACGCCATGGAATGGGGTGGGGACCTTATAAAGAAGAATCCTGCCGTTGAAACCTTCCTTCAGCAGACAATTGATGGTTTTTCATCTAACGTTAATAATATCACATCGAAAATACACGAGCTTATGCCTGACATCGATGCTCTTTTGTCAGGGGTTACAAGTAGCTTGTATAATGTGGTTTCAGCGATTTTGAATGTCCTTATCGGTGTTATCGTATCTGTGTATGTTCTTAAAGATAAAGAAAAGTTTACGGCACAGTCAAAAAAAGTTCTCTACAGCATAATGCCTATTAACAAAGCTAATAGCGTTATCGCTCTTTTCAGAATGACACATGACAAATTCGGAAATTTCATAACGGGTAAAATTTTTGATTCCATAATAATCGGCGTCATATGCTTTGTTGTAACGACTATTTTCGGCATGCCATATCCCGCACTTATCAGCGTTATAGTCGGTGTTACCAATGTTATCCCCTTTTTCGGACCTTTTATCGGAGCAATTCCCAGTGCACTGTTGATTCTTTTCGCCGAGCCGGGAAAATGCATCGGATTTATAGTGTTTATAATTCTTCTTCAGCAGTTTGACGGAAATATTTTAGGTCCTAAAATTCTCGGAAGCTCCACGGGTATCTCAAGCTTCTGGGTGCTTTTCTCAATCCTTGTGGGAAGCGGGCTTTTCGGAATATGGGGTATGGTTTGCAGTGTTCCGATTTTTGCAGTAATATACAATTTAGTGCGTGAGGGATGTCACGGCTCGCTTAAGAAAAAGGGAGTGAACTATACCTCCGAAACGTATGAAAAAATAGACCATATAGATGAGCATACAAAATCTCCCGTGTGGTTTGAATAATATTACAGAGAGGTAGAAAAAATGGCTGAACGACTTTTATCAAAGGTTCTTACATTCTTCTTTGTTTTGATAATATACCTGTTTATTTTCGTTATAATCCGCATGATTTATATGGATATACGGATTATGTACAAGAAAAAAACAGGCGGTATGGCAGATGCATATCTGAAACTGATAAATCTTAGGCGAAACTTAGATTTTTACGTGGATGAAAGCTATGAAATTTCCGAGAGTGAGATTATCGGCAGAGGTAAAAAGTGTGATATCCGAATTGCCGACAGCTATCTTTCTGCAAAGAACAGCCGAATTTTTAAACACAGCGGAAAGTTTTATATTGAGGATTTAGACAGTACAAACGGCACATATCTAAACGGTGAACCCCTGGGGGATATGGCTGTTGAGCTTCTTGACGGTGATAAAATTTCATTGGGCAGGTCAAACTTCCTTTTTGTACTGCCTAAAGGCATATCAGATTCTAAAAGGAATAAGTGATTATGAATAAGAGAACTTATGACCTAAGACCGATGCTTCTCCTGCTGCTCCTTAATGCATTGGGAATAGTGGTTTTGATTATTAACAAAAATAACGCTTCTCACGATATTATGGTGCTGTCAAGCATTATGTGCACTGTAAGTATTATTGCGTACGTAATTATTGCAAAATTAAAATTGGGAGACCCGTATCTTTTTATTATAGTTTCCATGCTTTCGTCGGTGGGAATTATTATGGTTTCCCAACTAAACAGTGACGCAGGAAAAAAACAGCTTGTATGGTACATTGTAGGTGTGGCGGCATTTTTTGCGGCATTGTGGGTTTACCGTGTGCTTAATAAGCGTCTTAAAAAGCTGACGCTTATTTATTACATGGGTGCGGTAGCACTTTTTGTGGCAACGCTTATATTCGGAACAAGAATTAATGGTGCAAAAAACTGGCTTTTTGGTGTGCAGCCTTCTGAATTTATCAGAGTTTTATATGTGATGTGCTTGGCGTCGGTTTTTTTTGAACCCAAAAGCAGGGGCAAAAAAAAGCTTCCTAAGTCTGCAAAATGGAAAAAGCTGTTGGCCTCTGCATTTATAGCAGGGACTTGTGCTTTGTTTTTGCTTCTTCAGAAAGAGCTGGGAACGCTTCTTGTGTTTGGCGTTGTTTACCTTGTGTACCTGTATGTATACGGTGACAGTAAGCCTTTCCTTTTGCTGAACATACTGGCAGTTGTGGGAGCGGCAATGTTTGCGGTAACGGTATTTTCCCACGTGCAGGAGCGTGTAGTGGGGTGGAGAGACCCTCTGGGGACTTATGAGGACGAAGGGTATCAGATTTCCCTGGCTCTCATGGCTGTTGCTTCGGGCGGATTTAGTGGCAGAGGAATAGGAAACGCACTTCCCGGAAATCTGTATGCTCTTGAATCCGACTCAATCTTTGTTGTTATATGTGAGGAATTAGGGCTTATGGGCGGGATTGCCGTGCTGATGCTCTACTTTGTTCTTGTGTACCGAGGATTTAAAATAGCACTTTCTACAACGAATCCATTTAATAAGGCAGTAAGTGTAGGGCTTAGTGTGGCAATAGGTATTCAGACCTTTATTATCGTGGGAGGCATTACAAATTTAATTCCCCTTACGGGCATTACGCTTCCGTTTATCAGTGCAGGCGGAAGCAGTATGGTGTCCACTTTTATGATAGTAGGAATACTTCAAGCTATCAGTTCAATGAAAGGAGAGACATCGGATGAACTTGAATAAGCGTATTATCCGTGCAATGACACTGCTTCTTTCTCTTTTCTTTGTTTTGGTACTTCACCTCAATTATTTTATAATATTTGATTCAAGGGAGTATGTGGAGGATGTCCATAATCCCAGACTTTACGAGGTCACCCGCGGAACAATTTATGACAGAACAGGGGAAACCATTTTAGCAAAAAGCGAAGGGGAGGGCAATCTCCAAAAGCGTGTGTATCCCTATGGCGAGCTGTATGCCCATGTAGTGGGGCATTTCAGCAGAGAGTACGGGAGGAGCGGTCTTGAAAAGGTATATGACAGCTATTTAAGTGCCAACCCTACAATGCTTAGTGTGCTTTACGAAAAGGGAAAGAATGTTGAAAACAAAGGTCAGGATTTGTATCTTACAATTGACCACAATCTGACCTCTCTTGTGGATAAAACGGTAAAAAATCGTTTTGGTGATAGGAAAAATGCAAATGTAATTGTAATGAATCCCAAAACAGGCGAGGTTTACTGTGCTTATTCTTCAAATGCATTTAATCCCAATATTGACGAAATGAAAAAGGTCATAAGCACAGGCGGAAAAATTGATTACCGTTTTGACGCTGTGAACAATCAGTTCTGTCCCGGCTCCACCTTTAAGATAATAACTGCGGCGGCAGCTATTGATAACGGACTTGAGGACTATGAGCTTATGGACGAAACAGGCTCAATTAATGTAGGCGGTGCAGTTTTTGGGAATGACAAATCAAAGGCTATGGGCAAGACTGACATGCGAAAAGCCATCGTTAAATCAAGCAACGTATATTTCACAGGGATTTCAAAGGAAATCGGCAAGGAAAATATGATTGAAAGCCTGGATAAGTTTTTGGTAACAAAGCAGATTCCTTTTGATGGATTAAATACTATAGAAAGCGGTATAACAATACTTAAACGTGAAGAAAATTCGGTGCAGACCGTCAATCTGAAGGATTGTGATACTGCGGCAATGGCATCAGTGGCATTTGGGCAGGAGCCTGTAAAATTAAGCCCTCTCCATATGGCTATGGCAGTGTCCGCCATAGCAAATGACGGAAAAATGCCTGTGCCATATCTTGTAGAAACTTCAAGGCGTAAAAACAAGGTGGATTACAGTGCAGAGCGGGCAGTTTTGGCAAGAGGCTGCAGCGAGCGTGCCGCACGCCTTATAAGAACATACATGGTTGATTGCGTTCAGGAAGGAACGGGAACGAGTGCAAGGATTCCGGGATTTAAGTTCGGCGGAAAGACCGGTACTGCCCAGGTGGAAGGAAAGACCTCTCATGCATGGTACGTTGGCTTTGCACCTGCAAACAATCCGCAGATTGCATTCTGCGTAATGGTGGAAAACGGAGGCTACGGTGGAAGTGCCTGCGGACCGATTGTAAGAGAGATAATTAAATATTGCAGAAATAACGAGCTTATCAGTGAATAAAAAGAATGAGGAGTAATTTCTTACCCCTCATTCTTTTCTACTATTGCTTTTATTGATGAGCAATATTCTCCGGGGCTAAGCCCCGTTACTTTTTTAAACTGCCTTGAAAAATAATGAATGCTTGAATAACCTAAAATATAGGAAATTTGGGATATGTTGTAATTATCTTCGCGTAAGTACTTTTTTGCAAGGTCTATTTTCAGATTTATAAAATATTCCATAATACTCATATCGAACGTGTTGCGGAAAACTGATGCAATGGTGGTTTTGTTAAATCCACTGTAACGGACCAATTCATTTATGCTGATGCTCTCTGTAATATGGTCTACCATATAATTAACAAGCATGTTGCAAAGAGCGCTCTCGCGGTTAATGCTCATCTGTGAACGGGAAAGAGATGCCGCGATGCCCCGCATAAAAGAAATGAGAAGCTCGGCTATGTATTGCTTCACCAATTGCTCAGAACCAAAGGTTGCTTCCTTTTTTCTTGTAATCCGTGTGGTATAGGGATTATTAAGAGGTGTTGAAAATGCACCCGTGTACTCGGAAATAATTTTAGAAATAATTGTTTTGTGTTCCTGCCCGACGGTCAGCATTTTATCCTCAAAAAAACTCATATCGGGGGAGTTGCATTCAAAGGAAATAATCACCACGTTGTTTGCAATTTGCGGAGAGCAGTGCAGGGTATGCCACTGGTTGGGCTTGTGAAAAAAGATGTTTCCCTGGGGAAGTACAAATTTACTGTCTTCCGCAAAAATGGTAATGTCACCTTTGTCGGCATAAACAGCCTCCCAAAAATCGTGACTTTCACCCTCGAATTTAAAATTTGTAGGATATTCAAAATAATGCACGCTGTAGAGCTTGCCGATATTTATCGTGGTTTTAAGCTTAGTTCCGCGGTAATTTTCCATGTTATCGCCTCCACGCTCACTATATCATGAAAGCCTTGGAAAATCAATGATAAAAATGCAAAAAAAAAATACTTTTGTGCAAATACTTTCTTTTGAAATTATTGTATAATAAATTCCGTATGTGATTTTGATTATTATATGAAAACGGTTGTAAGTGCCGTTAAAAAACTCTTTGCGGAGGGAATATATGGATAATAAAACGTTGACTAATTATCATACTCATACATCATATTGCGACGGGAAAAATACGCCCGAAGAGGTTGTTTTATATGCGATTGAAAAAGGTTTTTCCTCAATAGGATTTTCGGGGCACGGCTATACCCCTTTTGATTTACGCTATTGCATGAAGGATACTAAAGCTTACATTGAAGAAATATCAGAGCTGAAAAAAAAGTACAGCGATAAAATAGAAATTTACTGCGGAATTGAGGAGGATGCTTTCTCCTATGTGCAGAGAGAAAATTTTGATTATATTATCGGAAGCTCTCATTATTTTAATATAGATGGGCAGTACTATCCTATTGACTCAGATTATGAATATTTTAAAAAATGCCAGGCGGCTTTTGATAACGATGCATTAAAGCTTGCCGAAGTCTATTACAGTACATTTGTCAGCTATATTGCGGAAAGAAAGCCCGATATTGTAGGACATTTTGACCTTATAACAAAATATGATGAAATTGATGTTACACGATTTCTGAATAATCCCGAATATCTGAAAATTGCCAAAAAATATCTGGAGCAAGCCGCAGAAAATGATGTGATTTTTGAAGTGAACACAGGAGCGATTGCAAGGGGAATAAGAAAAACTCCCTATCTTGGAGAAGAACTTCTTTACATACTTAAGAAAAAAGGCAGCAAGGTGATGCTTTCTTCCGACAGCCATAGCGTAGATACCTTGGATTTTTATTTTGAAGAAGCAAAGAAGCTTTTACGTCTGGTTGGGTTTGACCATGTGTATGAACTCCATAAAGGCACATTTAAGAAAAGGCCTATAAAATAAAAGCGGAGGTAAATGTCATGCTTGGCTTTGAATTTAAAATTCTTGACTTTATACATGAATATATGTCATCCCCAATAATGGATAAAATAATGTGCTTTTTCACATTTTTGGGGAATGCGGGCTGGATATGGATAGCTTTGGCGTGTGTATGCTTGTGCAGTAAAAAATACCGCCATACGGGAATAATGCTTTCCCTCGGGCTTTTAATGAGTCTTGTTGTTGCAAACCTTATACTAAAGCCTGCATTTGCAAGACTGCGTCCTTTTCAGATAAAAGAG
Source organism: Clostridia bacterium (assembly GCA_045636425.1). Lineage (GTDB taxonomy): Bacteria > Bacillota > Clostridia > UMGS1883 > UMGS1883 > UMGS1883. Next base: position 3,806 of record JAZTXM010000001.1, on the reverse strand, counting down.
GGGATAGAGCTTATTATTGTCGCCCCCAATGATTTTTCCTTTCCGTCGGGGCATACCATGGCATCGGCAATTTGTGCAACAATAATTTTTTTACAGCATAAAAAAATGGGAATTTATGCCATAGCGTTAGCCGTGATAATTTCTTTTTCCAGACTTTATCTGTATATGCATTTTCCCACCGATGTATTTTTCGGGGCAATTTTGGGAATGTTATTAGGTACATTGGCGGTAAAAATTGTAAGGCGTTATTTACCAAAAACACATTGAGAATATTATATATTAAAACCTCCATACTAATATTATACCGTAGGAAATAAGGAGGGATTAATATGAAAAAATGTACAACGGGTTTTCTCAAAGGTCTTGCCACAGGTGCAGTGATGGGAGGAGCAATGTGCCTGATGATGGATCCTCCCGATACTACAAAAATCAAAAAAGCATATAAAAAAACCAACCGTGCGTTAAAAACAGTTGGTTATGCTATTGAGGAATTAGTAGCTAAAAATTAAAAAATAGCGGTGCAAAAAACATTTTTTGCACCGCTGCTTTTTAATTTTAAAATAATCTATATACCCCGACTACTTTTCCTAAGATGGAGACACTTTCCACAATAATAGGCTCCATAAAATCATTTTCGGGTTGCAGGCGGAAATGCCCTTCCTCCTTATAGAACGTCTTTACGGTAGCACTATCATCCACCAGTGCTACTACCATTTCTCCGTTACGGGCAACCTCACACTTTTCTACAATTACATAGTCCCCATCAAGGATTCCTGCATTAATCATGCTTTCGCCGCGTACCTTCAGCATGTAAACATCATTCTTTTTGGCAAAATCCATGGGAAGCGGAAAGGTGCGTTCCAAATTTTCCTCTGCCAGAATGGGAAGACCTGCACTTACTCTGCCTATTACGGGAACTTCAAGATATTCCTTTTCTATAGATGAAATGTTTGTGGGGATATTTTTTAATCTTATGCCCCGCGAGCTTCCATTTTCCTTGATAATATGACCGCTTTTTTCAAGACGTTTTAAATATCCGTGAACGGTGGCGGGGGAGCTGAGCCCCACTGCTTCACAAATTTCACGAACTGTGGGTGGGTAGCCTTTTTGGGATACCTGCTTTTCTATAAAACTTAATATTTGCTGCTGCTTATCTGTATTTGCTGCCAAATATATCACCCTCCAAATTTTAGTATATACTGATTATAACACAGATTAAAGCAAAAATCAAACATTTGTTCGAAAAAAGTTGAAAATTTTAAGCTTTTTTTAATACTATGGGAGGATAATGTAAATAACACTAATTTTTCTTGACTTATTTGTCATAAATTGATATTATATATAGGAATATGGTTGAAAGGAAGTGGCATAATGAATACAGAAAATAATGTAAATGAAAATATTGATGATACAAGTGTACAGACACCCGAAGCTCCCCAAAAGAGTATAGAGGATCAAACGGCAGACTTTGTTTCGGAATTTGCTCCTGCTCCCATCAACATCCCTAAATATAACAGGGAAAAAGAGCAGAAAAAGGCTGAAAAAGCAGGAAAAAAGGCTAAGAAGCAGGTGCCTCAGAAATCAAGAAAAAGACGAGCAAAGCTTAGAAAAGCAGTTTTTGTTGCGAGAACGGCAGGGCTTTTCATTCTTCTTGCGGCAGTTGTTACAACTATGGTTTTCTCTCTTCTTGTAAAGATGAACACAACCGAGCATGCCATAGAAACTGCAATCCGCAATAATAATCCCGAGCTTTTCACAATAGGAAAAATCAAGAAGCCCGATAAAATTAATCTCAGTCCCAGCTCTCCCAGAGCAGCCCTGGCTGATATCATAAGGGATAACTCCGACCATGTTATTACATATGATGATATAGCCCGCGAAGTAAAGCGTTCCAACTATTCCCACTTTTTGGCAACGCTGTCCCACGATATTATTGATTTTTATCTTTTCGGAAATGAGTACCAGGGTGTCACAGAGGAAAATGTTGAGGCTTTGATTCTTTCCGCTTCCAAGCGTATTTACGGATTGACAGGAAGAAACGTGGGGGAGAGTGCCTCTAAAGAATTTGCGGCATATATAAAAAATTCTCCTTTCTTTGATGACCTTTCACGCGAAAACATAATGCGTCAGATGAATGCCGAGGAAACACAGCTTACGTCAATTCTGTTTTCAACGGTAACTCTTATCTGCCTTGTTATTGCGGCGATACTTTTGATTATACTTGTGATTGTAAGCTGTAAAGGTATTGCTCATAAAATTATCGGATGGGCAATTATAATCGCAGGTCTTATGACAGGGATTGCAGGGTATTTTACAACCGCACTCTTTAATGCCCGCAGTGAGCTTCTTAAAGATGTGGCAGAGGTGCTTCTCAATACCTTTAACCACAACGCAATCATCTGGAGCGGAATTACCGTTGTTATCGGCATTATAATTATGCTTATGGGTAAGATGATAATCGAAGATGAAGAATATGATGAATATGACGAAAATGGTTATATTGACGAAATAGAGCAAGTTTCAACAGAGCAATAAGAAATCGGGGGTGTAAAAAATAAGATTTTTACACCCCTCTTTATAGCCAATTTTAAGGGGATAGGAAAAAATGATAATACCTATATTTATACCCCACGAGGGCTGTCCCAATGACTGTGCCTTTTGCAATCAGCGGACAATCAGCGGAAAAAGCACCGCCCCAAGCCTCTTGGATGCAAGGCAGATCATAGAGCAGTATCTTGAGGGTGGCACAAAAAAAGCAAATCAAATTGCCTTTTTCGGCGGAAGCTTTACGGGGATAAGCATCCAAAAACAAAATGAATATCTCTCCCTTGCAAACGAGTATATTCAAAAGGGCTTGGTCGGAAGCATTCGCCTTTCAACACGTCCCGATTATATTTGTGAGGACACTGTGAAAAGGCTTGTTTCATTCGGTGTTAAAAATATCGAGCTTGGAGCACAGTCTATGGATGAGGAGGTGCTTCGGGCATCTAACAGGGGACACAGTAGCTTCGATGTCGAAAAAGCCTCGGAGATTATACTTAAAGGCGGAGCAACATTGGGACTTCAGATGATGACGGGGCTTCCCCGTGATACCATGGAAAAGTGCATGTATACCGCCCGAAGATTTAGTGAACTGGGAGCTAAGGAAAGCCGTATATACCCTACGGTTGTTCTTCGCGGAACAAAGCTTGCACATATGTATGAGAACGGAGAATATATGCCGCAGGGCGTAGAGGAAGCCGTGGAGATATCGGCGGGGGTTTACAGGCTTTTTAAGGAAAGCGGAATGACGGTTCTTCGTATAGGACTTCCCGATTGCTCCGAGCTAAAGGAAAATTATATTGCAGGGGCATACCATCCCTCCTTGGGTGAGCTTGTAATGAGCCGTGACATTCGTAACAGAATTGAGGAAAGCCTTTTGGGACGAAGCGAGGCAGAAATCCGTGTAAATCCCAAATTCATATCAAAAGTAAACGGAAACAGATGTTGTAATATTGAATACTTCAAAAGCAAAGGAATAAAAATTACTGTATCGGAGGATTCGTCAGTAGCTGAATTTACCATAAAAAAGATTCCTTAATAAAATGAGAATAATATTTTTTGAAACGGTATAGTTTTTCTATGCCGTTTTTTGTTTTCGTTGAGTTTTATGGAAATTTATAAAATGTAGGTTTACAATAGATGTGTTACATTCCGATATATTTTCATACGAGGAAACCTCGTACAAAAACATATCGGTAAAAAATAATAGCAAGTGAAACTTCTTTGTGTTATAGTTAATTCACCACAAACAACCAAAACAAAGG